>PDQG01000010.1 GCA_002747745.1 bacterium DOLZORAL124_38_8
GTCTAACCCCGACAAAAAGTTATACACTTCAATTTTAGGAGCTCGTCCATCTCCACCATAACTTGCCACTTTCACTCGCCCATCACCGTAATTTTCCAAAGCAATCATCCCATGGGTTCCAGCTTTACTATTTCCATTTTCAGCCATCAAATAATCGCCTGGCTGAATTTTATTTATTTCATAAAGACCCGCGGGTCTTGACACTCGATACCCATTTTCCACAGGTATAATAGCATTATAAACCGTTGGACCAAAATCTGCATTGTGCCCATACACCCTTGAAACCCAATCCGTACAATGCCCAGCATGTAAAGTATCTCCATGACTAACCGCCCACAAAGCTCTCTCTAAAACCTGCTTTCGGCGATCATAATCTGGTAAACTTGGAGGAATCTTTAAATTTTCATAATAATTACCCACATTTGTCGATGACCATTTTTTATAGTCAAGAGTCCCTCCAGCATAATCATATGATTCTTCTTTATATAAGTCAGGATTTTCCTTCAACAACTTAATATACGATTCATTCTTCAATTTTGATTCCTTCGCAAAAGACTCTCGCTTCGCTTTTAATGCTTCTTCTTTATTCTCATCTTCATTCTCCACTAATCTTACCGTATCTCCATTCCGAATACTCAAATATCCTTTCTTATCAGAATACCCGGGCTTGTTTGGATGTGCGTTCGCATCCAACGTCCCTATTCGAGTTTCTTTTTTTCCAACAACTTGCACTTGATTAAATTGTTCCGTTATTTCCTTAAAATGACCCAACCCTAACAATCGCCAATCTATCGGACGAAAATTAACTTTATATTCATTTTTATTTCCCGTTGGCTTAAAACAAAACTTAAACGCCTCTTCTGGATTATCCAATACGGCTTTTACAATGTCGTGATTTTTCATCTTTTTTAATGTTTCAGATACTTTATCACGATGACCTTCTAATATATTTAAAACTAAATTTCCTCTCTTATCTTTAGAATCAGCAACACAATTCGCCGCTTTCTCAGCTAGTTTTTCTGAATAATCTATTGGTGATTCTGGGTATTTTTCGTCTTCCATCGCTCCATTATACCTAAAAACCAAGAAAAAATCAAGAAGAACCGCCAATATAACAAAAAAAACTTCCAACAATGAAGATGTTCATATTTTGTATACAGAAATAAACATAAAACAATAAACAAATAGCCTATTTAAATATAAGAACAAAAAAGATGTTCTAAAAAAAATATATAAATAAAACATAACAAATACACAAGCAATTATTTTTACATAAAACCGCTTGCCAAGCCAACATCTATCATACTACAATGTTGTCAGAAGCTAATTTATTTTATTAATCTATTTAAAGAGATGGCATTCACAAAAAACGACATGATCGAAAAAATGGCTGAAGCAGCTGGTATTACTAAAAAAGCCGCTGGTGAAGCATTGAACGCAATGTTGGATTCAGTAGAAACAGCTTTGGCAGCTGGAGGATCTGTTACATTGACAGGATTCGGAACTTTCTCAGTAACACAACGAGCTGCTCGAACAGGAGTAAATCCTCGAACTGGAGCTGCTATTAAAATCCCTGCTAAAAAAGTAGCTAAATTCAAAGCTGGAAAACAATTGCGAGAAGCAGTTGCTTAGTCTTTTTGATTTTCAAACTAAAAAAACATCAACCAATTGGTTGATGTTTTTTTATTCTTTTATTTTCCACTTTATTTTTTTATCGTAAATTTAGTGGCCAACGTTTTCTCAATGTCCTTAATCATATTTTCAAATTCTTCTTTTTTCTCCTTAATATGCTTTTGTTTCTCTTTAATTTGGTGTCGCAAATCCTTAATTTCATCTTTATGATAATCAATATCTGCATTCAAATCAGCAATATCCGCTTCTTGTTGCGAAATATAAGTTTCAATATCATTTTTTACCGCCGTCAGTGTTTGCAACGGATCAGCCGAAGTATTCGTTGGGCTTAAATCTTCATCATCGTCACCATCGTCATCATCTCCAAACATTGGCACTAATTCTTCTGTTGGCAAATCTGAATCTTCCGACTCTTCCGAATCCACTAAATCATCGTCATCATCATTTACCGTTTCTTCTGTATCATCTTCAAACGGAGAAAACGATTCTGGATCAACTGTTTCTGGTACTGCTACTGATTCATCAGTCGAATCAGCCGTTGGCATTTCTGGCTCCAATTCTTCCGTTTCCACCGCCGAATCATTTTCAACTGAATCTGTAGACGTAACTTCTGAATCTGTCTCAGCAAACGGGTTAAACCCTAGCCCCGGTTCTTCTGTCGATGATGTATCATCTGAACCCATTGGCTCTGCCACTGGTTCTTCGACCACTGGTTTGGCTCCGTCTTCCGAAAATGGATTAAATTCAACATCAGAAATATCCTCTTTTACCGCAGGAACATCTTGAGCAGAAGTTTCTTCAACATTTCCTAAACTTGGAGTATCCGCCGAAAATGGATTAACCACTGAGTCTGAAGCTTCAACCAAAACAGGTTCTGGTTTTACTTCCGTTGGAGCAGCTGGTTCTAAATCTTGAGGAATCGGTTCTACCGCTGGCGCTGGCGTGTCAGGGAAAATAGGTTCTAATGGTTCTAAATCAGATTGATTTTGGTCAGAAACCGGTTCTTCTGTCTCGGTCGCCACGTTCTCAGTTGAAACAACTGGTTCTTGTGGTTGAGTCATTTCATCGGCTTTTGGAACGGGTTTTTCAAAAATATTTACCGACTCAGGAGTCGTATTTGAAGTCTCTTCAGTTGGAACAACCGGTGCTTCTGTCACGGGTTGTGATACTGGAGTATTTGACTCTGGCGGGGTCACAAAAATATTTTCATCAGCCGCAGGAATATTCGTTTCAAACGGATTTGTTGCCGCTGGTGTTTGAGTAGCCCCCGTATCATTCGTTACGGGTGTAGCACCAGTATCTGTTGGCGGAGTCGTACCTGTGTCCCCGGCCGTAGTAGTGCTTTGTTCCGCTGATGCCGTATCATCTTGTGCGGTTGAAGTTCCGAGACCAAAATTAAAATTTACCATTTGTATTTGTTTTTTGTTGCAAATTTTCTACTCATTTTATAGTATTTTCTAGAAAAAATCAAATAAAATGTCTTAAAAATAAAAAATGACTGAAATTCTACAACAAATAAACCAACTAAAAGACGAAACACAACAAAAAGTTCAAACGCTTAAAACATTAGATGACCTACAAGCCTTTCAACAAACATTTACGGGAAAAAACTCTTTACTCGTACAACTTTCAAAAGGACTAAAAACGCTCCCCCCCGAAGAAAAGAAAACCGTCGGACAGGCCGTCGGAGCCTTGCGAGAATTTTTGAACAATCTCATTGAAGAAAAAGCGAGCGTCATAAAAAAACAAGCCTTAGAAAAACAATTAGAAGCCGAATGGATTGACGTAACCAAAACGAATCCTCCTAAAACAGGGGCTATTCACCCGCTCAATCAAGTACAAAGACAAGTAGAAACCATATTCTCAAGCATGGGATTTGAAATTGCCGACGGACCACACTTAGAAACCGAATGGAATAATTTTGATGCGTTGGACATTCCCGAACACCACCCCGCACGAGATATGCAAGACACTTTTTGGGTCAATAACGAAGCGGAAAACCCACACGAGAACCGCGTTTTGCGAACACAAACTTCAGACGTACAAATTCGAATGATGAAAGAATTTGGCGCTCCATTGCGACTTATCTCACCAGGACGAGTCTTCCGAAATGAAGACGTTGACGCCACTCATGATGCGGTTTTTTATCAAGTAGAAGGCCTGTTAATTGACAAAGACATCTCACTGGCTCACCTAAAAGGAACCATCACTACCATGTTGTCGAAACTATTTGAAAAAGATATAAAGATTCGACTCCGACCAGGGTATTTCCCATTTGTCGAACCTGGATTTGAAGTAGACATGTGGTTTGAAACCGAAGGGAAACCCGGAAAATGGCTCGAATTTATGGGAGCGGGAATGGTTCATCCCAACGTACTGAAAAATGGTGGCATTGATCCAAATGAATACACCGGATTCGCCTTTGGGTTTGGCTTAACCAGACTGGCGATGATGAAATATGGAATTACCGATATTCGGTATCTTCTCAGTCCCAAAATTGACTTCCTCAAACAGTTTTAATCGACGCTTCATCACCACAATCTTCAAATCAAGCGAGAAATTTAGTTTGACAATATTTTCGCATTTATTACAGTCTGCTTCGAAAAATACTGCTTAATTTCAAAAGAAAAATGTTAGCAAAAAGAAGATGGCGAAAACGAATGCGAACCCACGGGTTTAGAGCACGAATGCAAACAAACGGAGGACGAAACGTGTTGTCAGCACGACGACAAAAAGGACGAAAATCTTTGAGCGTAGCCGGAAAACAAAAATCTTGGTCTCACGCTTAGCACTCCGCGTTTACCTACAACAAATGATACAAAAAAAGTACCGCTTTACGACCAACCAGTTTGAGCGGGCTTTTTTGCGTTCAAAAAAAATATTTATACAAGATTTCACATTTTTTGTTTCTCACAGCCCTACACACAGTCGCATTGGAGCAACCGTGAGTAAAAAAAACATTAAACTGGCTGTCCACCGCAATCAAATCAGACGAAAAATGTACGAAATACTCCGCACCGAATTGTTTCCTAAACTAACACAAAAAAACGTAATTTGCTTATATAAAGGGAAAACAGTTGAAAATTGTGCCAATTTAAAAACAATCATACCAACCCTATTACAAAAAATAGACTTAAAATTTAATCACTAATTCAATTCATTATGAGTGAAACAAATAACAAATCAAAACTCGTTACCAATGTTTTATTATGGGGACTCCTCTTCTTTGGAGTGTTTTCGTTCATTAATAGTTTTCAAAAGAAAACCCCAAAGAATGAAACACCAACCGTTCATATTCAATCAACAACCAATTCAATTACTACGGGAAATTTAGTTGAATTTAAAATTCAAAACGGATTGAATAAACCAGTAGTAATTGAAAACATTTGTCAAAACACAGAGTTCTTCCGCATTGCCAACGACAAACGAATTCCTGTGGCCGATGAAGTAACTTGTTTAGAAAACACCTCACTAACCGTAGCACCAAACAAAACTGCCAAATTCAGTGTTTCCGAAAAAAACGCCCAAGCCTTTACTGAAGCTGGCGAATACTTTGTGGTAGTAAAAACCGCAGACGGACAAACGTACGAATCAAAGAAATTCGAAATTGAAACCCCTGGGTTTTTCAAAAAATTATTCCGAACGTTTATCTCTCAACCAATGTTCAATGCTTTGGTATTCCTAACACAAACGCTTCCTGGAAAACCATTTGGAGTTGCCATAATTTTACTAACCATCGTAGTTCGATTGTTGCTTTTTTACCCCAACCAAAAAGCTATGCGATCACAACGAGCACTACAAAAACTACAACCAAAACTCGATGAAGTAAAAAAGAAATTCAAAGGGAACCAACAAATGATTGCTATGAAAACCATGGAATTATACAAAACACACAAGGTAAACCCAATGAGTTCTTGTTTGCCAATGCTGATTCAAGTACCCGTAATGTTAGGAGTATACTACAGCGTAAAAGACGGCATGGCCCCACATTTATCACACTTTTTGTATTCATTCCAAGCCAATGCTGATTTAACCAACGTAAATACGCATTTCTTATTTTGGGATTTAGCCAATATTCCATGGAGCACGTTTATCTCAAGCCTGTCAGTAAGTACTGCAATTTACCTATTATTCCCCCTACTAGTAGCTGGAGCCCAATACATTGCGATTTCACTCACAATGAACACCAAGCAACAACCAACCAAAAAAGGAAAATCGTCAGATAAGCAAGGTATGGCCGAACAAATGCAAGCCATGACGGGGATGATGAAATACGTAATGCCGGTAATGATTGGATTCTTTGCTGCCACCTTCCCTGCGGCTCTTGGGTTATACTGGCTCACTTCTACTATCTTTGGAATATTCCAACAAAAATTAGTGAATAAACAATTAGACGAAAAACCAGAAATTCGAAAGAAAGTATCGTAAAAATTCATCCGCAACCAAGAAAGAATTAGTCTGTAAAACTAATTCTTTTTATTATTTGACTTTTTATAAAAAATATTTGATTTTTATTTATTTTTATGTTAAAATACAATTTCTTGGTAAAAACACCAAGCCATAAAAAATTCATTTTATTACTATTTACTAATCAAAAACAAAAATGAAAAAATTAAAACTACTAGCACTGCCTCTCATTGGAATCATGATGACGGGGTGTATAAATGTAGACATGAAAACAAAAGTAAACAACGATGGAAGTTTTCATTCCAAACACATAATAGACGCCCGAGCCGCAATTCAGATGGGAAATTCATTAGAAAAAGAGAAGCACATTAACAAGGAAAACCAGTTGTCTTGTAAAACACTAAAAATGGATATCCCCAATAAATCAAAGTGTACCGAAGTGGAACCTGGATTAATGGAAATTGAAGCAAAAGGAAACTTAAAGGTAGAAAAAAAAGGCGAGAATTTTCAAGCATCTTTTCCAAAAGAATTCTTTTTTGCTGGGAAAGAAAAAGAACCGAATCCTATGGTAAATATTTCTCAATTAATTGAATTTCCCGGAGAAATCATCTCAACAAACTTAAAACATACAAGTCTACGCTTGGATGGAAACCGAATGATATTAGGTGATGTAAATAACATTCCAGAAACTATCCAAGTAGTATACAAAGCAACCCCTTTCGATGCATCAAAACATACCTACAAAACCACTAAAACCAAGTCGTCAAAAAATTCCGAAAAAATAGACATTGAATCTTCTGCTAACGTTCAATTTAATTTTAACACAAAAATAAATACCATCGATAAATCATATCAACGAACCAAATCATACGAACCAGAACGAATAATCTTTATGATTGAGAAAAACAATAAACCAAAAAAGACTCAAAGACAAAGCATTTATAAAAACTTCTTTCAAAACGCCGCCTTTAAAAAGTAAAAGTAGTAAATAAAAGTAATAGAATTGATAGAAACTCGGTAGTAAAAACTACCGAGTTTATTTGCGTATAAATTGTTTTTAAAGAAAATAGTAATAATGAATTACAATCAAGCCAGTCTCGACAGTCGTAAGAATGGAAGTCCCCTTTTTACTGGAATTGCGACAAAACTTACCAATCAAGATGAATTATCAACCTTTTATTCACCTGGTATTGCCGAACCATGTCGTGCCATTGCCCAAAACAAAGAAGCCTCAAAATCACTCACCATTCGTAAAAATACTATTGCGGTAGTGTCTGATGGTTCAGCGGTACTAGGTCTGGGAAATATTGGCCCAGAAGCCGCCCTCCCAGTAATGGAAGGGAAATGCATGTTACTCAAAAGTTTTGCTGACGTAAACGCCGTTCCATTGGTATTGAACACGCAAAATAAAGATGAAATTATTTCTATTATCAAAAATTTAGCCCCTACTTTTGGCGGAATAAATTTAGAAGATATTTCTGCTCCACGATGTTTTGAAATCGAAGAAACCCTCTCAAATTTACTTGATATTCCGGTGTTTCACGACGACCAAGACGGAACCGCGATGGTAACGTTGGCAGCCTTAAAAAATTCCCTCAAAGTAGTCGGCAAAGAAAAGAAAGATATTAAAGTCGCTATTTCTGGTGCTGGAGCGGCTGGAATTGCTATTGCCAAAATGATTAACATTTGGGGCGTACAAAACATTGTTATGGTCGATTCAAAAGGAATTGTTGACTGTCGACGCATGGATTTACCTGAATCAAAACGAAATTTCTGTAGTTTACAAGCGGGTGGATTAGAAGACGCCCTAAAAAACGCTGATGTATTTATTGGAGTATCAAAAGGAGGACTCGTTACCACAGATATGGTAAAAACCATGGCTAAATATCCTATTATTTTTGCCTTGGCCAACCCTACGCCAGAAATTATGCCCGAAGATGCCAAAGCCGCTGGTGCTCGAATCGTAGCAACAGGTCGCTCTGATTATCCAAACCAAATTAATAATGTGTTAATATTTCCAGGATTTTTCAAAGGATTGCTTGAAAATGGCATCAAAAAAGTAAACTACGATATGAAACTTCGTGCCGCAGAAGCTTTGGCAGACTTAGTCGAAAATCCAAATGAAGACAATGTCATTCCGAATCCTTTTGATGAACGAGTGGTTCCCGCTATTAGTGCTTCGGTAGTAGAATAAACAAAAAATTAAAGCAACCTATATACTCGCCAATTTATTAACTCGTAAACTTTTTAATACCACCCAAAACAATGCCCGAATTACCCGAAGTAGAAACCGTTCGTGCCCAAATAGAACCGCACATCGTTCGTAAAAAAATAACCAAAATAGTCGTAAACAAACCCAAACTAACTGGAAACGATGAAGACTTTGAAAAGAAGTTGATCGGCGAATCGTTTACGGGTATTGACCGCATCGGAAAACTTATGATTTTTCGGTTACAAAAAAATAGTAACGAAGGGTTACTGGCTCACTTAAAAATGACGGGGCAATTTATTTTTGCTGATGCCGACGGACAACTCGCTGGCGGTGGACACACTATTTCTGAATCCGATTTAAATCTCCCCACCAAACATTCTCATATTATTTTTTATTTCGAAGACGGCTCAAAACTCTATTTTAACGATATGCGCCAGTTTGGATACATCAAGTTTGCGTCTAACCAAAAAATAAACAAAACCATTAATGGTTATGGAATAGAACCTATGACCGATAATTATACTTGGGAGAATTTTAAAAAATTGTTTACCAAAAACCGACGCACCAACATTAAAGCGTTTTTATTAAACCAAAAAATCATCTCGGGACTTGGCAATATTTATGTAGACGAAGCTTTATTTAAAGCCAAAATTCACCCGACCCGACTGGTAAACACTATCACCGAAGCCGAACAAAAAAAACTGTTCCCAGCCTGCGAATCGGTTATGAAAGAAGCCTTAAATAATGGCGGAACGACGTTTTATAGTTTTACTCGGGCCGATGGCAGCAAAGGAAACCACAGCGATTATTTACTAGTGTTTAACCGCCAAGGCGAACTATGCGTTGATTGCGACACAGAAATTGAAAAAATAAAATGTGCGGGTCGTGGCACACATTTTTGCCCGAAGTGCCAAGTATAAAAAAACGGCTGAGAGCCGTTTTTTTTATATTAAAATTTATTCACTATCCTAATCAAACAATTCATCATTTTCCATCAAAAATGGCTTGGCAGTTTCTTCACTGACCATATCCCCATACTTTTTCATAAAATAGTCTTTTACCTGTGACTTTTTATTGAACAAAATGGCTTGGTAAGGTAAATCAAAACTTAATTTTTCTAAAAAGAGATATTTCCCATCCGATTTAAGCAAAACCCCAACATGACCAACAAACAAAACATCATCTAAATCGTCGTGATTAATTAACATAACCAATGACATACCTTTAGGAGTTTTAAAACTAATTTGGTGTTTTTTCCAATAATCCTTCATTGTTTTTACATGTACAGCTTGATCTTTGGTGCGAGGCGTAGGAATCCCTCGAAAGAAAGCCACAAACTTTTTCTTATCTGTATCCGAAAAAATTGGTTTCGGAAAATTCTCCACCGCTCCATTATCAAACATTAATACTCTATCTTCTTCAGTAACAGGATTTTCATCCTTCACATCTATCAAATCACGCAACAAAGAAAAACTCGAAATTCGGCAATTCGTACCCATAAAATCCAAATTATACTGCTCTAATTTTTCTAGATATAATGGATATCCACCATCTCGCGATGTATTTTTAAGTTCGACAAAATCCGATGACACCAAACCTTCGTTCTTAACCGCCTTATTAAAGTAATCAACATAGTAGAAGAAATCTTCAATATTTTTTTCGGCCACTTCGTATTTTGCCAACACATTTTTTACAAAATCTTGCGACTTTTTATCTACCAAATTAGAGTACGTAACTTTGGTTGCTTGTGGATGATTTTTCTTACAAACTTGTTGCCAATAATCGTCGTACGATTTGTTGTTTTGCGGATACCACGAAAGAACCGCCTCCGTACAACCTTCCAACGTATTAAATTTGATATACTGATACAAATACGATGTATATAATTTGGTTCCACCATCTTTGTAATATGTTTCTTGGTAGGGATAAAATGGAACCAACAAGAATACGATAAAAACAAACGCCAAAATGTATTTTTTCATAGTTATCTAATACTAAAATTATTTCACGGGTGTTTTACGCTTTTTAGAAAAATTTCGCAACAAAATTATCAAAGATACTACACATACCAATGCCGAAAAAAAATAACATAATATAAATATTATACTCGCTATAACAAGGAAATGATCCTTCCTCTATAATATAAAATTTAATTTTTATACTCGAGAATATCTCCAGGCTGGCAGTCTAATGCTTGGCAGATAGTTTCGAGGGTGCTAAAGCGTATGGCCTTAGCTTTGTTGTTCTTCAAAATTGAGATATTGGCGATAGTGATGCCAACCTTCTCGGATAATTCGGTAACACTCATTTTCCGTTTGGCAAGCATGACGTCTAAATTAACAATAATCATGGTGGTATTAAATGGTTAGTTCGTTTTCTTGTTTGTAGAGGGACGCGTCAGAAATAATTTTATGAATTACAAAGGTTATGGCAGTAAAAATGACAACCGACATCTCTCCACCAATGAGAATATAACCAACTAGGTGTTTGATGGCATCAATCATGACTAAATAGATAGCTAAGACCGTGATAATACAGATGGTTGTTATAGATACCCCCATGATAACTTTTAATGCTTGGAGAAATTTTGTTGTAAATACCTGTCCTTTATCAAACAGCACTAATAAATATATTATTGTAGCAAATCCAGCAATTAACAGTGTGCATAGAGTCTTACCGATTATCAACAAGTTATCTTTGGCATGAACTAGTTCAGGATAAGTTTCTACTGCTTGATTCGCTATTACGGGAAGGAAGTATATCATCGTAAGAATTAAACCAACAATAAAAATTAATAGTAAAAATTTAACTAAATGGGATAAAATATTTTTCATGTGAGAAAATTTATTAACTTACGAACACAGTTTATTATTTTTTTATTGTTTGTCAATAAATATTTATTTTAAAAAAATAAAAAAACTCCGTAATTTACGAAGCTTTTATAGTAGATTTTGAACTATTTAAGTAACTTATTCTTTTGGAATGTTATGAGTTGTATTAATTGTTGTATTATTATTCATAAAAGCATTGATTGAAAAAAGGTTGATTACAAACAAAATAGCAATTATTGAAAAAATACTTACTAAAATAGTGATCACGATCTTCCAGCTGTTTGTTATCTTGTAGCTATTATGATTCGGTCGCAACAATCCTCCCAATAATGCTCCCAAGGCTGCTAATATTCCATAGATAAGTCCATAGACACTCGCCGATTGATTGTAAAAAATCGGAATTGTTGATACAAAACATAATCCAATAACCACCGGATATTCCCAATGCCATCGGTTTTTTACACCAAATACTATCGAATTAATAAAAATTATTATGGGAATAATTAGTAATAACACCAACATACCTAATCCAGTATCTCGAATTAATAAGGGCACAATATAAAATGCTACTGCAGGTGCGATAAGGTATAAAAGTTTTTTTGGTTGAAAATTCATTTTATAAATAATTAAAAATTAAAAATTTTTTATTCTGTCGCTTGTTGAATATTTTTACACTTTTCTCCACATTCATCTACTACATCAAAAATGGCATCAATCTTTGGTTCGGTTGTGCGATAATGTGTTCCATCTGATAATTCTAAATGTACTTCCAAAGAGTGATATTGGGAAGTGTCTTTCACGTCTCCAGAATTAATAATTTTTACCGCTTCTTCCCAATTAATCGGATGGCCCTTTTCTAAATATTGAATAAAATCCTGCAAGAATTTCGCAATCAAATCATCTTGTTTTCGTAACGGTTCATCAGCAATAAATTTCTTGCTTTGGCTTAATTCAGTTGCCACTCTTTGCTTTAATTTTTGCAACAAATCAAAATCCGTCATACGACGTTGTTGTAAAACTTTTAAAACTGGAATGCGATCAATATAGTAAAAAATATCTTCTGGATTGTTATATTGGTGATCGGAAGCAAGTAGAATCGGCGCAAAAGTTTGGGCATCGATACTATTTATAAGTTCATCCGTGGTCATCGCTTCCAATTCTTCAATTTCTGAGTTTCCGGCGATTTCCTCCTCTACCGCTTCTTCACTATCCCAACAAGTAATTTCTAAATCTGCTTCAGGAATACACTCCGATTTTGGGTCGTAACACTGGGAACCATCAGGTCGTTCTCCGAAATTTACCAAACAATTGCTATTTCCTTTTTGGTAAAATTTACGCCAACCAAAAATCTCCGAAAATTCCATGCTGTGTTCTGAAACTTCGTGCCAATTTTGTTGCACAAAATCATTATTATCTGCCGGAAAATCCATTCGTGGGACATCTTTAATGCTTACCTTATAGGCGTTTTTAATTTCCATATCTTCCCCAAATACATTGGTTTTAAAACTGTATTTTTCAATTTTGGGGTTGCTGTCTCCTAAAAATGGATTGATTAAAATTTCATTTTCTAGTCTTTCCTTGGCGGTTGGATGAAGATTTTTCTCGGGCATTTTGAATTCCGTTGCCACGGTAAATTCTTCATTTTTATCATTAAAAAATTTGCGTAAAATTTGATAACGACCCGCTTCTAAATCATTAAAATAATCGGCAAACTTAATTTTTTTCTCAATCTCAATATTTTGCGAAAGTTTATAAGCAACATCATCAAAACCAATCCCTTCTTTAAACGGCACTTCTACCCATTTATTTTTCACAAAATGTCGTAATTCAAACGCTTCGCCGTAATATAATTTTTCTTTACTACGATTGAGATAAGAAACTTCTACAAATTGATACGGCACGAATTTGTTAATTTTAGTTTTGATGGAGGTTCTCGTGTATTTTTTATCAAGATTCCCTAATTTGACCTCATCCCAACACGCCAACGATAAATTTCCCTTTTTTCCATCAAAACTTTGGGCTTTGGCTAAACAATAAATATCGTCCTTGTTATACACTCGTTGCCAAGAATAGACACCAAAAGCGTCCCACGAAAAGGAGTTAACTACTTCCCAACCGTTATCGAGAAAAACATTTTTCTCTCTCGTAAATTGACGTAAATCAACATCGCTCGCCATGGTGACCAAACTATGATCGATTTCAATATTTTCTTTGGGCGTCGTTTTCCCTTCAAATATTTCCGAAAATTTAAAATCTAAAGCTTTCAAAATTTCATTTTGCAAAACATCTTTCGTTTTTTCTCTCGCTAATTGTTTGACATCAGTAGCCATTGGTTCGTGCGTCGGATTTCCATTCCCATCAATAGGATACTGTGAAAGTTCGTCTGTTACTTCTCCTTGAAACTTGGGAAAAATTACTTCACGAGGATGAGTGGTAAATTCAGGTAAAATAGCTTCATTGTAACTAAATTTACCGTCTTTTACGCCCCAAAAAGCCAATCGTCCATCGGTACCTAATTGCAAATTAAACGCTCCTGGTTCACAACAACGATCATGAATAATGTCATCAAAAGAAGTTTGGTAAATTCGTCCATCTAAATAGTATTGAATTTTTGAGTCTTCCTCTTGTTTGAAGAAATAAAAGATTTTTCCATTCAAGTTATGTAAAGCAAAAGCTTCCGCTACGGCTACTTCTTCGCCATTATGGATAAGTCTCGTATGAAATTTTACATCCTGAGTTGTTATATAACTGGTAGAGGTCTGAGGAAATTTATTTTCATCATATAACATCCACCATTCATCGCCTTTATTTACAATATTTTTAAATGGTTCTTCGACAATAAAAACCGTTTTGCTACTTTCATAAATCTTTTCACCGTTTTTCATTACCAGATAAAAATCACCATTTTCACCGCCACTTTTTTGTTTCACTTCAAAATCGCCCGCTCTTTTACTCGTTTTAGCATGTGGCAAATTTTGGTAAAAAGCTTTTCCTTTCGTTTTTATTTGCCCAAAGAGAGGATGACTCGTATTTAAACTTTTATCTCCTTCATATTTCCCGCCTGGAAAACTGCGGTGCATTGAAAAAGAATCGGTTAATTTAGTGGTGACTTCTTTGCCGTTAATACTAATTTTTTGCGTATCTAAAAATTTAATATCAAATGATTCGTCCAGCGGAATCCCATTGGTATAATAACCAAAATCAGTTTCGTACGTTTTATTCCCCATCATGTATTTAATCCCGTACGAACCATCACTTTTACTTGGCAAACAATCATTCATCAGATTGGTCACACCCAAAGTAACACTTTCTTTGTCCTCTGGTTTTAAAATTTCTTCAAAACTAACTAAATTACAAGGTTTATTCTCGGCTTTAATCGTCGCATTATAGACATTTTCTTCGGTTTTGTTTTCTACTTGAAACGTCACCTGAGATGGCGATAGACATCCCGTCAAAATAGTGCTAACCGTTAAAACCAATAAAAATGTTTTTATCGCTGATAATTGAAATCTTGGATTCTTCATAGTATAATAGTATAAAAAAGAAAAACAGAAAAAGAATCGTACATACAAACGGAACGATACTCTATTGCCTTTGATTCTGTCACAACCAAAAAGCAAATGCAAATAAATTAAATATAAAAAACTTTGACCCTAAACCGAATCCATTTTATACTAGCCCCGAAAATGAAAAATACAACCACCACAACCACAACCATCACCGAATAAATTTCGGAGGTTTTGTTTGTGTCAACAAATAAACCTCTCTCACAAAGAGGCTATTTTTTAATCAGAAAAAAGATGTGTGATTGCTTAGAAACGCTCCGACGGCACACCGCCAGCCATGTAATGTCAGCAGCGGTAAAAATGATTTGGCCCGAGGCTTTGCGAGGAGTTGGACCATGGACCGATACAGGATTTTATCAAGATTTTGATTTTTTAGGCGAAACCGTGAGCGAAAAAGATTTCAAAAAAATCGAGAAAAAAATGCGTTGGATTATCAACAAAGATTTTAAAGTAGTAAGCCAAATTATCACCCCCGAAGAAGCCCGAGCCGAGTTTGGGTACGATAAATACAAAATGGAACTGATTGAAGAATTTGTTGCCCGAGGTGACGAATTATCGGTGTATGATTTTGTAGCCGAAGACGGACGAGTTACTTACAGAGATTTGTGTGCGGGTCCGCATCTAGAATCAACGGGAAAAGTTGGAGTGGTAAAATTGATGAAAATTGCTGGATCGTACTGGCGAGGAGACGAAAACCGAGAAAACTTAACTCGAATTTATGGCGTAGCGTTTGAAACCAAACAACAATTAGAAGACTACGAAAAGTTTCTTGAAGAGGCCGCCAAACGAGATCACCGAAAAATCGGAAAAGAACTCGGATTGTTTACTTTCTCTGACTTAGTTGGTTCTGGGTTACCATTGTTTACACCTAAGGGGGCCTTTATTCGAAACAAAATCGAAGAAACTATTATGGATTTCCAAACCCCTTTTGGGTTCGAAAAAGTTCATATTCCACACATTACCAAAAAAGATTTATACGAAACTTCAGGACACTGGCAAAAATATAAAGACGACTTATTCCACGTAAAAGGAAAAGGCGACACAGAGTTTGTGATGAAGCCGATGAATTGCCCACACCACGCCCAAATTTTTGCGTCTGAAATGCGTAGTTACCGCGATTTACCAATTCGGTACGCCGAAACCACTACCTGTTACCGCGACGAACAACCAGGAGAATTGTTAGGATTATCACGGGTACGAAGCCTTACTCAAGATGACGGACACGTTTTTTGTCGCATCGCACAAGTCGGACAAGAAGCCGAAAATTTGGTGGAAGTAATTAAATCATTCTACACCAAACTTGGTATGTTTAACGAGGGTGATTTTTGGGTGTCATTATCCGTTCGAGATCCAGAAAAACCAGAAAAATACATGGGAGATCCCGCCGATTGGGATAAAGCCGAAGCCTTTTTGGAATCAGTGGCGCAAAACAAAAACCTTCCTTTCAAACGAGTAGAAGGCGAAGCGGCCTTTTATGGTCCCAAACTCGACTTTCAGTTTAAAGATGCCTTAGGACGAGAATGGCAATTAGCCACCATTCAAATTGATTTTGTCCAACCAAAAAACTTTGGACTCGAATACACCAACGAACAAGGCGAAAAAGAACAACCAGTTATGATTCATCGAGCCATTGCTGGAAGTTTAGAGCGATTTATGAGCGTTATTATCGAACATTTTGCCGGTGCGTTCCCTGCTTGGCTAGCCCCAGTGCAAGCCCACATTATTCCGGTCAATCAAGCGCATGAAGATTTTGCTTATGATTTAGCCAAAAAACTAAAACAACAAGGTGCCCGAACCGAAGTATACGATTCAACCAACAGCCTCGGAAAACGAGTCCGAAACTGCCAAACAGGAAAAATTCCGTTTGCCATTATTATTGGAGACAAAGAAATGGAATCTGGCAACTTAACGATTCGAAAATACGGAGAACAAAAAGATACGGTTGTGTCGATTAACGAATTTTTAGAATTATTGAAATAAACTATCAACCACACCTCCGATAAGAGTCATTCTCGCTTCGTCAAGAATCTAAATGTATATAAAACGACTCTTGACAGAGCCAGAGTGACAGGGATAGTTAAAAGAAAAAAACTTACCCCAATTGGGTAAGTTTTTTTTATAGCAAAAGTCTATTTCCTTATTTTTTCTGCTTTTACTTCTGTTTTTGGTGCTTCCGCTTTTTTCAAACAAGCCGTATTAACCAATTCAACTTTTGCTTGCCCTAAATTCAAAGGAAAGGCTTTACATTCTTTGTTATTGGCAGCTTTAAATACTTCTGAGTAAGCTTGTACCATTCCGTTTTGAGCTCCGTCTTGCAACCCAGCTTGGTATGAAACAGACAAACCAAATCGGTACAACATAAACAATACAAATGGAACTGAAAACACAATCCACAACACGGTTAACACATTTCCAACCGTCCAGTCTTTTTTGGCAAAAGGATTTTTCATAATTTAAATATTAAAAAATAAATTCCATTCAAATATATTTATTAACCCGATTTTTGGCAAACAATCTCACTTGCCAAATACAAAAAAGACCGAACTTATACAACGTTGCGTTAATTCTAAAAAGCAATATTTTGTTATACGATATGATTCAGTTTATAGAAGTAACAAAACGGTTTGGGTCGCAACTATTATTAGAAGACGTCAACTTTGCTATCCACGCCAAAGAAAAAGTCGGTATTATTGGACGCAACGGATACGGAAAATCAACGATTGTAAAAATGATTTTGGGACAAGAAGAACCCAACACGGGCGAAATAAAAATTCCCAACCATTACACCATTGGCACCCTCGAACAACATTTAAATTTTACCAAAGACACATTAAGAGATGAAGCCATTTTAGGCTTAAAAGATGAGGAAAAATCTGATATTTGGAAAGCCGAAAAAATGTTATTTGGGCTTGGATTTGAAAAAAAAGATTTAATGAAAAATCCACACGAGTTTTCTGGTGGCTACCAAATACGAATCAATTTAGCCAAAGTTTTGTTGTCGGATCCTGACTTACTCATACTGGACGAACCAACCAATTACCTTGATATTACATCCATTCGGTGGCTCGAAAATTTTCTAAAAAACTGGAAACGAGAACTGATGGTCGTCTCACACGATAAAACCTTTTTAGACCGAGTCTGCTCGCACACCATGATGATTCATCGTAAATCGATAAAAAAAATGCGTGGCGGCGTCGACAAAATCCGCAACCAAATTAAAGAAGAAGAAATAATCCACGAACAAACTCGGAAAAATTTTGAAAAAAAACGCGCCAAAACCGAAAAATTCATTCGAGAGTTCCGTGCAGGAGCCCGTTCGGCTGGACTGGTACAATCGAGAATAAAAATGCTCGACAAACAAAAAGTACCCCCAAAATTAAGTCGAATTGAAGATATTCAATTCAAATTTACGCCCCTCAATTTTAACGGCGACGCTTTTGCCAAAATCCATAACCTGACTTTTGGATTTAATCTAGAACACATTTTGTTGAAAGATCTATGTTTCGAAATTCAACCAGGCGACAAAATTGCCATTATTGGCGCCAACGGAAAAGGAAAATCGACGCTTTTAAATTTGTTGCTGGAAAAACTGTCTCCCCTATCAGGAAGCATAAAAAAACACCCAACCTTACAAATAAACTATTTTTCACAACTACATAAAGACTCGCTTGAACTAACTAAGAACATTTTTGAAACCCTGGCCGAAAGCAATACCAAAGTGTCCGAGCAAGACACTCGCAAAATTTGTTCAAATTTATTGTTCAAAAGAGGAGATGTGTACAAAAAAATCGAAGTTTTATCGGGAGGAGAGAAATCTCGGGTAAATTTAGGAAAAATCTTACTTACTCCTGCGCATTTACTGCTCCTCGATGAACCAACCAACCACCTTGATTTAGAATCAGTTGAAGCGCTCTCCCCCGCCATTCAAAATTTTGAAGGGGCCGCTATTTTTATTACCCACGACGAAAACCTTCTTAAAACCGCCGCCAACAAACTAATCGTCTTCGATAACGATAATGCGTTCTTTTTTAATGGAAATTATGAGCAGTTCTTACAAGAAAAAGGTTGGAGCGAAGAAGAACCAGTAAAAGAAATAGCATCCGAAGCCCCAAAAGATGAATCACCCACCGCTCAATTAACTTTTGCCCAACAAAAAGAACTCAAAAAACTCTTACGACCACTCGAAAAATCAATCGTCCAACTAGAAAAACAAATGACCAACCAAGAAGACGATTTACACACTTGTTTAGAAAACCTGAAAACCGCCGAACGACAAGGCAGCCAAACCAAAATCGAAACCTTTTCGATTCAACGAGAACAGTTACGTGCCGATATTGAAAAAACGTTTGAAAATTTATACGAACAAACCGAAAAACTCGAACAAACCAAGTCCGAGTTTTTAGAAGAACATTTACCGAAATAATTTAATTACTCGTTCGAAAATCCAAGCGTATCCCACCACAAGTCAGAATTTTCAAATCCATAATAAGAAGAAGCAACATGCTTCACATTAGATTCTGCCCATGATTTATTACCATAAGATTCTTTATATTTTTCGTAAAAAGCTTTTATCTTCTCTGGATTATCAAGATATGCAACAGCTGTGAACAATGCTTCATTTTTATTATTTTCTGAAACAGATAAAAGAGCCTCATAGATACCTTCAGCTGGAGTATTTTCGAATAAATTCTTTTTATACTCAATGCTCATTGAATTCTTAATTTCTGGATTCTTTTTAAATTCCGAAAGTCTAAAGTTTGGGTTAATTTTCTTAATTTCTTTTATCAACTCTTTTTTATATAAACGACTATTTCGATCCCCTCCCCCTTGTAACGACTGAAGAACTTTTACCAAGGCTTCTTTAAGGAGAGGCATCCTATATCGATAAAAAGTAAGCGTTCCATCAAGAACATCATCTACTTTATTCCAGATTTGACTTTGAAATTTTTCAACTTCTTTTGCAGGACTCAATTCATGTTCTGCAAGACTCAATTCGTGTGAAGATTCTTCTGAGTTGAAAATAGGTTCTCTGTCTAACATATTTTATAAAATTATTAACTACATTTACAAAATATCACTTCTTCTTCTTGTCAAGTTTAAAAACATATTTTAATATATGTCAATTTCAAACTTTGTATTTTTAAAAAATACTACTACCCTTAACGTAATGAAAAATCTTCCACCTATTTTGCTTGTCATTTGGCTTATTACCGCCCTTTGGTCAGCCATAAACCCCGCTAATTGGACGGTTTGGTGGGCCGAAATGATTCCCGTACTGCTGATAGTATTTGGATTCGCCTTTACCTATCATCGATTTAAGTTTTCACATACGGCTTATGCGTTTGCCTTTGTTTGGTTAATAATGCACACCATTGGGGCTCATTACACATTTGAGTTCGTACCTTTTGACTGGTTTACCAACTTTTTTGGATTTGAACGCAATCATTACGACCGACTCGCACATTTTGCGATTGGATTTTATGCCGTACCATTCGCTGAAATAATTTTGAACAAAAAAATTGTACAAAAATTTACCACCGCCTTTTTCTTTGCGGTATTTTTCATTATGAGTCTGGCTGCCGCCTACGAAATACTCGAATGGCAATTTGCAGTTATTTTTGGTGGAGACGAAGCCCAAAGTTTTTTGGGGAGTCAAGGTGATTACTGGGACGCACAAAAAGATATGCTCGCCGATACGTTAGGTGCTATTACCAGTTTATGCTTGTATAAAATTATCAAGAAGACGATTTTTTAAGAGCCAACAACCAATTCACTAACTTATTCCAATTCCAACTTTAAATATTTTAATGGCAATAGATAACAAAATAATTCCAAAAATTTTTCGCAAAATATTGGCTCCATTCGGTCCAATTTTCCGTTCTATATACTTACAACTTTTTAATACGATATATACAAATAAAATATTAGCGAGAATCCCAATTAAAATATTCTCCGTAGCGTAGGTTGATTTAAGCGTCAAAATAGTCGTCAAAGAACCGGCTCCCGCAATCATTGGAAAGGCTAGTGGCATAACATGAGCCGAAGATATTTCGGCTTCATCTGCATGAAAAATGGTCAACCCTAACACCATTTCCATTCCTAATAAAAACAAAATAATCGCCCCCGCTATCGCAAACGAAGCCACATCAATTCCAAATAGTTTCAAAATTCCTTCTCCTACAAACAAAAAAAGAATCATCAACGTCGCCGACAAAATCGCCGCTTTTTTCGCATCAATCGTTCCATATTTTTGTTGCAAAGAAATCACTACGGGAATAGAACCAATAATATCAATGACCCCAAATAAAATTAGTGAAACTGAGACCATTTCTGTGAAATTTAAATGACCAAAACTCATCGTAAAAAAATAAGGAAAAAATAAATCGAACCCGATTGTATTAATTGAAAAATTTTGACAAGTTTTTTTTAAAATTCTAAATCAAAAGGATATTTGACAGACGAAATGAAATATTTAAGATTCTTGCGTTTTATATTTAGTTAACAGAAAATGAAAGACAAAATTCTACAACGATTTGGGCTTATTATCTTAATAGCTCTTGCTGCCGCTTCATTTGCGGTCCCATCTAATTGGTTTGGAAACACACAAGTCGGAAAATTCTTTGCCGAAAAAAGTGTTACCCTCGGACTTGATTTAGCCGGTGGAGCCGAATTAGATTACAAAATAGACTTATCAAAGGCTATTGAACAAAACAACGATTCAAATTTTGAAAATGATGTAGACATCAATCAAATTGCTGAATCAGTTCGAGACGCCCTCGAAAAACGAGTCAATCCAGCCGGAGTAGGAGAAATTTTGGTTACACGTTCAACTTTTAACGATGAAGAACACGTGTTAATACAAATGCCCCCAAGTTCAAATTTGGAAGAAGCCAAAGCCAACGCCGAACAAGACAACCGTTTAGAATTTTTCCGTGAAAACCCAGAAGGATTAATTGGTGAAAGATTAAAATTAGCCACCATTCTTACCAAAGAATTAACCGCTAACAATTGGGATACCAAAATAAAAGAATGGCAAACAGCTGACAAAAAAAATACCGTTTTAAACACCGTTAGCACCGCTAAATTTAAAGACCAAATCACCGATCAAGCACTCGCCAAACAATTATTTAAAACAGATGCTGGAAACGTAGTACAATCAATTATTACATCTCAAACTGACTTGGCTTACACTGTAGACGAATCAGGAAAATTAAAAATTTCAGCGTTGCCCAAAAAATTCATTGGGTTTGCAAAAGTGTTGACCAAAGAAACAGTAGAACGAGAAAAAACTATTCCTGTAGCTATGGAAGCTCGACACATTCTCTTAGGATATAAAGGGGCTCAACGAGCAGCTGAAACCATAACTGACACCAAAGAAGAAGCCAAAGCCAAAGCTGAAAAATTATTGAAAGAATTACAAGCCAATAAAGCGGCTGATTTTGACGCCAAAGCGAAAAAATTATCAACCGAACCAGGTGCTGATAAATCAGGCGGAAACCTCGGAACCTTTGGTCCAGGACAAATGGTAAAAGCGTTTGAAGAAGCTATTCTCAAACAAGCGAAACCAGGACTCATAGATTCTGTTATCGAAACCCCATTCGGGTTTCACGTAGTAGAAGTACTCAACTTTACGCCAGAAAAGAAAGAAACCGTAACTGAACCAAAAATCACCTACCAAACCTTTGGTTGGGATCCAGAACAGTTTATTTGGGATCAAACCGAATTAGATGGTTCAAAATTAGAAGTAGCCGCCATTGGATACAACGAAATCGGAAACCCAACTGTGAACCTGTTGTTTAATGCCGAAGGAGCCGAAATCTTCACCAAATTAACACGAGAAATTGCCAAACAATCAAATGATGGAGCCTGTGGAGAAAAACAAGCTTGCCGACTTGGAATTAAAGTTGGAGGAAACTGGCGAACTCGAGCCACTGTAAAAGAAGAAATTTCTGGTGGACGAGCCCAAATTTCTGGTGGATACAGCTTTGAACAAGCCAAAAAAGAAGCCGATAGTTTAAATTTAGGAGCCATTGACGCTCCAGTTTCATTGGCTGGACAAATGACCATCCAACCAAGTTTAGGAAAAGCCCAATTAGACAGTAGTCTTAAAGCCGCTGCCATTGGTTTGATTGCGACGATGCTCTTTATGATTTTCTTATACCGAGGTCCTGGGGTTATTGCTGCTGGAGCCTTGTTATTATATGTAGGAATCTACGTAATGTTATTGAAAATTTGGCCAGCCAGTCTTGGTGGACCAATCGTATTAAGTTTGGCTGGAATGGCCGGAATTGCCCTCTCGGTAGGGTTAGCCGTTGACGGAAACGTGCTTATTTTCGAACGAATGCGAGAAGAAATAAAAAATGGAAACACTTTACACAAATCAGTTGATTTAGGATTTGAACGAGCTTGGACGGCCATTTTGGACTCAAATATCACCACTCTCGTTTCTTGTATTATCTTGTTCAACATTGGAAGTGCCATGATTAAAGGGTTTGCTATTACGCTTATCCTAGGAACACTGTTGTCTCTTTTCACGGCCGTAACAGTAACCCGAACTTTGTTACATACCGCCCTTCTCTGGAAAAAAACACACAAAATCTCTTTCTGGACCAAAAAATAATTCTCAGACGAATCACTTAATCTTTTACTATCATGAACATTACAAAAACACGAAAAATTTGGTTTGCCTTCTCAGGCGCACTGGTGGCACTTAGTTTGATACTAACTTTTGCCCTCGGATTAAACCTCGGACTTGATTTCTTAGGAGGAGCTCGATGGGATTTATCATTGCAAAAAGACGGAAAACCAGTCGTACAAAAAACCGTACAAGAGTTTTTTGAAACCCAAAAAGGGTCAATTTTGACGAAAACACCAAAAATCCAAGCTACCGAATCAAGCTCATTCTTGGTTACAATCGAAAATATTTCTGACGAACAATTACACACGTTAAAAGAAAACCTTTCACAACAATTTACGGTAACCGAAAACAGTTTCCGAAAAGTTGATTCTTCTATTGGAAAAAGCTTTCAACAAAAAGCTTTCTGGGCGGTTATCTTCACATTAATTGGAATTATCCTTACTATTGCTATTTCGTTTTGGAAAGTGCCAGACAGTGTTTCTCCTTGGCAATTTGGAATCGTGGCCGTCATTGCCTTATTCCATGATATTATCATTTTATTAGGAGTTTTCGCCGTCCTAGGATACATCTTCAACATAGAACTTGATTTGCAATTCATCACGGCCCTTTTGGCAACCCTTGGATTCTCGGTAAATGATACCATTGTTATTTTGGACCGAGTACGAGAAAATCTCAAAAAGGCGAATGCCAAACAAAATAAAGAAGACGTGATTGAAATGTCTGTACAACAAACCTTACAACGATCTATCAACACCTCTGTTTCAACCCTCCTACCGCTCATCGCGTTGTTAATAGCTGGAGCAAACAGTATTTTCTTCTTTGTATTAGCCCTAACCGTTGGAATTTTTGTAGGAACATATTCTTCAATCTTCTTAGCCGCTCCATTGCTTCTTCTTTGGGGGAAAAAACGATAAGACATATCATAAAAAACAAACCCTATAAAAATATCATTTCAAAAGAAATGATATTTTTTTACCAAAATCAAAAAACTTGCTTGATAAAAAAAATTTTATTACACTAGAAACGATTTAAAACATTTTCACATGAAGACCTTCATTCAATACACAAAAAAATTACTCGTATTAGCAGCACTCCCTTTATTATTTGGACTAAATTTGCCAACCACCTTTGCTGGCTACCCAACTCAAGTACCAAATGTACAAGCCACAGTTGAAGGTGACACCGTAAAACTCACTTGGGACGATGCTACTTCAGACGACGATGCAGTTATAAAATACAAAATTTATTATGGGAAAGAATCTGTAAAAGAAGAAGGACAAGATTATTCTGAACTTCCAATCGAAGTCGGAACTGGAACCAATAAAAAAGAATATGTTTTCGAAAACCTTGAAAAAGAAGTTCCCTACTTCTTTGCCATTACGGCCATTGATAGTTCCGAACGAGAATCACAAAATTATTCGATTGAAACTACCGCCACAATTCTGGCAACTACAACCCCAACCGAAGAAAATACAACCGAAACAACCGATAAAATTACAGAGCCTAAAGAAGAAGAAAAAGTAGAAGAACCAAAAGAAGACCCTACCACCACAGAAAAACCAGAAATAACCGCTGACCCAGTTGACACAGCTCCAACAACCAAACCTAATACAACCGTTTCACCAAAAGGAGAAACGACTATTAATGAAGAAAAAAAAGACGCTCCAGAAAAAGAACCTACCGTCGAACCATTCGAACCAAGTGCTCCCGCTGACACAGAAGCCCCAACTCCGGCTAAGGATATTCAAGTTATCAACCACCAAACAACCGCGACCATCACTTGGGTAAAGTCTGATTCAAATGATGTGGCCTTTCAACGATTAGCCTATAAAACAGGAACTGATAGTTGGCAGTACAAAGCTCTTTCAACCAATGACAACCAAACAAAACTAAAAACTGAAGCACATCAAAAATATCAGGTAAAAATAATCAGTACTGACACCGCAGGAAACAAATCGGAATCAGAAGTGAAATCATTCTCAACTGATTCATTAGCCAAAGCTGGTCCAACCAGTACTTTAGCCATTATCATTGCCCTCGGATTCTTAGCCTTAGTGCTCTTTACGGCTAAACGACGAGCCTAAAATCTCCATGGAACCAATCCGTTTACAAAAGTTTTTAGCCCAACAAGGGTTTGGCTCTCGCAGAAATGCCGAACAATTAATTTCTGACAAAAAAGTAATCATCAACGGAACCGTCGCCCAATTAGGAGACAAAGTTCAAGGAAACGAACGTATTTTTGTCGAGGGGAAAAAAGTAAAACCCATCAAGCACAAGAAAAAAATTGTCGCCTTTTATAAACCCGTCGGCGTAGAATGCACCATGAAATCATCCGCTGAAACTGAGACGTTGGCTGATTTTGATTTTGGATTCTTCCCAGTTTTTCCTGTCGGACGACTAGACAAAGACTCACAAGGATTATTGCTTATGACCAACGATGGGGATTTAGCGAACAAATTAATGCACCCACGATACCATCACGAAAAAGAATACGTTGTATCCGTCAACAAAGAAGTTACCACACAGCAAATAGAACAATTAGGAAATGGAAGTTTAAAAATAGACGGGAAAAAAGTGAACCCCGCTCAAATAAAACCAATTTCACCAACGGTTTTCTCGATTATTTTAACTGAAGGACGGAACCGACAAATTAGACGAATGTGCCAAGCCGTTGGTCTAAAGGTAATCGATTTACTCCGAATTAGAATTGAAAAAACCCATTTAGGCTCACTCAAACCAGGAAAAAAACGATCGGTTGATATCAGATTTTTTACGGACAACAAGTAAACCGATTATCTGGCTCATAACTTGAGTCTCCTAATTGATTGTGAAAATAAATTTCACGACCGTCACTCTCTCGACGGTACCCCAAACGAACCCCAGCAGTGGGATAACAATAATATTTATATGCATATTGACCTGATGTCATATCTCCTTCCATATTATTGATAGGGTCAACCGGAACTTTGTCTAAATATCCTTCTGTTTTTAAAAACGGCATAAAACTATTTCCTTGTGAAGAATAATCCCAAGCTCCAGCATTGTGACCATGGTAATCTCCAACATGAGGAACGCATCCTTTTTCTGTTTGCCGTAACAATAACGCTTTATAAATTGTTTGCATATCGGAAACACGCACCGCATCACGAGCCCTGGCCATATACACTTTATATTGAGCAATTCCCATCCCAGCCAAA
This sequence comes from bacterium DOLZORAL124_38_8, assembly GCA_002747745.1. Taxonomy (GTDB): domain Bacteria; phylum Patescibacteriota; class Gracilibacteria; order UBA4473; family UBA4473; genus OLZORAL124-38-8. The sequence continues at coordinate 26,484 of PDQG01000010.1, forward strand.
ATACCAACAATTACTATTACTACTAACAACTCAATCAACGTAAAAGCTGTTTTTGTTAATCGGCTATTTAACGAAGACGAGACGAGACGAGACGAGACGAGACGAGACGAGACAAGACGAGACGAGACGAGACAACATTTTTTTAGTTTTTATTTTTATAGGTTCTCACGAATTATAGTTTTTTTTCACAAAAAAAACAAATAAATAAGGGTATTACAATTCCTATTTGACAATTCCAAACAGCCTTTTAGAATTCTGCCGAAATATATTTTTTAATTTTCGAAATAGAATGGCTCATAAAACTTTGCCGTTAGATAAAGTCCGAAATATCGGGATTATCGCCCACATTGATGCGGGTAAAACGACTACAACCGAACGAGTTTTGTACTACACTGGAAAATCACATAAAATTGGTGAAGTACACGACGGAGAAGCTACCATGGACTGGATGGAGCAAGAACAAGAACGAGGGATTACTATTACCTCAGCTGCCACTACTTGTTACTGGCACTACAAAAATGTAGAACACCAAATTAATATTATTGATACTCCAGGTCACGTGGACTTTACGGTAGAAGTAGAACGTTCTATGCGAGTATTGGACGGAGCCGTTTGTGTATTCGACGGAGTAGCTGGAGTAGAACCACAATCAGAAACAGTATGGCGACAAGCTGATAAATACAACGTTCCTCGAATGTGTTTCATTAATAAATTGGACCGAACCGGAGCTTGTTTCTGGCGAAGTTACGAATCTATCGTTGAACGATTAACTAAATCAGCCTTCCCAATTCAAATTCCAATCGGAATTGAAGCGGACTTGAAAGGAGTGGTAGATTTGATTGAAATGAAAGCCATTGTTCACTACGACGATCTTGGAAAAGACGTACGAGTAGAAGAAATTCCTGCAGACTTGGTTGAAAAAGCCCAAGAATGGCGAGATAAAATGATTGAAGCCGTAGCTGGAACCAACGAAGAATTAATGGAAAAATACTTCTCAGGAGAAGAATTAACCGTTGATGAAATCAAAGAAGGAATCCGAAAAGCTACTATTTCTGGTGAGTTTGTACCAGTATTAACAGGAACTGCCTTAAAAAATAAAGGAGTACAACAAATGTTGGATACCGTAACTTGGGCCTTACCATCTCCACTTGATGTTGAACCAGCTATTGGAACCAGCGTAGAAGATGAAGAAACACAAATCGTATGTGAACCATCTGCTGACGCACCTTTGGCAGCTTTGGCGTTTAAAGTAGCGACTGATCCATTCGTAGGACGATTAACTTTCGTTCGAGTATACTCTGGATCTATTAAATCAGGAAGTTATGTTTACAACACTTCAAAAGGAAAAAAAGAACGAATCGGACGATTGGTAGTATTACACGCCAACACTCGAGAAGAAGTAAAAGAAATTCCAGCCGGACACATCGGAGCCGTAATCGGATTGAAAGATACACAAACTGGACACACGTTGTGTGAAGAAAAACAACAAGTGACGTTGGAATCTATGGAATTCCCAGAACCAGTGATTGCAATTTCTATCGAACCAAAAACAAAAGCCGATCAAGAAAAAATGGGGTTGGCCTTGGCAAAATTGGCCGAAGAAGATCCAACTTTCCGAGTATCTACCGATGAAGAAACTAACCAAACCATTATTGAAGGAATGGGAGAACTTCACTTAGATATTATTGTGGACCGATTGAAACGAGAATTTAAAGTTGAAGCCAATGTAGGACAACCACAAGTAGCTTACCGAGAAACAATCCAATCGGAAGTAGAAGCCGAATATCAACACAAAAAACAATCAGGAGGACGAGGTCAATTCGGACACGTATTAATCAAAATCCGACCTGGAGAACCTGGATCAGGATTCAAATTTGTTAACTCTATTAAAGGAGCGGCCATTCCAAATGAATACATTCCTGGATGTGAAAAAGGGTTTAGAGAAGCCATTACCCGAGGAATTTTGGCGGGATACCAAGTGGTTGATGTTGAAGTAGAATTGTACGATGGGTCATACCATGATGTCGATTCTTCTGAATTAGCCTTCAAAATTGCCGCTATTAAAGCCTTCATGGACGGAGGGAAACGAGCGAACCCAGTGTTGCTTGAACCAATGATGAACGTAGAAATCATTACTCCAGAAGATTACCTTGGAGACGTAATGGGAAATGTTTCTTCAAAACGAGGAATCATCCAAGAACAAGGAGATAGAGGATTTAATAAATTCGTAAAAGCCAAAATGCCTTTGGGAGAAATGTTTGGATACGCAACATCGCTTCGATCTATGACGCAAGGACGAGCGAGTTTCTCTATGGAATTCTCTGACTATGCACCAGTTCCAGCGAATGTGGCCAAAACTATTATCGAAGAACGAGGTGGAGTCGCTGAATACGACGAAGAGTAAAACACTCATTCTCATAAAAAGTTATGATAAAAATTCTGCCGAATGGCAGAATTTTTTATTTTTCAAACAAAAAAGTTTTACAAAAAACACAAAAAACTAAATAATTAAAACAAAAAAACATAATTTTGACCCAAAATGGACAAAAAACTAATAGAATCGGCCTCAAAAAGCAATGGAATCATCCGTACGCTCGTAACCGACCTCTCGGGCGGACTCAGAGAAATTATTTTTCCGGCACACACCATTAATGACATTATAGAATCAGGTATTGCCTATGACGGATCAAGTTTTGAAGGCGTAAATGAAATTAATGCGAGTGATTCTATTATTAAAGGAGATCCACAAACACTTGTTAAAATTCCGCAGTCTATTGCTGACACCGAACAACAAGAATATTGGATTATCTGTGATATTTTAGACACAAATGGAAACACGCACCCGAATTGTGTACGAAGTGCTCTACGCACACAACAACAAAAACTAAAAAAAATATGGAACAACGGAGAACTTATGGTGGGTGCCGAACCCGAAGCATTTTTTGTCGAAGATAGAAACAAAATTGGCGAAATAATGGGTGAAAATAGTAATTATTTTAATCCGCGTGATCCCAAAATATTCATTATGATTGAAATCTGCCAAGTATTATCAGAAATGGGATTCAAAATTGAGCGTTCTCATCCAGAAGTTGGAAATGAGCAATTTGAAATAAACTGGGAGTTTGATACTGCCGAACGAACCGCTGATCGTATTCAAATTTATAAACTTGTAGCGCACAAAGTCGCCCAAAAACACGGCATTGATGTCACTTTTTTACCAAAACCATATCCAAATCAAAATGGATCAGGAATGCACTGTCATTTATCCGTACAAGGAAACGGAAAAAATTTATTCTTCGACAAAAACAATCAAGAACAACATTATTTCTCTGATACAGCCCTCAAATTTCTCGCAGGAATATTAAAATACTCACCCAATATCGCCGCCGTTTCTAACCCAGCCGAAGCTTCTTATGCACGATTAGTACCAGGCTACGAAGCTCCTTGTATTATTGCCATTGGATCATATAACCGGTCAGCCGCCGCACGAATTCCAGCCATTTCTGATTTGAACACTTTATCAAAAGCTATTCGAGCTGAATTTAGATACCCAGACCCACTCGCCAATTCGTATTTATTGATGCATGCCTTTATTACTGCCGGAATTATTGGAATTGAAAAAGACACGACGTTTAAAGGATTTACGGAAGAAAATCTATTTGCGCTTTCAATGGCTCAAATCAAGAAAAAACGACTCAAACTCCTCCCTCGAAACTTGTGGGAAGCATATAGTTATTTCGTCATGAATCCTGAATTCACCGAAAAATTTGGTTCACATTTACATAAAAGTTACGCCAATCTAATCCTCAAAGAAATTGATGAATGCCAACCATTTGCGAATAAAGAATCAATGAGACGACACTTCCATTCGTAGATAATTAACGCAAAAATATCACTGAAAATCTTGTTATAAAAAACAAGATTTTTTTATGCCCCTAATAGTAAAACAGCAAAGTAAATTTTCTTTTGTTCTTAAAAATAAATACAATGTCGTCGAAATGAAACACGAAAAAATTATTATTATCGACTTTGGTGGTCAATATGCTCACCTTATTGCGAGTCGTATTCGACGACAGCAAGTTTTAGCCGAAATTCATCAACCAGATGAAGTATCGTTTGAAACTCTTTCTGATACGGCTGTAAAAGGAATTATTCTCTCTGGAGGGCCACAAAGTGTATACGACGCCGACAGCCCAAAAGTAGACACGCGAATTTTTGAACTTGATAAACCAATTTTGGGAATTTGTTACGGACACCAGTTTATGAATGCGTCTATGAACGGAAAAGTTACTCCTGCTACGGCCTTTTCACGCGAATACGGACGAGCTGAACTAACACACGAACACAATTGTCCTTTATTTAAAGATATTCCTAAAACTTCAGTGTTTTGGATGAGTCACGGCGACGAAGTATCAAAACTCGGCGACGGATTTATTGGCGTAGGAAACACCAAAGATTGTAAAAATGGAGCTGTTTGGAACGCCGACAAAAACTTCTTCGGAATCCAATTTCACCCCGAAGTAACCCATTCGGAATACGGAAACCAATTGCTTAAAAATTTCCTTGATATTTGTGAAGTGTCTGGCGATTGGACCATTGAACAGTTTTTAGCCGAACATTCAAAAGAACTCGCGGAAAAAATTGGCAACAAAAATGTCTTCTTATTTGTGTCTGGAGGAGTGGATTCATCAGTTTGTTTTGCGTTTTTAACCAAAATACTTGGTGCGGAACGAGTCAAAGGATTATTCGTAGACAACGGATTACTCCGAGCCGATGAAAAAGAATTTGTACAACAATCTCTTACCGCCATTGGAGCCGATCTTACCACACTAGAAGAAGCGGAAACTTTCTTAGGAAATTTAAAAGGTTTAAGCGAACCAGAAGCCAAACGAAACGTAATTGGAAATACATTCTTGGACGTACAAAAGAAATTTTTTGCCGCCAATAAACTTGATGAGGATTGGATTTTAGCCCAAGGAACGATTTATCCAGACACCATTGAGTCTGGCGGAACAAAGAATTCGAGTACCATTAAAACACATCACAACCGCGTACCAGAAATTCAAAAACTGATTGACGAAGGAAAAGTAATAGAGCCAGTAGCCGATTTGTATAAAGACGAAGTACGAGAACTAGGAACGCTTCTTGGCCTACCCAAAGAACTTGTCTGGCGACATCCATTTCCAGGTCCTGGATTGGGCGTACGGACATTGTGTTCAAACGAACAAATCGAAGCCGAATTACCAAACAAAAAGTTTAAGGAACATGAATATACCGTGTTGCCAAACAAATCCGTTGGCGTACAAGGAGATTTTAGAACCTACCGTCACCCAGCCGTATTAATGACCAACGAAACAAATATTAGTACCCTCGAAAAAATTGCGACGGAAATAATCAATCATGACGAAAACGTAAACCGAGTTATTTTACCACTTGGAACCCAAACAGGATTCGAAACTGCCACCGTTAACCAATGCGATATTAATCATGAACGATTAGATATTTTAAAACGTGCGGATAAGATTGTTACCGAAACCTTGTTACAACAAAATTTATACCAATCAGTTTGGCAATTCCCTACTGTATTGGTACCCGTATCTTTTCAAACTGGGCAGGAATCAATTGTACTACGACCAATCAACTCTATTGACGCCATGAGTGCCAGCGTTGGCAAACTTCCATGGTCGTTCTTTGAAAGCGTAACTGAAAAAATTTTGGAAGATGAACGAATTTCAAAAGTGTTCCTTGATATTACCAGCAAACCACCAGGAACGATTGAATGGGAATAAGAATTAAAAAAATCAGCCTTCGGCTGATTTTTTTCTATTCATAATCAAGATTTAAAAAACTAGGCAAAGATCTCAAACCCGTCTTTTCGAACCACGCCAAAATGCTCCCACTGACAGGCATCACTTCCGTCAGCCGTCACCACCGTCCAACCGTTTGATAGCGTTTTATTTCGAGGATTTCCCATCGCAACAATCGGTTCAATTGCAATCGTCATTCCTTCGACTAATTTTACGCCTTTCCCTGGTTTTCCATAATTAAATACATTCGGGTCTTCGTGCAAAGTTTTTCCAAGTCCGTGCCCCGTATATTCTTTACAAATAGAGTACCCAGCTCCCTGAATAATTCGTTGAATCGCAAAACCAATATCACCCGTTGTGTTTCCAGCTTTTGCTTGGGCACATCCAGCCATTAACGCTTTTTTCACCGTTTTTTCAAACTTAGCTCGTTCGGGGTTTTTATCGTCTCCTCCTACAATAAGCGAAAACGCCGCATCCGAATAATAGCCTTTCCAAATGGCCCCACAATCAATGGTAATCAAATCTCCGTCTTCTAGTGGATTATCATCCGGAATTCCGTGCACAATTTCGTCGTTTCGCATGGCACAAATGGTCGCTGGAAACGGAAATTTCATTCCTGGAACTCCTTTAAACGCTGGTTTAGCACCTGCTTCTAAAATCACTTTTTCGGCAATCGCGTCTAATTGTTTAAACGTTACTCCGGCTTTTATTTCGGCTTTCATGGCCTCTTGAGCCGCTTGTAGAATTTTTCCACTGTGTCGCATAAGCTCAAGCTCTGCTTCCGTTTTTGGTATAATTCTCATGACAAAAAGAAGTTATAATTATTTATTTCCACAACAACAGCACCCACAACAAGTACCCTTATCATGATTTTGTAATTTCACCGCAATTTCTGCATCAACATTTTCTGGCGTATCGTGTCCATTTACGGCTACTACTTTCCCTTTTGCTTCCCACAAATCCAATAGTGGTTTCGTTTTAGTAGCAAAAATTTCTAACCGTTTTTCAATCGCTTCTGGCGTATCATCTGCCCGTCCTTCAAGCGCTACTCGTTTCATCATTCGTTCTTTACATACTTCAATTGGCACTTCAATTGATAAAACGGTATAATCTAAAGCCAACGTTTCAAACAACGCCATTAACGCATCATACTGATCTCGGCTCCGTGGAATCCCATCAAAAATAATCTTTTTCCCTTCATTTTTCTCAATAAAGTCTCGCACAATATCCATAACTAATTCAGTCGAAACCAGTTCTCCGCGATTCATAATTTCGGCCACTTTGTTCCCCAAGTCTGATCCTTCTTTGGCTAAAGCTCGCAAAGCTCCCCCCGTTTCAAAAATAACATATCCTTGTTTTTCCGCTAAAATTCGAGCCTGAGTTCCTTTCCCAGATCCTTGTGGACCAACTAAAATTAAATGTTTCATTTGTTTATAATTTAAAAATCATGCCTATTTTAAAAAAAAGAACAATCTTTGCCACTCTTTCTTGCACAAAATAGAAGATAAACTTCCACTACTTGCCAACAACAAAGAAAGCCGTACTATTTTCAACGATGAATTTCCCTCCTAAAATCCAACATTGGATCCAGAATGATTTGTTCCCCCAACGAGTACTTTTTTCAGGCGAACAGAACTTGTCGGAACTGGTGTTAGCAACAGCCGCCCAACTGCAAGGTTGTACCCCATTAGAAATAAAAATGGGAACGCATGCGGATACTTTGTGGATAAAAGATACCGGAAAAAGTTTCAAAGTTAGTTACACAGACGCCGCCAAAAAAGACGATCAAAACGAGAACGAAAATGCTCGTGGTGTAGCCAACTGGGCCACAAAAAAGCCCGTAGCCCCATATCGAATTATTATTTTGGAAGGACTCGAACGAGCCGGAATTTCCGCCATTAATGCCCTTCTAAAAATTATTGAAGAACCACCCATTAGAACAATATTTTTGTTCACAACTAAAAATCATCACAAACTGCTCGACACTATCCTTTCTCGAGTAACCGTCGTACGCATACCAAACGAAAGTGACGATTTTGAAATTGATGATGAAGTTCAGAATTTTTTGAGTGGAAAAAACTTAATTGCCGCTTTTAAAACCATCGAACAACTCGATAAAGACTCGAAAAACAATCCACAGAAAAAAATCAATCGAGACATTATTCTACAGTTCTTGAAAAAATGCATCCGCCACGCACAATTTTTTAGTCAGTGGCAACAACATCTACCCATTTTACTCGAAACATACCGTGGAATAGAACAAAATTTGAACACAAAATTTACTCTAGAACGATTAGCTATTCATTTGAAGAAATAGAAGCTAATAATTTTATTTTTTGGTTTTTCCCTTCTTTTTGTGAGATTATTCTTAAACACACTTCTAAGAGATTCCCGCCTACGCGGGAATGAGGCAACACACAAAAACAACTCCCTCATACCCAACTTGATTGTGTATCTCTTATTCCAACCCTCAAATAAAAATTTCTCTATTCACAGTTGCAAAACTCCCCTATTCCAATACATTAAATTTTGACATGGCAACACCCGTACAAATACAACACCAACAGCTGAAAGCCAAAAATCCACAAGCGATTTTGTTTTTTCAACTCGGCGATTTTTACGAACTCTTTATGGAAGACGCCCAAGTTGGAGCGCGCGTTTTGGGAATTAATTTAACCGCTCGGCACAAAGGCACCGACAACGAAATGCCAATGTGTGGGTTTCCCAAGCATTCAGCCCAAAAGTATTTGGAATGCTTAGTAGACAACGGTTACCGCGTAGCCATTGCCGATCAAATAGAAGACGAAAACGGAAAAATCACCCGACAAATTACCCGCGTGGTATCAGCCGGAACATCGCTGGAAGAAGGGAACCTTGAGCCGGAAAAAAACTCGTTTTTGGTCGCCATCGACACTCACCAAACTCAAAAATCAACACTTTTTGCGTTGGCCGTCATTGATGTATCGACAGGAGATTTTAGAACCACAAATTTTACGACCGAAGCCGATTTTTTAGACGAATTATACAAACTTAATCCACGAGAGATACTTTTACCGAGTAAAATTTTTGCACAAGAAAGTTTCTGTCAAAAACTCCCCGATTGTTTGTTAACTCCACGCCCAAAAGTAGTCGAAAAATCAGCCAAAAAACTGCTCCTTGAACATTTTAACATCAAATCGCTGGATAGTTTTGGGTTGGAAGAAATGGCCTTGCAAATTGAGGTGTCGGCGCTGGTAATTGCCTTTTTAAAAGAAACCCAAAACGAATCGTTAGATCATATTCAAAAAATTGTGCGGTACTCGACCAGCCAAACCATGGTGCTCGACCGACAAACAATGACGCACCTAGAAATTTTTGCCACCCTCGACCCCAACCAAAAAAAAGGCGCGCTGATTGATGTGTTTGAAAAACCTTTTACCGCCCTAGGAAACCGACAACTGCGCCACCAAATAGCGCATCCGTTATTGGACGAAACCGCCATAAAAAAACGACTTGATGCCGTAGAAGTGTTCACGAAAAATTTTTATTTACGCGAAAATTTAGAAACCGCTCTCAAACAAATTTTTGATATCGAGCGATTGCTCGCCCGACTGGCCGTAAACCGCGGAAACGCGAAAGATTTAGTGTTTTTAGGAAAAACGCTCCAAGTGTTTCCAACCCTAGCCGAAATTTTGTCCCAATCAGATTTTGAATGGCTTAAAAACCAAGCCCCCAAATTTGCTGGACTCGAAAAAATCAGCCAAAAACTCACCCAAGGACTCGTCGACAACCCACCAAACGAAATTACCGCTGGTGGCATGTTCCAACTTGGATACGACAAAAAATTAGATGAACTACTCACGCTTAAACAAGACACCGAATCTTGGTTGAACAATTTTTTAGAACAGAAAAAACAAGAATCAGGCATCGAAAAACTTCGGATTAAGTTTTCAAAAAACTTTGGATTTTGTTTAGAAACCTCAAAAGTAGCCGCCAGCAAAGCGCCCGCTAGTTGGACTCGACGACAAACATTGGTAAATGCCGAACGATTTACAACGCCCGAATTAGCCGAATACGAAACCCGCGTTTTAAATGCCGAAAGCGAAGCTTTTGCACTCGAACACCAATTATTTTTAGACCTACGCGCCGAAGTGCTTACCCACACGCACCAACTGCAACAAGCCGCCGCCGCAATTGCCCACATCGACACAGCCGTTAGTTTGGCTCGCACCGCCCTTAAATGGAAATGGACCAAACCAACCATTAAAACCGAATCGAATGAGTTTATGGTGCAAAACGGACGCCACCCCGTGGTAGAACAAATTGGCACGCAAACATTTATTGCTAATTCGTTACAAATGAAGCAGGACGGCAGTCGGTTTCATTTAATTACGGGCCCCAATATGGCGGGTAAATCAACCTTTTTACGACAAAACGCACTGATTATTTTGTTGGCACAAATCGGAAGTTTTGTGCCCGCCGAAAAAGTAACTATGGGCACATTCGACCGCATATTTACCCGAGTGGGAGCCAGCGATAATCTAGCCGCTGGTAAATCGACTTTTTTTGTAGAAATGAGCGAAACCGCGCGTATTTTAAACGCCGCCACTCAAAAAAGTTTTGTTATTTTAGACGAAATCGGACGCGGAACTTCTACCTTCGACGGAATCTCTCTGGCGTGGGCTATAACCGAATATTTACACAACACGGTACAAGCAAAAACCATTTTTGCCACCCATTACCACGAAATGATTGACTGCGTAGCGTCACTCTCTGGCGGAGAAAATTTTCATGTAGCGGTAAACCAAACCAAAGACGAAATCATCTTTTTACGAAAAATTGTGCCTGGTGGCGTGTCAGACTCGTTTGGAATTGAAGTAGCGGCTTCGACTGGGTTTCCTCACAGTGTGATTAAACGCAGTAAACAAATTTTGCAAGATTTAGAAACCAATAATCAAAACACACAACCAAACTTATTTAGCCAACCAACCACCAAAACCGAAACACCAACTGTTTCAGCGGTAGAAGAACGATTAGACAACCTTGATGTAAACGACATTTCACCCCGAGAAGCGTTAGAGATTTTATATGAGTTGAAGAATTTGTAGTGTTTAAAATCACTGATTTTAGTTTCACCTCGTCTAAACACTATCCACAAAATGACGAGGTCTTCTTTTTGAGATTTCGCCATATTTAAAAAAGTCGTCTAGACGAACAGTAGTGAATAAAAAACTACAAGAAAAAAAATCCAATTATATTGCTATAATTGGATTTAGGGATTCACACGCAGACTACTCCTCTTTCAAGTGTCCACTATGAGTCAGTCGCCCTTCAGATCGCAATTTTTTTTCTTCCCAATGCTGGATTAAGAAGTCGATATGACTTCTAATTCCATAGAGATTAGGAACAGAGAACCCATGAATCAGAATTGGATTCTTATCACAAGCCTCTAGATTCTTTGCTAGTTCTTCAACGTCGTAGACGTTAGAAGAACTAACAATTTGACCATTATCATTCGCACACTTGCGAATGCAATGTGCCAACCCGGAAAAGGTCTTACTCTTTTTTATCATAGACACGCGATGTTCTATGATGTCTGGATTTAAATTTTTTTCCATAACTAAAAAAAACATTGTTTTGAACTCTTCCTAGTGAGTTCAAAGGGTTAATTTTTGTTTCGACTTTCTAGGAAAAGCCAAAAAAGAGTCTGATAAAAAACTACTTTTTGGCTTTTCCTGTATCATCAAAAAATAATTTACACAATCTCAAAAAAAGAAAGAAAAGAAAAACGAGCGAGAAGAAAAAGAGCTAGTGTCAGAACAAAAACAAATACATAAAACAAAATTTAGTAATTGAATATTTGTTTGACAATGTAATTATAAAATAAAAGCACAAAAAAGTCAATAAATTATTTTATAAATTAAAAAACACTATAAAAACTGACAATGAAAGAATTAAATATTATTGTTTTATAAAATCTATAACCATATTGACAAAATTTCATTCAAATATAAAAAACCTTGGTAGCAAAAAGGATCCTTCAAACCGATACCTCTTTGCTCGTATATGTTCTTTTGCGTTTCGAACACGGGAATATTCTCAAAAAACCGAGACGAAAAAAATGAAAAAGTCTCACAAACTTTTAAATCATATGAAAAAAATAATTCTAATATTGTTCCTAGTGATAGGAACAGGATTGGTGTTGTCTTCTTGTAGCGAAGAAGACAGTACGCCAACCCCAAGCATTGAAACCCAAGGGGAAATCTCTTGGGAATCAAATGGCAAGACCTTTACGGTTAAGCCAGAAAAAATTGATATCAATTTTAATGGTTCGAAGGAACCAGTTAAAGTTGATGTCTTTGCCTATCAGGCAGAGACTGAGTTTAAAATTCTATTTGGCTCTCCCGGTTTCGTGCCGGAAGAGGCCATAAAAATAGAAAATAAAAATAACTCTGAAAATGGAGGGACGGCTCTCCATTTTGTGGTCACAATAGACCCCAAAGAGTTATTGGCTGATGAATACGAGGGTTTTATACCCTTTGTGTTCAAATATTTTGAAACGTCTCCTACCCAGGAGTTGCAAATCAAAATAAAAAAATAAGTTAAACCACGAAACGCAAAAGACATAAATAAAAGGCTAGATATGCAGATATCCTAGCCTTTTTTCCTTGGCTAAAAATATTGCCAAAAACACCAAAAATGAATATAATAAAGTGAAATGAAAAAACAAAAACAAGCCCCAAAAACATTATTACGGTTACGAGTCCCAAAACAAAACGAAACCGGACCCATAGCATTTGAACATTTACTCTCAAGCCTACACGGTATAATAAGTCAAAACAAACACGACTCATTGAGTTTCGAAATTTCCCATGTCAACGGGGCCATCTTCTTTTATGTAGCCGTACCAAATAACTTAGCTTTACAAGTACAATCACAATTTTACGCCCAATATCCAAAACTAGAAATTGAACTGGTTCCTGAATATTTTGTTAAAAAATTAATTCAGAATAAACACGTCGTTACCACCGAGTTGTCGGCCGACAAAGTTTGGGTTTACCCATTCAAACGATACAACCAGTTTGTGGATCCCAACACCAAAAATTTCGAAGATCCGCTCAACGCCCTAACCGCCGCGCTATCAAACTTACCACACCCCACCGATTCAGCGGTTATTCAGTTTACGATCAAACCAGTAAACAAAAACTGGAACACCAAAGCCAAAGAAAATTTAGCCAAAGTATTATCTTCAAAAAGTTGGGAATGGGATTTCTTTCAACAATGGTACCAATGGGCCGGTTTACATCCCGAAAAATCTAAACGAAATCAACGACTCCCAATCAAATGGGCGTTATTGGCGTTGTCATCAATGTTCAAAAAAAATGATACCGTCAATATCGAAGACGACCAACAAGAAATGTCTACGGGAAGCCACCAAAAAGAATCTATTCACAGTGCCACCGTCGATAAAATCTCTCGTTTAGCGTTTTCAACAAATATTCGAGTGGCATACATTCATTCTGAACCAAGCCCCGCTCAAGCCGAAACCAAACTTAAAGAATTGACGGGAGTGTTCGAACAATTCTCGTTGCCCCACTTAAACCATTTTGAACCTCAAAAAATCGAACACGGAGTCCGAACCAAAACGTTTAAAAAAATGGCTCAACGCCAATTAGAAAAACCATTTATTCTATCGCAAGAAGAGGTGGCAACCTTTTTCCATATTCCAACCGAGAGTGTGGCCACGCCCAAAATTGCATGGGTTGAATGCCCCAAACTCGAACCACCACTCAACTTACCGAGCGACCAAGAACCAGATATCACGCTCATTGGCGAAAGTAATTTCCGAAACTCGATTCAAAAATATGGTTTGCGACCCGTCGATCGACGACGACACGTATACGTAATTGGGAAAACCGGTATGGGGAAATCTACCCTACTCGAAAACATGATTTACTCCGACATTCAAGCCGGAAAGGGCGTAGCGGTTATTGATCCGCACGGCGATTTAGCCGAAGCCGTACTCAAATTTGTGCCCAAAAATCGTACCAATGATGTAGTGTTGTTCGACCCATCGGATACTGATTTTCCGATTGCGTTTAATTTATTGGAAGGAAAAAACCAAAACCAACGAAACATGATTGCCTCAGGATTAATTGGGGTAATCAAAAAACTAAACATTAATTCGTGGGGGCCACGGCTCGAACATTTTTTGCGAAACACCGTACTGGCTTTGGTTGAAGCCCCAGACACCACTATGCTCGGAATAACCAGAATGTTGGTAGATCCAGCTTACCAACGACGAATTTTAGCACATGTAAAAGACCCCATGGTGCAAGCCTTTTGGGAAACCGAGTTTAAAGCCCTCGCGCCAGCCAAACGCGCCGAAGCCGTCGGACCAATCCAAAATAAAGTCGGTCAGTTTTTGTCCAACCCAGTAATTCGAAACATCGTTGGACAACCCAAATCAACCCTCGATTTGCGGTTTGCTATGGACACAGGAAAAATTGTGATTTGTAATTTATCAAAAGGAAAACTCGGCGAAGACAATTCGGCCATGTTGGGGTCGTTGCTCATTACCAAGTTTCAACTCGATGCCATGAGCCGAGCCGACACCGACGAAAAAGACCGAAAAGATTTTTATTTGTATGTCGATGAGTTCCAAAACTTTGCCACGGATTCATTTGCCACTATTTTATCCGAAGCCCGAAAATACCGACTTAACCTTACGATGGCCAACCAATACACCGCCCAAATGAGCGAAGAAGTATCAGCCGCCGTGTTTGGAAATGTCGGGTCGTTGGTGTCGTTTCAAGTAGGAATTGATGATGCAAAAGTTTTATCGGAACAATTTGACGAAACCCGCGTCAGCACCATTGACATTGCCAGTTTGCCAAAATACGAAGTGTATAACCGTATTATGATTGACGGACTTACCTCACCTGTGTTTTCAGGAAAAACCTTGCCACCACCAATCATTACGTCTGACATTCCTGTCGCCGAACGCATCCAAAAACTCAAAAATTTCTCACGCCAACGGTACGGAAAACCACGTGCCAAAGTAGAAGAAAAAATTTTAAAATGGACACAAACGGGAACCAAGCCAAAAGAAAATAATGATGAAAATAAACAAGTAAGCAAGGCTGCCCATAAGCAGGCTAATAATAAGAATGAAAAGAAAGCCCCGCCCAAGAATCCTAAAAAAATTGGGAAGAAACAATAGATTCATTGTCATTCTGGCTTGTACAGAATCTAAAAACAGTTTTAAAAGATTTCCCCCTACTCGAGAACGAGGCTTACTTGTGAACTTGTTAACTACCAAAAGAGACCCCGTCATTTTTTATACATACTTTGGACGGGGAGGAAACACTTACTTTTCGTCTCTTGTGCATTTGTATATGACGAAAGCTTTACCAAAGTAATGCCCCCAAACTTGATTTGGGGGCTTCGTTTTCCTTTTAGTATCAAATCTGATTCCTTTGTAATCTTAGTTCATTCATGATATATTTTTCTCATGTTAGCAGAAAACATTCCCTTGGCTGGTGGATATGTATATTTTATGAAAAATAAATCTGGCAGTGTTTTATATATTGGATCAACAGAAAATTTATTAAAACGAATATGGGAACATAAATCTCACGCCGTAGAAAAGAGTTTTACCGATAAATATAATGTCGAAAAACTAGTTTATTTTGAATGCTATCCAGATTTATCTCTCGCACGAGACAGAGAATACAAATTAAAAAAATGGCGCCGAGAAAAGAAAGAAAATTTAATCAACGCCAAAAACAAATGGCAACATGACCTAGCCGAAAACTGGTTTGATGAGTCGTACAAACAATCTGAAGATTTCTCAACTAATAATTTTTAACCCTCTTTCATCGTTCGAAAATAGGTAATTTTATTAACATCACCACTAACATTAACTATTACTGAGCGAGCGACTGCGAGCCGAAGTATCTTCTTTTCTTTTGTAGTAGTTTTAATTTCTCTATAAACAATCCGAAGATTTCCCAACTAATAATTTTTAAACATCTTTCATCGTTCGAAAATAGATAATCTTAACATAATTCTTAACACAAACTATTACTGAGCGAGCGGTAGCGAGCCGAAGTATCTTCCCTTCTTTTGCAGTAGTTTTAATTTCTTTATAAAAAATCCGAAGATTACTACTAATTTTTCAATCTCTTCTGTCGTTCAAAAATTAGTAAATTATTCCTCTACCTCAAACTCCGTAATGCTCGTACAAAATCTTTCCGTGCTAGTTCGGCTTGGGTTGGCAACACCGTTACCTCTGTTTCGTGGGCAATCCGATTACGCAATTTATGGTGTCGCCAGATTTGTCGTTGGTTTGGAAACCGTTTTTGCACACGTGCAATGGTTTGTGCCGCAGTCATTTTTTTGCCGTTAAACAAAGTACCCAACGCCGCAACAAACAATTTATGCGATTCTAACACGGCGTGAGCAGGGTTTAATTTTTTGGTATTCAAAATCTGAACCGAATACTTTTGAAACACGGTTTCTGATAACCGTTGAGAAACAGACCACTTATAAACCAACCAGCCTAACACCAGTAATCCCAACAATAGCAACAATACTTCAAATATATTCATACGAAATACATAGTATAAAAGATTAAAATTTAAAAAACTTGCTTTTTTAAAAAAATATTTCAAATTAATTGACTTTTAACAAAAAATAACCATAATGCGGATAAGATTACTACCGATACAAACTCATTAAAGCAATTTATATGCGTTTTGTTCAACCGTAATCTGACGTTCTTTTGCAATTCGTTAGACGATTAAATTTATTACGAAACATAATATGTAAAGTTTTGTTTTATTTTGGTGGGGTCGCACAGAGTTTTTTAAAAAGAATTTTGTGTGATCCTACTAAAATAAAGGGTTAAAATATTATGAAAATTTTAAAATTTATAAAATTTTCTTTATTACCATTGCCAACTATTGGCATGAGATAATAAAAGAAAATTGAGATTTGTCCGAAGTACAGTACGGCGAATCTCCCGCGCGATGCCAAGAAGCGGACGTAGGCATCAAAGTTTATGGCTTTCATTCTCTCCTGTGCCAAAAAACAGGAGAAACAACCAGCCGCTTAAAAAAACAATAAAAAAAGTGGCAAAAAACTTATTATTTATGTTAATAACATTTTTATCATCAAGCGCCATTTTTGGCCAAACATCGATCATAATCTTAGTAATTATGTTTCTTGCTATTGCATTTGTAGCTTTAGAAGAAAAGTTACACATAAACAAAGAAGTTCCGGTCTTGATAGCTGGAGGAATTGGAATGATTCTATTCTTTGTTAAAGCTCCAGAGATATACTCAGACCTAAGTCAAATTCCTGGATGGGTAGCTGGATTTGCGGAATCATTTGGAATACACGGACACTCCGAAGCTGAAACATTACAATATGGATATGCATTTGGAAGATTCTTACATCAATTATTCGTAATCGGTGGATTAGTTTTATTTTTATTAATGCTACTTAAATGTGTTGCTATTGCTAGTAAACATGGCGCCATCAAAGTTGTAATGGACAAAATAGGGTTAATCGATTTTAAACTGTTTAATTTTAGAGTTACATCTAAAAATATTCAGGTTTTACTAATAATAATTGGGGGCCTTTCTTTTATTTTTTCTGCACTTTTAGATAATGGTGCAACGGCGATTATAATGACAATCGCCTTAGCGTTATTAATAAAGGATTTTAAACTTTATTTGCAATTACTAGGTTACTCCGTAATTGCGAATAATGCTGGAGGGGCTTGGTCTGTTGTTGGAGATGGAACTTCTGTCGAGTTATGGGTTGGAGGTAAAGTCTCACCAGTAGGTTTAGCTGAAGGGGTTTTTCTGTTTTCACTAATGGCATTTATTATAGCACACCTATGGTACGCAATAAAACTAAAAAATTACAAAGAAATAGAGTTCGGAAGTAATTACGAAGTAGAAAATGACAATTTTGAATACATAGAAAAACACCAATGGATAATGTTTTTTTCTTTAATTGGGGGAATATTATTTATTCCTTTAGGAAAAATACTCTTCCATGCTTGGTTTCCAGCAGCCCATATTCCACCATTCTTATTCGCAATGATATCACTGGGTATAATATGGTTAATTTCTGAAAAACTTGATCACACAAGAGATAGTTCTGTTGGCCATACTAGAACCGCAGCAAGTGCTGTTGAGCATATCGAAACTCCAATTCTTTCTTTCTTCATGGGACTATTAGTAATAGTAGGAGCCGCCGAAGAATCTGGAGGATTAGCATGGATAGCCCATAAATTAGAATTGCTGGGATTAAGCAAACCAGTTTGTGTATTCATTGAAGCTCCACTTTCAGCCATCATAGATAACGTAGCGATGGTTGCCGTAAACATGGGAATGTATGCAGGAGTACCTCAAGATCACCCTTTATGGTTTTTTGTAGCTTTATCTATGGGAATATTTGGTTCGATGATTGTATTTGGGTCTTTAGCTGGAGTCGCAACTATGGCAATGAAACAAACGCGAGGAAAGCTGACTTTTGGCTGGTGGAATACAAATGTATTACCTCCAGCATTATTAAGTAGCTTTATTCCGACCTTAGTAATGTATATATATTACTTTGGTTAATCGTCTAACAAAGGCAAAAAAACAGATATAATCTGTTTCGCTTTTAATTAAGACGAGAAGATTTATTTTCAAAAAAACTGGTACAGCAATGTACTGGTTTTTTTCTTGTTCAGTCAATAAACTAATAATCTTCCAAATATCTTTAACACCTCGTCCAAAGTGTGTGCAAAAAATGACGAGGTCTGTTTATAAGTTTACACCAAACCCTCATTCCCGCGTAGGCGGGAATCTCTTAAAAACTGTTTTTGGATTCTGGACCAGCCAGAATGACCAATACTTTCACTATTGCTGAGCGAACAACGTGAGCCGAAGCATCTTCCGATTTTTTGTAAAACTTTTTCCTTATACCCCCTCTGAGTCTCCCCTTAAAAAAGGGTTAGGAGAGATTGAACATTAAAAACCCACTATTCAAGCCGTTTTTTAGTGGCTTTGTAAAAAAGTATGAAAAAGTTTTGACAAGGGAGTGAAGTTTTTATATAATGACATGAACAGTTCGAAAAAGAGGTTGCGATGACGCAAAGGCGAATAATTCCTTCCTTCTCTAGTAGAACTTGTTCCCCTCTTAGATCTTTCAAATCAACAGA
>PDQG01000005.1 GCA_002747745.1 bacterium DOLZORAL124_38_8
AAGGAATCTACTCAACACTTGCAAAAATGGAAAAAGAAGGAAAATTAAAAGTAAGATATGAAGCAAGTCATCATATTTTTATGCCTTCACAACTCAAAACAGCAGTCAAAGATTTGCTTGAACTTAGAAAATATTATGAAGGAGAACTTTTGAAATTTAACACGATAAAAATCCATTTTGATGGAGTAAATGAAATTAACACCGCAGCAGTGCTTGAAGATTTTGCAAATGAACCAGGAAACAAAGGAGCAACTATTTTTGATGAAAAAGAATTGAAAGGATTGTTATTAGAACTTGCAAAAGAAAAAATCAATCTTCACTTGCATACTGTTGGGGACCGTTCAGTAAGAATTGCCCTCAATGCAATGGAACAAGCCCAAAAAGAATTTGGTGGAAAACTTCCTATGACCATGACACTTTCTCACTTGGAAGTAGTAAGTCCAGAAGATATGAAAAGATTTAAAGAACTTGGAGTGTATGCAAACTTCACACCACATTGGCTTGGTGGAACTGTGTTTAAAGGTTCTGATGTTGCTTTGGGAGCAGAAAGATTTGCCCACAATCAACCAGTAAATGCCCTTGTAAAAGCAAATGCAGATGTGACTTTTTCTAGTGATGTGGTAAGTATGCCTCAACAAGAAAGAGCCAATCCATTTATGGGAATTCAAATGGGAATGACCAGACAAGAACCAGCACTTGGTAAAGACACCAAAGTATTTGGGCAAGAAAGTGATAGAGTGAGTCTAGAAACGATGCTAAAAGGTTATACTATCAATAATGCAAAACAACTTGGAATTTCTAAAACAACAGGTTCTCTTGAAGTTGGAAAATCAGCAGACTTTATAGTAATTCCAGAAAATATTTTCAAGGTTGATGTCTATGATATTTCAAAAATTACACCGGAAAAAGTGTATTTGATGGGGAAAGAAATGAGTATTAAGAAATAGTAGTTAGTTGGAAAATATGAAAAAAATTATAAAGAAATTTAAAAAAAGTGTAGAAATTTCTGCAATGCAAAAGAATGAGTTTTTACTTTCAGATATTTTGGCAAAAGTAGAAAAACACAAATACCAGCATCAAGATTTTGTGAATATAAAATTGAAAGGGTATTCAAAAGATGAAATTGATTATCATATTTTTCTTCTTAAAGATGCAGGTTTTATAACTGTCGCTGAAAATGAAGAAGGAAGAGACATGCCGGTTTTGATAACATGGAAGGGGCAACTCTATTATGACTCTCTCAAAGCAGGATTCATGGATTGGATCTTGAAATTACTTCAAATTAAATAAAAAGTTTTTGAGCACGACCGAAATTTTAAGCAAGGCGAGATTCTATTCTCCCTTGCTTTTTTAGTATTAGTATTATAGGTTTGTTTGGATATATAGTTATTTACCAGTTGAAATTTATGAATAAACAAGAAATTTGCCAATGTAAGCACACCAAAGAAAATAAACTTTTTGGGTTTGGGGCAGTCATAACGCTACTTATTTTAGTAGGTTTAACAATTGGCTCTTTTTTTAAAACGGAACTTATTGATTATGTAAAAACCGATGCGGTAAAAAATTATAAAATCGAAAATAATATTTCCGATAATCTTTCGTACGAAGCCATAGAGAAAAAACTATCAAAAGATGATAAAGAAATGGTAGATATGCTAGATTATTATTACTGGTTTGTGGTGCTTTTGTTGCCAGTGGGGTATTTTCTTTTGTTGATGGGAGTTCTTGGGAAAAAATATGGCGACTTACGCGCCAATTCGGTAAAACTTAATAAACATCAGTACCCAGAAGTGTATAAAATTTTTGCAGAAATGGCCAAAGAGTTGGGGTTTAAAAAAACACCAGAACTTTATTTGGTAAGCGGAAACGGAACCCTTAATGCCTATGCTACTTGTGTGCCTGGGTACCGGAATTTTTCGGCCATTTACTCTGATATTTTAGAGCGATGTTTGAAAAATAATGACATGGAAACACTTAAATTTATTCTTGGGCACGAACTTGGGCATATTAAATTTAACCATGTAAAATGGTGGTATAATTTTTTGACTATGTGGATGAATCTACCCGTGGTAAAATATATTTTTGGGTTACCGCTATCAAGAGCCAGAGAATTAGGGTGTGATAAATTAGCGCAAAAACTTTCAAAAAATACCGATGGAAGACCATTGATGATGCTTTCGGCGGGAAAGTATGCCTACCAAGATATTGATATGGAAGAATACACAAAAGAGCATTTTGAAAAGAAAAATTTCTGGGCTTGGGTTTCAAACTTATTTAATGACCATACTATTTTATCTTGGCGAATTGCTGCTATTCGAAAAAATCATCAAGCAGGATTATTTTTCAAAAATACAAAAGATAATCGTAAAAAATAAAATATTTATTAATTAAGCTGAAAAAATAATGAAAACAATCGAAGCAATGAGAGCGAATTGCAAAGCAATGGATGAAATTTTTTTGTCAGTAGAGAAAGATTTTAAAGAAATCGAAAAAATGAGTCAAAAACTCGAATCTTTTGCTCAAAAAATGGAAGTTTTAGAAAAATTCTATTTTGAAGGTGATTGGCAAAAAGAACGAGCAAAACTAGCCGAAGTCAATCAAGACAATTTTGCTTGTTTGAGCGAGGACGGAATTTGGAATTTGTCGGGGTCGTACCGAGAAGAAAAAATTAAACTGATAAAACAACTGGTGCAGTCGTTGTAAATTAGGGGAATGCTTGCCATCGCAAGAAAAAGGGTTAGTCTTTTAAAAAAGGGTAACTCTTTAAAATTAAAAAAATATGAAAAATAGCAAAATGGTTCTGGCTTTCTGTGCGGTTATTGTTTTAGTAATCGCCGCGGCTGGTCTGTATAAATTTAATTATCTGTCTGGAAAATCTGGATATGATGTAGACGGAAATAAAATGCAAGAAAAAAGTATTTCAGAATCAAAAGAAGCAACAAAAAACAACATTGAAATTTTCAAGATTGCTCCACAAACACAAAAATGTACGGGAGTGGTTGAAATGGATTGTTTGGTGGTAAATGGAGAACTATTTTATGACAGCATTGACGGTTTTGAGTTTGAAAATGGTTACAACTACGAGTTAGAAGTAGAGAAAAAACAACTTTGTGATTCAAAAAATCCAAGCGAGTGTCCGCAAGATAAAGGAATGTATCAATATACTCTGAAAAAAGTTTTGAAAAAAGAGAAAAATTGAAATTTTCTGATAAGGAAATAGTCGTTAAAAAATAAATAATCAGGCGATGAAACAGTTAGCGGTGAATGATAAAAAAATAGGATTAGCGTTAGGTGGTGGAGCCACATTGGGGGCGGTGCACATTGGGGTGTTAAAGGCTTTAGATGAGGCTGGAATTAAAATAGATTGTGTGGCTGGAACGAGTATTGGGGCTTTGGTGTCGGCCTTTTTTGCTTTTCGAAAAAATTATGACTTTATTCAAGATATTGCTCTCAATATGGAGTGGGATGATATAGCCTCAATCTCTATTTCGAAATACGGGTTGTTTGATAACACCAAAATTGAAGAATTAGTAGAAACGCATCTCGGAAAAGTCGAGTTTGAGAAGGCGGAAATTCCGTTGGCCTTTGTAGCGACGGATATTTTGAATGGCGAAAAGGTGATATTAAATAAAGGTCGGGTAGCCAAAGCCGTAGCAGCCAGTTGTTGTATTCCTGGTGTGTTTCGTCCGATAGAGTTAGAACATCGACTCTTAGTAGATGGTGGATTGGTTGAGAATGTGCCAATTTCGCCATTAAAAGAAATGGGTGCAGATATTATTATTGCCGTCGATTTGTCTTCGGGGAGTTCGTATGAAAAACCGAATAATTTTTTTGATATATTGATGAATAGTTATCAAACATCAATGTTATCGAAAACGAAAATGCAAACAAAGGGAGTTGATTTGTTGATTAGCCCAGATTTAGATGATTTTAGCGCGATAGATACTGATCAGACGAAAGACTTAATAGAGATTGGATATCAGTCCGCCAAGCAAAAAATAGCTGTTTGGTTGATGGGATGTTAAAGTTTTTCTTCTTAATTTGTTTCGGCGGGCAATAAGAGTCTTTCTTTTGTCTTGAATTAGTCAGCGAAATGTGTATGATTGGCTTTGTATAACTTATAATTTAAACACGAATGGCACATTTGTATTTAGTTCGACACGGGCAGTCTCAGTGGAATTTAGAGAATCGGTTTACTGGGTGGGAAAACCCTGATTTGACCGAACAAGGAAGAGCCGAAGCACGACAAGCGGGGGCGATTTTGAAGCAAAAGCATATTGATGAAGCCTTTACTTCTGATTTGCAAAGGGCTCAACATACGCTGGATATTATTTTAGCAGAAACAGGGTTTGAATTACCCGTTACAAAAAACCAAGCGCTTAATGAACGGCATTATGGTGATTTGCAAGGGTTAAATAAAGCTGAAACAGCTGAAAAATTTGGGAAAGAATTAGTTCATCAATGGCGTCGTTCTTACGACACACCACCCCCAAATGGAGAAAGTTTGAAAGATACGAAAGAAAGAGTTTTGCCATACTTTGAAGCCGTTATTTTACCAGTTTTAAAGGAAGGAAAAGATGTATTAATTGTGGCACACGGAAACAGTTTGCGTGCGTTGATTATGTTCTTTGAGAATTTAACGCCGGAAGAAATTTTGAAAAAAGAGTTAGCGACAGGTGTTCCAATGGCGTATGAGTATTCAAATGATGAATATAAAGTTCTAGAAATTTAATTTTCAAACAAAAAATTCTTTATTTCCACTCCCAAAAAATCTGATTCGGGATCCGCAAATCAATATGGTCAAACCGTTTTGATTGGAACCGAATCTTTTTTTCGGCTAGCACTAATTTTTCTATTTGTTCGGGAATTTCCTGTTGTAAATCAAGCCAAATGACGGCTTGTTTTCGTTTGGTCACGAGATGGTATTCTTGTGCTTTGTATAAATAAAGGCGTTCTTTTGGAATTATATTCAATTTATTAAACAAGAGTTGTTCAGCTTGCTTAATTTTTTTTAAATCGTCGGTTGTAAAAATTCGATCGCGAATTTTTATGAATTTAGGGTGCTGTTGAACTTTGATAGTTGGCAAAGTTGGACGGGCATTATTTTGGGCTACCAGTCCATTATCCGTAATGGTAAATTTGTTGGCGGATTCTTCGTTGATGATATTAAAAATTGCTGGATGCGACTGGTATGAAATGCTCAGTGTTTTGGGCCATTTGGTTTGAATGTGCACTGTTTTTATTTCTGGAAACTTATGTTGAATTTGTTGGGTAAGCTCCTTTTTTGAAAGCAAAAACAAGTTTTTGTGTTTGAGTGGTTGGACAAGTTTTTGTACGGCCGAGATAGGAGGAAATTCTGATTCGCTTTTGATGAGAATGTTGGTCAGTGAGAAGTAGGGAGAAAATAAAGCAAAGAGAATAAACCCTAACATGCTCAGTACTGATATAGTTAAGATGATTCGTCCTTTAAACAATACTTTGGCCGCACTCCAAATGTCTCGAAAGCAAAACAGTCGATGAAGCAGGCTTTTTTTCAGTCGTTTGTTTCGTATTTGGTGACGTTTTGTCCGATTTGACCTCGTAAAATGGGTCATAGAACTTATATGTTTAGAATTTCTTCCTCTTTTTTCTTGGTGAGGGTATCAACTTCTTTGTTGGCTTCATTAATGACCTCTTGAATATCGGTTTCTAATTTTTTTGCTTCGTCTTCAGAAATTTCTTTTTCGTCTTTTTGCAGTTTGACCATATCACGTGAATCGGCTCGTTTGTTTCGAATGGTGATTCGTGTTTTTTCGGCTTCTTCGTGAACGACTTTTACCAATTGTTTTCGTCGGTCTTCGGTCATTGGTGGAATAGGAAGCAAGATGTATTCACCCATGTTTTGTGGGTTGATACCGATGTTGCTTGATTGAATGGCTTTCTCAATTTCTCCTAATAAAGATTTGTCCCATGGTTCAATTCGAATGGTTTTGGCATCAGGGCAAGAAACATTAGCAGTCGATTTGAGTGACATCATGGCCCCATAACTTTCTACTTGAATTTCGTCTACTAAGGCGGTGTTGGCTCGTCCGGCTTGTAATGAGCTAAACTGTGATTTTAAGTGTTCAATGGCTTTTTTTAATTCTTGTTGGAGAGTCGTAATCATGATTTTTTAAGGATAACAAATTTCATTGGCATTCTATTTTTTTTCGGAAAAAAATACAACCGAAACTTTAAAATAGGGAAAAAATCTAGACAACAACGGTTTTTTCACTACCCTCTAGTGCGAATATGTCTATATCAATAAACGATCTCGCGAAAAAGTTAGAAATTGCCCCAGAGGCAGTTATTTTACATGCCATGGATGTTGGGTTTGATATCCCAGAAGATGATATGATTCCTGATGATGTGGCGGCCGAAATTGAATCAATTGAGTTAGGAGATGAAATCCGGCAAACGGAACACCAAATTCAAGATCAATTAGATCGAGAAATTATTGAATCACAACAAAAAAAGACGGCTGGTTCAAAGAAAAAATCAGCTCGAAAAACCGCGGCAGATAAAGAAAAGAAAGAAAGAGAAGCTCAAAAACTACAAGAGCGAAACGAGGTTGAAGTAAAAAAATCTGATGATGGAACGATTATTCTTCCAGAATCTATGACGGTGCGGGAATTGTCGATTAAAATTGGGAAACCAATTCCGATTGTGTTGGTAAAAATGAAACAGAACGGAATTATTGCCAATTTAAAAGAAGATGTAGATTTTGATACAGCCTCGATTATTGCGTCAGAGTTAGGAATCAAAGTCCGAAAAGAATCAGCGGAACTTTCAGGAGACCAATTGTTCCGAGGAGATTTAAAATCATTGTTAGCCGAAGAAGAAGCCGAAGATTTAGTAAAACGACCGCCTGTGGTGTCTATTATGGGGCACGTTGATCATGGGAAAACCTCAATCTTAGATTATATCCGAAAATCAGCCGTAGCCGATGGTGAAGCGGGGGGAATTACCCAACGAATTGGTGCCTACCAAGTAGATGTGAAAGGAGAGACCGTGACGTTCTTAGATACGCCTGGGCATGAAGCCTTTACGGCTATGCGAGCCCGAGGAGCCCGAGCAACCGACATTGCTATTTTGGTGGTAGCTGGAAACGAAGGAGTGAAGCCACAAACCATTGAAGCGATTAATCACGCCAAAGCGGCGGAAATTCCAATTATCGTAGCGATTAATAAAATGGATATTGCGGGGGCAAACCCAGAAATTGTAAAAGGTGGATTAGCCGAAAACAATTTGACGCCTGAAGACTGGGGCGGAGATGCGCCATGTATCCCTGTTAGTGCCAAAACTGGTATGGGAATCGATGACCTGCTTGATATGGTAGTAACGGTGGCTGATTTGCAAGAATTAAAAGCGAATCCGAATCGACCCGCTATTGCGACCGTGATTGAAGCGAATATGGATTCGAAAACGGGAATGTCGGCAACGGTATTGGTAAATACAGGAACGCTAAAACAACGAGATTCGTTTGTAATTTACGACCAAAATGGGCGAATTAGAACGATGAAAAACTACCAAGGGAAATTAGTGAAAGTGGCACCACCAAGTACGCCAGTTGAAATCACGGGGTTAGACAAAATGCCACAAATGGGTGATTTGTTGCAAGTGATGAAAAATGATAAAATTGCTCGAAAAAAAGCAGAAGAAGTGGGTGAATTGTTGCACACCGATAAATTAAGTAAAAAGAAGAAAAATTCGTTGGCGACGTTGAAAGCTAAAATTGCGGAAGGTCGGATGAATCAATTGAAAATTGTGGTAAAGGCTGATTCAAATGGAACGCTTGAAGCCGTAAAAGCTGAAGTTGAAAAAATCCGTACGGAAGATTCGTTTGCGAAAATTATTCATGCGGGAGCCGGAGAAATTTCGGAATCAGATTTGATGTTGGCTTCGGCTGGAGACGCGATTGTGGTTGGATTTAATATCAAATCTCCTGGGCGAATTAAAAAATTAGCCGAAAAAGAAGGCGTTGATATGTTTGAATATGATGTGATTTATCATTTGACGGAAAAGATTCAAGATATTTTGGAAGGAAACGAAGAAGCCGAAGAAACCGAAACCATTATTGGACAATTTGTGGCCAAAGCGGTATTTGCGGCTAATAAGAAAATGGCCGTAGTGGGAGGAGCCGTCTTGGAAGGATTTGTAAAAGCAAAAACGAAATTCCGATTGTTCCGAAAAGAGAAAGATGAAGATAGATTAATGGGAACCGGAAAAGTTGATACGGTGCAAATTGGGCAAAAAGAAGAAGAACAAGTTGGGGCTGGAACCGACTGTGGAATGAAATTGTCTCACAAAGATTTAGAGTTTTTGCCTGGTGATCGGTTAGAAATTTTTACAGAGAATAAATAGTTGGTTGGCAAGTTCGCGAGTAGAAAAATTTACAAATATAAGAAAAACCCCAGCTGAAGGCTGGGGGTTTATAACGTTTCTCTTAATTTCGAGTAACCTTTTGTATGGAATTAGTTATATTAGATGAGTTTTCATGAACTGGGTGGGATTGTTCAAGTGCTTGGTACTCAATGATAAAATTTTTTATTTCCTTTAAAATCCTTTGGTAATATTCCTTTTTATAGTTAGAGGAAAGAGAGGTTTCTTTAATTCTCGTTAAATGACATGAACAATAGTTTAAGTTCTCAAGCTTTTGATTTTGACTATAATCTAGATTATGAAGAAAATTTTCTTTTAGTTTGGTTTCTATTTGTTTCATTAATGATAATAGGGCATCAATTTTTTCTGCTAAAATTTCTGGATTTGGGTCATACAAAAAGTCTTCATCAAAACGGGTAATATCAATTTCTTCGATGGTTCTTGGCAGCGTGTTCAGGTTTTCCATATTTTTATTATAAAATGATTTGCTTTTTTTTGCAAGTTTTTTTGTGTAATATTAACCACTTTCACATACAGTACGAGAATTTATATGGTTTTTTTACAACACAATCGCCATGCGACCAACACTTTCTTGTGGTTGGTAGTTGGATTTTAATTGGCTAAATATTTCGGTAACGAGGGTGTCGTCTAAGGCTAGGGCTCGGTCGAAAGCATTTTTCGGACATTCAAATGGAATCATCTCGTGGGTAACTTCTCGTTCGCAGACTATTTTAGCCTGTTCCATATGAATATCGTAAATATGAGCATTCGAAATAGAAACCGTAAGGGTGCCGACTGGTACTCCCAGTTTTTCAGCTAAAATATAGGTTAACAAGGCAAATCCAGCTGTGTCGTGTGGGTTGCCCAGCATCATGTCATTTGAGCGAATAATTAAATGTAAACAAAGTTTTCCGCCCATAATTTGTACGGTAAACGTAAATGGACACGGCACATTTTTCTTGGCAGTTCCATTGGCTAAACCATCGTCGGCTGGATCCCACATCATGACAACTCCGTGTCGAGAGGTTGGATCTTTTTGTAATAAATCAACCAACCCCAGTATTTGGTCTCGTCCAAAATGGTGTCGCCATCGAAACCCATAGGCTGAACTTAGAGTATTGTCTTCTTCAGCAAAATCGTTCCAAATTTTGGTAAATTTTTGCAACCAATCCAATTTTTTTTCACCTGACAAAAACCATATTTGTTCGGCAATAAATACCTTCATAGGAATTTTTCGTAAAGAAAGCAGGGGAAATCCTTTTGCTAAATCAAACTGCATAGTTTGTCCAGGAAGTGAATAACAGGTATGCCCCGTTCGTTCGTTGTGGTCGGCAAAACCGTGGTCCACTAGATTTTTTAGAATTTGTTGGTACTGAATATCGTATTGGTTTTTCATCAACCATATCATAGCAGAGTTTAGAATAAATGAAAACTCTCCTTAAAGCGATGATAAGTTTATAAATCGAAAATCTTTACGAGCATTTTTGCGGCTTCGCCTAGGGTAACGGTATTATTGGGGAGAAATTTTTTCTGGTTATTTTCTTGTACCCCTGTTACTACTTTTTTGCGATAGGCCAAATTTGCCCACGGTTTTTTCCAACCGTCGGTATCAGTAAAAATAGTCCGTTTGGTATCCCATTGGTATGGTTTGATTTTTCGCATTGAAAACAAAATCTTTAAGGCTTCGGCCCGGCTAATAGTTCGTTCCGGGTGGAAAAGTCCGTCATTGAATCCTTGGATAATTCCTTTTGCCTTTAAGGTATATACGGCGTTGGCAAAATTTTTCTGAGTAGGTACATCGGGGAATATTTGGACGTCGTCTTTCTCCCATTGGCGTGTGTCAACTAGCTTCCACCCAGCATATTTTGTGACCATGTTGGCAAAATCACCTCGGGTCATGTTTTTATTCGGATTAATTTTTTGGTTGTTGGGTATTTTGAGCGCATTTTTCTTCGCTACTTGATAGATAAATTCATCGGCCCAATGTGGTTGCTGGTTTGATTTCAAGAATAGTTTGGCGGTTTGTGGAGATGTTTCGTGTTTGGTTTCGGGAGACACGCGAAAACACTTTCGTTTTACACAAAAGGCCACGTTTTTTCCGAGCGCAAAATACTCGGAAAATGTTTCTGGCCAAAATTCAAACAACGTTTTTTGCGTTTCCGAAAAAGGGGGCATTTCATCGATGAATGGGGCTTTGGCGTGTGTGTCCCAATCAGAGGTTTTCCAAATGTGATCAGTTGTTTGGGAGGCATATTGGCTGTGTGCTTTTTGTAGGTTTGGAGTTTGAAAAAACGTTTTTTGTTGGGCTAATTTTATTCGTTCGGTCGTAATTTGTGTTTCGGGGAGTTTCCAAAGCCATCGTTGTAATTGTTGGCGGGTGGTGTTGGCTTGGAAAAAGAAGTTTTCAACGCCAAAATTTTTTCCGATAGAGAGTAAGGCGTCCAAAATGTTTGTGTCTCGGTGTCGTTTGGGTTGAGATTGCGCTATCAGTTCATTAATCCGTTGGGCGGTCCAAAACGGCATGGTCCATTCAAACGGGCTGGGTTCCCAGCGGGGGTTGGTGGCTGATTCTATTCGTTCCCAAAATACGGGGTTGCGGTCGAGCGTAAAAAATTGGTAGCCTTTGGGAAACACTGTTGGGCGGTCTTTTTTAAGGTTCAGGGGGCTTCTAAATAATTGCCATTGTTTCGCAAAATAGTCTTTTTTTATAAATTGAGTCTGGTATGGAAATAAGTTTAAGTGTCGTTCTTTTGGTTTGTTTTGGTTGGGGTTTTGGAGTCCTAAATGTACGACAAACCAGTTATTTTTTTGTGGGAGCGAAACCGATTCTTCATCCGTAATAAGTATTTTTAGGTCACTTTCGGTTTCGGGAATTTGTTTGAGGTCTAATTTCCCCAGTGGAGCAAGATGAAAAGTTTGGTCGTAGATTATTTTTTGGAGGGGCTTTTGATTGGGCAAAAACGCTTCATTCCACCAGTTAAATTCTTGAGAAATCGTTCCAATTTGAAACTGACTGTTGGGAAATTGTGCTAAAATTTCAGGTAAAATAGTTTTTACCTTCGTCCATTTTCCGTCGCTCATGGACCCCGACGTATCAAGAAATACAGAAATTTTTTGGTGTGGAACTTGGTTTGGGTAGGGTTTGAAATAGGCTAAAAAAGTGCCGAAGGGCGTTTTCCAACTGGCGGTGGCTTCGGGGGCATAACTCCAGAGAAAAGTAATGGGCGTTTTGGCTGCCTTGATTTGGCTGTTTTCCCAAAGGGCGTGCAATTGTTGGTTTCGATAAATGCTTTTGGGGGTGGATAAAAAATGGTAAAAAATAGACGGATTTTTGACAAAAATCGTATGGATTTTTGATTTTTTAATCGGCCATTTGTTATGGTTATGAAGCTCTAATTGCGTGAAATTTTGTACAGCCGGAATATGAGTGGAAAATTCTATTTTGATCGTTTTTTCTTCGCTTGGGGCAAAGTTAATCGGTCGAGAAATGAGTAAATTTTTCTTCGTATTAAAGAAACGGAAGGCGGTTTCATCTTGATACTTTTGGGCGACCTTCCAAATATTTTGGGCTTGGTCTGCTTTGTTAGTTAAAATTTGTATTGGTTGACCTTGTAAATCAACAAACATTTTTGCGTCAGATACGGATGTTTGTTTTTCTAACCAAGTGGTGTTATTTGGCGTATTTTTGGTGTTTTTAATGACAAACGTTTGAGTGATTTTGGCGGTGTTATTTTGGACTTGAATGGAAACTTTTTGGTCTGTTTTTTCAAAATCGGTTCCCAACCAATAGGCTTGGGTGGTAGAAATACATATCAAGGGCAGAATCCAAAGGATTTGTTTCATGTTTGAGTTTTTTTACAGGTCAGAAAGGGCGGCGTTCAAGACAGGGTCGATGTTTTGATTGATTTGCTCTTGAGTGCGGAACGGAAATTTCTTATCGGGGGTGAGTCCAATTCGATTAATTGATTGTCCGTTTACGGGTCGCCAGTCCCCAATGGTTACTTTTACGGATGCTCCGTTCGGGTAAGTTTTTATTTGTTGAATGGTTCCTTTTCCTCGAGAAGACTGTCCGTATATTTTAGCGCGTTTGGTTTGTTGCAAGAAACTTGCAAAAATTTCTGCTGATGAGGCTGTTACTTTGTTTTGTAAAACTATGATGTCCTTGTAATCCGATAAGGCTCCGTCTTCATCCGCTCGGTATCGGATATTGCGGTTTTGGTAATTGGTTAAAAACATTAACTCATCTTTTTGAGCAAACGCCGAAGAAAGTCTAGCTGCGGAATTTAAATATCCTCCGCTATTATTTCGTAAATCAATGATGAATCCTTGCTGCAATTTTGTTTTGTGTTTTTTAAAAATTTCTAAAACTTCTTCTGGGAGATGTTTACTGAAATTGGTAATTTTAATGACCGGTTTGTGTTGGATAAATTCAATTTCAGCGGATGGAATAATAATTTTTTTTCGCACTACCGTGAGTTGTTTTTTCTGTTTATTGCGCCAGAATTCTAATTGTACGGTTGTGTTTTCTTTTCCGCGAATATTTTGCAAAAACTCATTTTTTTCTTTTTCAGAGTATTTCAAAGTGTCAACTTTTGTTAAAATATCGCCTACTTTTAATCCACTCGCCTTGGCGGGGGAGTGAGGCAGAAAATCTTTAATTAAAATTCCTTGTGGGGTGGCTTGAACATATACTCCAATACCGACAAATTCGTCATCAAGTTTTTCTTCATATACTTTGTTTTCGGTCGGAGAAAAATATAATCCGTATTCATCTCCCACTTCCTTAAACATGGCTTCGATAGCGGCGTTATAGATTTTTAATTTTTTTTCATCGGTAAGTGTGTGGTGCTTGTTTGCCAACCGGAGAATGTCGCGGTAAACCTTCTCGAGTGAGGTTGAAGGTGTTTTGGTTTTAGTTGGTGGCGTGGTTTTTTTGTGTTTTTGCTTCCGGTTTTTAATTTTATATTTGTTGGTTTTTAGGTTGTAAATCCAAGTAAGAAATTCTTTTCGAGTAAGAATTTTAGAGGCGTTGAATTTTTGAAAATCAAGTGGCTGAAAAACCCCAATTCGTAACGCCTTAGTCGCATTATTTGGTGTTTGGTGGTCGATATTTGGTACTTGATTTAGGACGATTTTAAGAGCTGAATGTTTATCAATAGAATTGAAAAGTGACTTTTTAGGAAGGTGTTTTTGTTCTAAAAATTGTTGCGTTTGCTGATTTGATACCAGTTGTTTTTCTTGGAGCGAGAGAATCGTTTTCCAAAATAAAAGTTGCGGAGTTTCACTCAGCGGACGGAGTTGATAGCCGTCTTCTAAAATATTTTGTTCGATAAGATAAGATACTTTTTCCCCAAACTTTGAGTTCGAAGAAATATCATGAAAGGCTTGGGTGTTTTGCCAAAAAACACTTAGAATTGTTAAAAAGGCTATTTTTTTCCACATATTTTGGTTCTAAAAAAAATCAATACCAGTGTAGAGACTTTTTGAGAAATAGAAAATTGGTTCTTTAAATTATTCTGTTTGAATTAATGACAGATTTTTTTAGTAAAATTTTTCTTCGTCATAGCCGTAGGGGATGAGCATGACATCATCAACGCTTCCGTTGAATCCCTTTCTTCCATTGAATCCTATAGAAAAAGATAAATTAGTGTTCGTTTCTATGTTTGTTGCCTTTTTACTTTCTATAAGTTCTCCGTCCATCCAAAGTCTAGACGTGATTCCGTCGTTGCTGGCTACAATAAAATACCAGTGTTTAGGTTTTAGTGGTTTTGAATATATAGGAGTTTGTTCTGTTGAATTTACTCTGAATGTTAGTCTGAAATCTCCGTTGAGATAGAGACTGCTACTTCCGCTTAAGAATACTGGATATTCTCCAGAAGTTTTTGGGTTTACCCATAGTGCGTATGTAAG
The DNA here is from genome assembly GCA_002747745.1 of bacterium DOLZORAL124_38_8. Classification (GTDB taxonomy): domain Bacteria; phylum Patescibacteriota; class Gracilibacteria; order UBA4473; family UBA4473; genus OLZORAL124-38-8. The sequence goes on from PDQG01000005.1 coordinate 14,311, forward strand.
TTTATTAGTGGGGCTATTTGGTAGTTGTTTCTCGAAAGACTGTGGACCATTAAATTCGATAGCTTGGGTATTTGTAGGAGTGTTTGTTTTTGGAACAACTTTCGGGCAAGAGGTACAGCGTAAAACGATTTTATTAGTTGATTTGTCTTTGATTTCACCTTTTATTACTCCGTTTTTGGCAAGGTCGTTGTCAAATGTATACCAAGCGGTAAAAAGTTTATCATTCATGCTGGCGTTGGCGGCAAGGGCTTGGCGTTTAAACTGGGCTGCAGCCGCTTGGGCTTTGGCAAGTCGGGCTTTTTCAATATAACTTTTGTATTGGGCAATCCCCATACCAGAAAGAATGCCGATAATCACAATTACGACTAAGAGTTCGATAAGTGTGAAGGCTAAAACGCTAAATTGTGAGTGTTTGTTCTCTCTCTCTCTCTCTCTCATTATTTTGATATTAACTGTTTTTAGTATACGGAAATAACGGGGAGTTTCTATCTTTGGAGAGAATTTTTTGTTTCGAAATTTAGTAAAACATTTCAAAATAGATTTTTCTGTTTACCGCTACCGTCCAAAGTTTTGCCAGTAGTCAATGTCTTCGTCTCGGGTTGTGTTTTCGACTATCGGGAACTCTAAATTAAGTAATTGTTGGTGGGCTTGGGTGAGTTCTTCAATTACTTGTTTGCGGTCGGCATCGGTTACTTGGTAGGCTTTGGTTTCTAGTTGGTCTTTTGCGGGGTTCGCGGTTAAAAACTCTAATTCACAACTTTCTACTTGCCAGTTTGGTTTAGCGGCGTGACATAATAAATCGTAAAATACGAGTTGTCGCCAAAGTTTTTCTCCATGTTTGATTGTTTTTGGTTTTCCTGACTTATAATCCACAATTTTTACCAAGTTTTTGGCTTCGTTTTGGTAGACAATTTTATCCATCGTCCCTGTAATTCTAATGTCTTTGATGCTTGGTCCAAAGGCTCGGAAATTATATTCGAGTTCGTATCCAAATGGATATTGTTGGGCAAAGCTCACCAATTTTTCCTCGTAGTATCGGTTGATGACATTTTGTCCGTGGTCATACATTTTGGCAAAGGTTTCTTGGTTTAAGTTTTGCCCGCGCAGGGCTCGTTCAAATTCGGCCAATATTTTGTCTTGGTTCCAGTCTTTGGCTCGAAAAAATCGTTCTAATGCTTGGTGGAGCGAAGTTCCTAAGGCGGCGGCGGGAATTGGTTTGCGAGGAAATTGGTATAAGTTTTGGAACAAAAATCGTCGTGGGCATTCTAAATAATTATTAAGAGCCGAGGCCGACCAAGTAAAGTTTTGCGCAATCTCACTGAGTCGAGACCGTTCTTGAGTCGTTAACATTATCGGCTTGGTCGAATTTAATACTGGGAAGAATTCTCCCAAAGTGTTCTCGGCGTCTTCGGTTATTTGTTCAACCTTGTTCTTGGTTGGTATTTCATGCCAAAATATCGAAGGCGATTGGCTTCGTCCGGCAAAATTTGTTTCGGCGTAACTCATATAAATTTCGTTTTTGGCTCGGGTTAGCGCCACAAAAAAGAGTCGTCGTTCTTCTTCGTTTTCGTCGGAAACATCTTCGGTTAATTGTGGGAGCGCAATTTTTTGTACCGAGCGGGGATTACCCCAAACTCGGTCGACCATTCCTGGTAGAAACACGCACTCAAACTCCATTCCTTTGGATTTGTGAGCGGTCATAATTTTGATAGATTTTTTGTCTTTTGGGAGTGGGTCGGGGTTTAGTCCGATGCCTAACTCGTTGTGTAAATCAATCAATGGTAAAATTTCGTTGATAGTGTTTTTGTTTTGCTCTCGTACCCATTCCAAAAATTTTCGGACATTTTGCCAGTCTTCGAGTTTTTTTTGCTGGGTCATCCAGTCGGCTAGTCCGGATTCGTACAATAATTTTTCGGCGATGACGGCTGGGCGTAAGTGCCAAAAGTTTTTGCGACTCTTTAGCAAAAAGTTGAAAAAGTCTTGTAAAATAGGATCAAGTGTGAAAATTCCATTGGGGGCTTGGGTGATTTTTTTACGGAGCGGAGTTAGAGTTTGGTCTTGGCTGAAAACTCGTTCGGCGTTGGGGTTGAGTGGTTGTCCGTGGTTGAATCCAAAAGTTTGGTAGGCGTTTACGGCTTTCGGGCGAGCGAGTAATCCCCACTCTGGCACTTGGTTGGTCATCAAAAATGATTCGATGGTGCTGAGTAATTTCTGTCCAATGCCTTGTCCTCGATAGGCTGGTTTGAGAATAGTGGCATCAAGTTCGCCGTATTTTTGGTTAAATTGTCCGCGTGAGTATCCAATAATTTCATCGTTGGTTTCTATTACAAAAAAGAACGACTTTGTGAGCGATGTATCTAGGTCCGTGGCGGCTACGTCAGTGCCAAATTCGGCTTGCCAAAGTTGTTGTAGTTCGGTAAATCTTTGTTGAATTTCGTGCGAATTAGTGACTCGTCGAATGTGAATGGTTTGGTCGTTTACTTTAAAACTTCGTTTAAAGTGCCCATAATAAATCTCGCTTTGCAAAATTTGGGCAAAGGTTTGTCTGGTACGGCTTTTGTGTAGCGATAATTCCAGTAGGTGCGCGGGTTCTATGTTCCAAAATGGAGCGTGTAATAGCGTAAATATTTTGTCATCGGCTGATAAATTTTCGCTTTGGAAGATTTCTAATAATTGGAGCAAGTATTGTACGGATTCGTTTTTAAACACATTTTGGAATACTTGTGCCGAAACCGGAATGTTAAACTTTGGTAATTCGCGGGCTATTTCTTCAATTTCTCGGTTTTTCCGTACTAAAATAGCCATTTCGTTGGGAGCCATGCCTTGGTTTATTTTGGTTTGTATTTCCTTGGCGAGCCAGCAAATTTCGGCCTGTCGAGACGAGAATACAGTTTGAGTAATGGTTCCCCCGTTTTGGTTTTGAAACCTTGGGTTTTTAGATAATAAACTCTGATTTTTAGAGGCTCGGTTATTGTTTTGCAAAATACTTGCATATGCGGAATCGAGAATATTTTGGTGGCTTCGGTAATTTTCGGCGAGTGTGACTTGTAAGGCTTGGGGAAACCGTTGTAAAAACTGGGTTATGTTGGCGGAAGAAGCCCCTTGGAACTTGTAAATTGATTGGTCGGCGTCTCCTACCACAAACAAATTAGCGTCTGGGAGTCCGTCGGTAAGCGCCCATAAAATTTCAGTTTGGGCTTGGTTGGAATCTTGGTATTCGTCTACCAAAATCCATTGGAAGCGTTCTTGTAAGTCTAAACGTAGTGACTCATTTTTTTTCAGTTCGTCTACGACCCAATCGATTTGGTCGTCAAAGTCAAAGTATCCGGCTTGGCTTATTTCGGTGTCAAATTGTTCCCAAAAATCGGCTAGTTCGTACATTTTGCCAATTTTTTTCTTAATTTTTTCTTTGGCGGATGGTTTCCAATCACCCGCTCTAAATTCTTTATATTTTTTGGTGTAAAAATTTTTCGGATCAGATTCTAATCGCTCTTGTTCTTCTGGTATAAGCGCGCGTAATTTGGCTGGGGTTAAGTATTCTTTTTTTAGGTCAGAAATGGCTTTGGTAATATCGTGTTTATAAACAAAATCATCCCACGGAGACGAAAAATATTCCCATTTTTTTGCTTTGATAACTTTTTGAAAAATCAGAGCTTTTTGTAGGTCGTCGGCAATAACTTTGTTTTGTACTTTGGGGGCAAATATTTCTTCGTATTCGTCCATAATCCACTGGCAGAACCCGTGAAAAGTAGAAATTTTTACCTTATAGGCTTCGCCTTGAATCCAGCGGGCCAGTCGGTTTTTCATTTCGGTTGCCCCCGATTCAGTAAAAGTAAGACACAAAATGTTTTTTGGTTCGGCACCAACGCCAGCCTGAATTAAATGCTCAATTCGTCGGGTAAGCATTTGGGTTTTTCCAGTTCCTGGTCCGGCCAAAACTAATACTGGACCGTAAATTTGTGATACGGATTGTTGTTGTAACTCGTTGAGTGGAATTCTTTTTTGTGTCATAGCAAAATAAGGGTAGCAAAAAAAATAAATTTTTCTATATTAGTGTTGATGAAAGTAACTTGTTTGATGGCCCAAACCCTTGATGGACGAATTGGAAAAGATTCGAATCATTTTCCTGATTGGACGGAAAAAGCGGATAAAAAATTATTTGTCGCCGAAACGAAAAAATCTGGCGTGATGATTTTTGGACGAACTACCTTTGAAACTTTACCAGGGGTTTTGCCCGGGAGATTACATGTAATTATGTCTCGCCAAGCGGGAGAATGGGACGAAAAAGATAAAAATTTGGTATACACCAATAAAACTCCTCAAGAAATTTTGGAAAAGCTGGCGACACTGGGGTTTGAGAATCCAATTGTGGCGGGAGGAGCGGTTATAAATTCGCTTTTTGCCAAAGAAAACTTAATTGATGAGATTATTTTGACGATTTCACCGAAAATATTTGGAAGTGGATTGGGGGTGTTCCGACCTGAGGTTGAAATGGATTTGCGTTTATTAGAAGTAGAAAAGTTGGGAGAAAATAGTCTTAAAACGGTGTGGAAAGTGGTGAAATAAATATATTTTTTCAATAAAAACTTTCAAAATTCGGGAATTTTATTAGTCTCTCGTTGATTAATTTTTTTTTATGACAAAACGAGCATTGATATCGGTTTCAGATAAAACAGGGGTGGTTGAATTTGCCCAAGAACTTACTGCTTTAGGGTGGGCAATCTTGTCTACTGGTGGGACTTTCCGAAAATTACAAGAAGCGGGAGTTCCGAACCTGCAAGAAGTGGCGGAATTTACTCAGTTTCCAGAAGGGCTAGAAGGGCGAATTAAAACCTTAACCCCACAAGTGTTTGGCGGAATTTTGTATTTGCGAAATAACGACGGACACAAACAATTTATGACTGAAAATAAATTGGAAGATATTGATATGGTGGTGGTGAATTTGTACCCATTCAAAAAAAATTACTTAGATGACACCAAAACTTTTGAGCAAAAAGTAGAACAGATTGATATCGGAGGTCCGTCTATGATTCGAGCGGCGGCTAAAAATTACGAATTCTGTGCGCCAGTAGTTGATCCATCGGATTATGCAGGCATTATTGCTGAATTGAAAAACGAAGGTGATATTACTTTGGCTACCAGAAAAGTTTTAGCGGCTCGTGTGTTTGAAATGACGGCTCATTACGATTTATTGATTGCTAAATTTTGGGTAGAAAATGCCGAAAAAATGCCGTTACGATACGGAGAAAATCCACATCAATCAGCGGTAGTATTAGAAGACGCTTCGACCGAAGGAGTTGATTTGGTAAAAGCCGAAGTTTTGAACGGAAAACCATTGAGTTTTAATAATTTTGGAGATGCTAACGGCGCATTAGAGTTAGCGATTAGTTTTGATGAACCATTTGCGTGTATTATTAAACACGCTTCGCCTTGTTGTGCGGCTATTGGTGACACAATCGAAGAAGCTTTTGAACGGGCCTACAAAGAAGGAGATTCGTTGTCGGCTTTTGGGGGAATTATTGCTTTGAACCGACCAGTAAACAAAGCCACGGCTGAACAAATTGTATCGTTCTTTAACGAAGTGGTTATTGCGCCAGCGTACGATGATGAAGCCTTAGAAGTTTTGAAATCGAAAAAGAATTTGCGTGTGTTGAAAGTGCCAAACATGGATAATGTTGAGCAAGATTTTACTTTCAAACGAGTACGAGGGGGAACTTTGATGCAAGATTTGGATTTGAAAAAAATTACGAAAGAAGATTTATCGGTGGCCACAGAAAAGGCGCCAACAGAGACACAAATTGTTGATTTGTTAACGGCTTGGAAAATTGTGAAATTGGTTAAATCAAACGCGATTGCCGTGGTGAAAAACGGAGCCTTGATTGGAGCGAATGGTGGACAAACGTCTCGAGTAGATGCGATGCAAAATGCTTTACGGCAAGCGGGAGAAGCCGCCAAAGGGGCGGCGTTAGCGTCTGATGCATTCTTCCCATTCCCTGATGCGGTTGAGGCCGCTGGTGAGGCTGGAATTGGGTGTATTATTCAACCAGGTGGAAGTCGAAATGACGACGTTGTATTTGAAAAATGTAACGAACTAAATATTCCAACTGTATTAACTGGAACGCGAAGTTTCTTGCACTAGAATTTTGGAGACTATTTTTGTCTGAGTTAACAAGTATTAGGAAATAATAGAGAAATCCGCTCATTTGAGCGGTTTTTCTTTTGACATTGTTTTTTATTTCGGTATACCCATAGGGGTATATAAAAATATTTTCCTATGAAAGCTCAGCCAAATTGTAAAACGGTATTAAATCATTTGAATCGAATTATTGGGCAGTTAGAAAAACTGAAAACGGTGATTCAAGAAAATGATTGTGATCAGGTAACGCAATTAACATTGGCGTCGGCTAACTCGTTTCAAACACTAAAATCTTCGGTGCTGGAATTATTTTTAACTTCGGAACTGATTGATGTGGATGCGATGACGGATGAACAGCAAGCATCTTTGGAAAAATTTTTAAAACTTTCTAAATACTAATTTTTTAACTTATTTTACTATGACAAAAAGAACCTACGGAAAAGTGATTCCAGGACTAAAAATTGATGGGCAACCCGCGCCTTATGGGGTGGTGAATGAACGAGGCATTCGGGCGACGGCTGGAATTATGTTTGTAATCGGTTTTTTTACCATGCTTACGATTAAATACACTGGTGATTACACAACTATGTATTATGTGGTGCCAGCTTTTTGGCTTGATTTCTTGTTAAAAACCTTTGTTGGTCCTCAAGCCAGTATTTTTGGATTTTTTGGACGAATGTTAGTGCAAGGACAAAAACCAGAATTTGTGGGAGCCATTCAAAAACGGTTTGCGTGGGGAATCGGTTCGGTGATGGCTACGTTGATGATGATTGTTGGTGTTTGGTTAGAAATTCGTGGTTGGGCTCCATTTGCGATTTGTGCGACGTGTTTAACGTTTATGTGGATGGAATCGGCGTTAGGAATTTGTGCCGGATGTAAAATTTATAAATATTTGTTGGATAAAAAAATCTTAAAAGAGCCATCGGTTCGTCCGGCTTGTCCAGGTGGAGCTTGCAGCATTAAAAAGAAATAAGAATAACGTGTAAAAAAATCCGCCGTAGGCGGATTTTTTTTATGTGATTTCTCCGTTGATTATTTTTTTTATTAAAGATTTTGTTAATAGTAATTCTTTGTGTTTGTAGTCTTTAAATTTTAATATTCTTACAGGTTTATTTCGTTGTCCTATATGAGCAATTTCTGTGGATGAATACTTAATTGCTAAATGATGGAAACTTCTTTGGTAGTTTCTTTTTTTGTTTCTGTTTCTGATGAAAAAATAGAGTGCATCTCCGATTTCAAGGTCCTCGAAAGTGTTAGGTGCAGTTTCTAATATTGTTTCGAGTGGGGTGCTGAATCTCAGGATTTTCTTATCTAAATTTAAGGTTTCGTATACAGCAATTACAAACCCTAAGCAATCAAATGTTATTTCGTGGTCTGGTAATTGGTATTTATCTTTGTATAACAAAGATTTGTTATTGGCGAATTCTTTTATTGTGCGTTGTACTCTATTTTCTTTTCTCATATTTTAAAATTTTGATACAAAAAAACGCTCATTTGAGCGTTTTTAATATTGGGTTTTACACCATTTTTTCTGGAATGGGGAACGCCAAGCAGAGTTCTTTGATTTCTGCTCGGATTTCAGCTTTGACTTCGTCGTTATCAATATTCTTCAAGGCTTTAATCATCAATTCAGCTACTCGTGTGGCTTGAGCTTCTTTCATGCCTCGAGTCGTCATAGCTGGGGTTCCAAATCGGATTCCTGATGGATCGAGTGGTTTTCGTGGGTCGTCTGCAATTGAGTTCATGTTCAAAGTCATTCCCACTTCGTCCATAACCGTTTGGGCTTGTTTTCCCGTTACGCCAAGTGAGCCAAAGACATCGGCCAACAACAAGTGGTTGTCGGTTCCTCCTCCGATTAATCGAATACCTTCGTCTAAGAATACTTTTTCCATCGCTTTAGCATTTTTCAAAACTTGTTCGGCGTAGGTTTTGAATTCTGGCGTGGCGGCTTCGGCGAAGGCTACCGCTTTAGCGGCTACGGTGTGCATGTGTGGTCCCCCTTGTAGTCCAGGGAAGACAGATTTATCAATTTTTTTGGCAATAGTTTCATCGTTACTCAAAATAAGTCCGCCTCGTGGTCCTCGTAGTGTTTTGTGGGTAGTAGTAGTGATGATATCAAATCCGTAATCAAATGGATTTTTTACTACTCCTGCCGCGATTAATCCCGCAATATGTGCCATATCGGCCATAGCAATAGCCCCTACTTCTTTGGCGATGTCGGCGATTTTTTGGTAATCCAATTCTCGAGAGTACGCTGAGAACCCCGCTAAGATAATTTTTGGTTTGTGTTCAAGGGCCATTTCTCGAAGTTGATCGTAATCAATTTCACCAGTGGTGGTGTCCTTCATTCCGTACCGTACAAAATTGAAGATTTTGGCAATGTAGGTAACTGGGTGTCCGTGTGTTAGGTGTCCACCGTGTCCTAAATCCATTCCCAAAACAGTATCACCTGGGTTTAGCAAGGCAAAGTAAGTAGCAATGTTGGCTGGCGCTCCAGAATGAGTTTGAACATTGGCAAAATTACATTTAAATAATTTGCAGGCTCGTTCGATACAAATTCGTTCTACTACGTCGGTGTAATCTTGTCCTCCGTAGTATCGTCGTCCTGGGTATCCTTCGGCGTATTTGTTGGTAAACACTGATCCGTTTGCTTCTAATACGGCTCTTGAAACGTAATTTTCCGAAGGAATTAATTCAAGTCCTTCACTTTCTCGTTGTTCTTCGCCACGAATGGCATTAAAAATCTCTCGGTCTTGGGCCTCAATAAAAGGAATTGTTTGGTGACTCATAAGTATAAAATTTATAAATAAATATTTCATTTATGGTTGTAACAGAAAGATAAAAAACTTACAACGATATTTAGTGTTTTTTTATTCAAAGAATCTTATTTGAAACTTTTTTTTTAATGACTATCCTAGAAAGGACTTTAAAAAAGATTTCTTATGAGTGATGAACATCAAAACGGAGAACTGTTTGAAAATGAAAATGAGTTAGTCTCTGACTCGTATACAGGTCCACAAAAAGACATTGTGGATGATATGGAAGAATCATACATTGCGTATGCTATGAGTGTGATTGTGGCTCGAGCGTTACCCGATGTCCGAGATGGGTTAAAACCTGTTCATCGACGGATTTTGTATGCGATGCTCGAAAATGGATTGCGAGCGGGGGCGAAATACCGAAAATCGGCGAATGTCGTGGGAGCGGTATTGGGGAAATACCATCCGCATGGAGATTCGGCTGTGTATATGTCGATGGTGCGAATGGCGCAAGACTTTTCTTTGCGTTATCCGTTAGTAGATGGACAAGGAAACTTTGGGTCAATTGATGGAGATAATCCAGCGGCGATGCGGTATACCGAAGCTCGAATGACACGGGTGTCGGAAACAATGTTGCGAGATATTGAAAAAGACACGGTAGATTTCCGAGATAATTATGACGCAACCGCGAAAGAACCAACGGTGTTGCCGTCAGTCTTGCCACAGTTGTTGTTGAATGGAACTATGGGGATTGCCGTAGGAATGGCGACCAATATTCCTCCACATAATATGAAAGAAGTGGTTGGAGCGGCGATTGAGTTGCTTGAAAACCCAGAAGCAACCGTGGATGATTTACTAAAACACGTGCAAGGACCAGATTTCCCAACCGCAGGAGAAATCTATGATGGTGGAGCCATTAAAGAAATGTATTCTACGGGACGTGGACGCGTAATTATGCGAGCGAAAACGCATATCGAAGAATACAAAAAAGACCGATTTGCCATCATCGTAACGGAGATTCCGTATCAAGTAAATAAGGCTGATTTGATTATTAAAATTGCCGACTTAGTTCGAGATAAAAAATTGGTATCAATTGCGGATTTGCGAGACGAATCAAATCGAGAAGGAATCCGAGTTGTGATTGAATTGAAAAAAGATTCGTTCCCGAAAAAAGTTCTGAATAAATTGTTTAAATTAACGCCATTACAAAAGTCGTTTAATTTGAACATGATTGCTTTAGTTGATGGGGTTCACCCACGATTATTGAATTTGAAACAAGTGTTAGAGTACTTCTTAGAACACCGATTCAATGTAGTGGTGCGAAAAACACAATTTGAGTTGAATGTGGCTGAAGCCCGAGCACACGTGTTAGAAGGGTTGAAAATTGCGTTAGATAATATTGATGAAGTGATTGCGATTATTCGCGGATCAGAAACCAAAGAATTAGCGGCTGAAAACCTACAATCAAAATTTGGATTAAGTGAACGTCAAACCAAAGCCATTTTGGATATGCGGTTGCAAACCTTGGCGGGGTTGGAACGACAAAAAATTGAAGATGAGTTGGCCGAAAAAATGGCGTTAATTACAGACTTGAAAGACATCTTGTCATCACGAGACCGACAACAAAAAATCATTAAAGAATCGATGTTGGAAGCGTGTGAAAAATATGACAATCCACGACGAACGGTGGTACATCCAAATGCGTTAGGAAAATTCAGTGCCAAAGACACAATTCCTGATGAAGACATGATTGTGGTGTTAACGGAACAAAACTATGTAAAACGATTGTCTCCTTCGACTTTCCGAACCCAAAAACGAGGTGGCGTTGGCGTAGTGGGAGCCAAAACAAAAGATGAAGACCGCATTGTAAAAGCTCGATTTGGAACCAATCATAATGATCTATTATTCTTTACAAGTTTGGGACGTGTGTTTGCGTTGCCAATGTATGAAATTCCAGAAGCCTCACGAACGGCGAAAGGAACGCCAATTATTAACCTTTTGCAATTACAAAAAGGAGAAAAAGTAACCGAAATTTTGAATTTGAGTCAGTCAATTGGAGACCACATCTTCTTCTGTACTACGGGTGGAACGGTTAAACGAACGTCATTAGAACAGTTTGCCAATATTCGACGATCTGGGCTCATTGCTTGTGGACTGAAAGGAGACGAACAACTCCTCTGGGCCAAAGTTTCGAGCGAAGAAGATGAAATCTTTATTGTGTCACGAGAAGGAAAATCAATTCGATTTAAGGCCTCAGAAATTCGTTCTATGGGACGAAGTGCGGCTGGAGTTCGAGGAATTCGATTAAAAGACGGCGACGAAGTAGTGCAAATGGATATTTTGCGAGATCCAAATGCACGTTTGTTGGTGGTAATGGAAAATGGACTTGGAAAAATGTCGAAAGTAGACCAATACCGAGAACAAGCCCGTGGAGGAACTGGGGTAAAAGTGGCGAACATTACGAAAAAAACAGGGAAAGTGGCTGGAGCCCGTGTAGTAGATTCAGACGTAAACGAAGCAGATTTGTTGTTGGTGACTCAAAAAGGACAAACTATGCGAACGAAAATTAGTGAAATTAAAACGGCTGGACGAGCGACTCAAGGGGTAATTATTATGCGACCAGCTGAAGGAGATAAAATTTCTTCGATTTCATTGATTGTGGAAACACAAAATGAGGAAGTGTCAGGAGATAAAGATCAAGGACAGCTCTTATAATAAATTTTATAGAAGTCATTTATAAAAAAGCGTGGATTAATTCCACGCTCTTTTGTTTTTTAAGTTTGTGTAAGTCCTTAAAACGCTAGCGAAATGACGGTTTTTACAATAATATAAACAAAATTTACGCCAACGAGTCCGACTAATGCCCAGAGAATCGCATTTTTGGCTTTACTGAGCGTGTCGTCATCGCTTCCAGCAACCGTAAGCATGAATCCATTATAAGCAATGATTAAAACGGCAATAGCCGATAAAATTCCGGTTATTTTACCGCTGAATTTTTGCAACCAGTAGTTGATATCACTGGCGTCTCCTTGGGGCGTGCGGTTGTTCCAGTTGGCTCCAGTCAGAAATTTCGGTCGGAGGAGGTCTTCATCCCATTGAATGTCTGTTTTTTTTGTTTTCTTTCCAGTTATGACTACTTCGTCTAGTTCTACTCCCGGAACTAGTTCTACTACGTCGGGAACTTCTGTTATTAGGAACGTTTTTGGTTCGTATCCAGTAAAGGAAAAAACAATTTTTTCATCTGATGGAAGTGCTAGTTGAGACAAATTTGCACTCCCCTCAAGGTTGGTGATTATTCCTTTGTTGCTGTATTTTTCACCATAGATGTTAGCTCCAGGTAGTGTTTCTTTGGTGTTGGCATCTTTTACGATTACCGTTTTGTTTTCTCCTTGTGGTGTGAGGTAGATTATATTTTTGACATCTCCAGCCTTCATTTGTACGGCTTGATAGTTGGGGGCAGAAACGTTGATTTCATCATTCGCTTTAAAATTTACGAAGGGAATAATGGATTTTTCGATCGGAATTGTTTTTCCATAGACTTTTACGGTTGGATTTGTGATTTCTTCTTCTGTTATTTTATTTAAAACCCTAACGTCTTTTTTCGGAATGATTTCTCCTTGGTCTTCGCAGGATCTTTTTAAGAATTCTTGGTACACGTGTTGGGTACAAACACCATATAAACCATCTTTAAGAGTTCTTTCGGGGCAGAGTTCGTTGGTTTTAATGTATTGTTTGGTGTACTTATGTTGAATGAGGTACTCTTGTAATTCTTTGACGTTAATTGGTGTTGTCGCGGAGAAGGAATTCTTTGTTTTGGTATTAGTATAAGTTGCTTGCTTTTGGTTTAATACAATTTTTTCTCCTTTTTGTTTACAAATACTGGGATTCCCAATGTATTTCTGTTTGATTTCGGAGCTAGACTTTCGCTTATAACAACTGTCTGGTGCTGGAATGTCACAATTTCCCGCTTGTGTGAGCGAAAAATTCCCAAACACTGAGAACATGGTCATGAGCGAAGCAAGATATAAATATTTTTTCATTTTTTTATGATAACAAACTATAAACGGTTCGCATAATAGAGTAACTGAGCACAATAAAGGCGAGTCCGATGAGTGCGTAAACGAAAAAATCTTTCGCTTTTTCGTGTTCTTCAGGATCTTCTCCTCCTGAAACGAGTCGAACGCCTGTGTATAGTACTAATACTACTACAATTGGAGCCACGACTTTTAACAGCAAATCAATAATTCGTGGAATGTATTGAAATATTCGGACTTGGTCTTTCTCGGTTCCGATGACGCCTGGAATGCTGCTTTTGTCGTCTACACTCAAATCCAAATCGTCTTTCCAGCCAGGAAATAACTGGTCTTCAACAGCCTCGAAACTTTTTTCGGTTTCTGTCGATTGTTGTGCGTGTGCCAAGGGTGGAAGAAATAGTGTTCCACATAAAAATAGGGCGAAACATCCACCGGCAACGATTTTGTTGGCAATAAGTGATAATTTCATCTGTCCATTATACGGCAAAATGAAATTAAAATCAAATTTTCTGTCGCCACGGTATTGGTTGTTTAGATAGGATCAGTTCCTAAAATTATTTCCAAATCAAGAATTCCTGACTCGTTTTCGTTTGGAGTGGTACTTGAGTCTAGTTGAGAGGGCGTTTTTGTTGGTTGAATGTGCAAGAATGAAGTGAGGAACTCAGTTGTTTTTGGCGTTCGTTGCGAAAGTGATCGGATTCGGTGTTTGAGCAGCGCTTTGTCCGATTCAAAGTTTCCAGTTTCAATGACGTGGAATCCGAGTTGGCGTAATTTTTTGCTGAGTTTATTGGCTTTTCCGGTTTCTTTTGATCCGTTTAATACTGAAATTTGCGCATTTTCTTTCCATATTTCGGGGTTGCGGATGGCTAATTTGAAAAATTCTTCTAATTCCACTTGATCTCTTGGTAAGAGAACAAATTGTCCTCCGTATAAATCTTTAGCCGGGGTATATAAAATACCTCCTTTGTGAGCGGGATCATCATTTAAAACACTACTGACTACGTTTTTGTACTCTAATCCTTGTACGTGTTTGGCGATGATTCCAATTTCGGTAAGTGATAAATCAGTATTTACTCGTTCTTTTACGAGTTTATAGAGATTTGATAATTTCCCTAAGTTTGAGAGTAATCCTTGTTTTTCTACTTTTGTTTTGATGGCTAATAATAAATCTTGTTGTCGTTGTGCTCGAGCGTAATCAGATGAAGTTTTTCGACTGCGGGCGTACTTAAGCGCAGTTTCTCCATCAAGAGTTTGTAATCCTTGGCGAATGGTGAACGTTTGGTATTGATAGTTTGGGGCCGGATAGAATGGGTCGTTAATGGCTTTGGGCACAAAAATTTCTACGCCTCCAATAAGGTCTACCAATTCAGCAAATAGTTTGAAGTCTATCACTGCAGCATAATGAATATCCAACTTGGTAATGTTTGAGATAGCGTCTTTGGCGATAGCTAACCCTTTTTGGTCGCCGTATTTGAACTTAGCCGAGGCGTACACTTCGTTTAGTTTTCGTTCTCCGACTCGAGAAGCCACAAATAAGTCACGAGGAATGCTGAGAAGGGATAATGATTTTTCTTTTTGACTGATAGACACAATCATTAGCGAGTCGGAAAGGTTTCCGCCTTCTTGTGCGAATCCGCCTACTCCAAGGACAAGGATATTCGTGTGTCCATTTTTATCTGCTTTTAAAGGGCTGAGGTTTAAGATATGTTTTACTGGGTGGAAAGGGTGCATTTGTTGGAGAGAAAAAACACCTCCTCCAATAATCAACACAACTAATAATGCAAGACACACTTTTTTATTTTTTTTCAAGTATTCTAAACTTTTTTGAATGAATCCTTTTTTTGGTTTCCGAGATATTTTTCGTACTTTAAAATTCATGACTCCGCTACTTTAAAAAAAATGAAGGGATTCGCAAATTTTATTTTGGGTCGAAATAGAGTCCGATATTTTTTCGAATTTGGTTTGGTCCGAGGTGATATTGGGTCATGAGTTCTTCTGCTTTTGAGTTGAATTTTGGGAATGGTGGGAGTGGTGGCGTAATGATTTTTGGTCGGTGTCCGAATTTTTTGAAATCAGCAAAAAAATCAGTTTCGGTCCAGATGGTGG
The DNA here is from genome assembly GCA_002747745.1 of bacterium DOLZORAL124_38_8. Classification (GTDB taxonomy): domain Bacteria; phylum Patescibacteriota; class Gracilibacteria; order UBA4473; family UBA4473; genus OLZORAL124-38-8. Next base: position 29,346 of record PDQG01000005.1, read on the forward strand.
CGGCGGACACGGTTGGTTTTTTCCATTTTTTACGTTTTTTGGGCGTTCGGTCCGTGGTTTGGGTTTTAATTTGGCAGTGTTTGTTTTTCCACAAAAGTGGGAACGTGGTTCTGGCCTGATTTGATAATCCAAGTTGATCGGTGACGGATAAGGTTATTTCATAGTGAGATTGTGTACACATTTCTGGTGAGAGTTTTTTATGTGCTTCCAGTCGAAGGCTTTTGGGGTTTTTCTTGGAGTTCGTATGAATGGTTTGGGTTTGATTTGGGGAAATGAGCTGCCAAGTCCATCGAAATTTTATAAGGTCCCAGTCGCCGTTCGGGTCAAACGAATCGTCGCCCGTAACATTGATGGTATGAGCGGTTGTTGATTGTTTGGTAATGACGGACCTTGGGCGGAAATTACGAATGTTTTCGAGATAGTTTAATTGCCCTGGTGTGCCGTGCGGATGTGAGAAAAATTGATTGTTTGATTCATCTCGGGCGAATGATTCTTGGGGTAAAAATTCGTGTTTCCAACAAACGGTATTTGGAGAAAGGGTTTGTTTTCGCTTTGATTCAGTTTTATTAAGTTCTTTTCTATACCAACAAAAAAATTGTAATAATTCTTGTTGTGAAGTATTCGCGGCGTGAACGATTTCTATTGTGCCGGAGGTACGGGAAAGTCCAGAGCGTTTGGCGGCAGAAAAAATATGCTTGTTGTCTTTTTTGAGGGCGGTGTTTTGGCGATCAAAATAAATCAGGATAAAATCCCCTTTATGAACTAGGTAATCTTCTGGGAAAAATTTTAATACGGATCCGTTCTGTTTTATGGCGGTATATTTTATGTTAGCGCCTTCTTCTGGGGCTTGTTGAACCAATATTTCTATAAAATCGGGTTCATTGATTCTGGTTGGGGCGATTTCGGATACGACTAATTTATATTTGCTTGGGTTGGTAGGCGAAAGGGTTTGACTCTGAAGGATGTCTTCGGCGCGATACTTGGTTGGATGCGCTATTAGGGGCGTGTATCGTTTATTTTTAAATACGAATATTTCGCGGAATTTTTGTTTCTGTATGGTTTTTTTGGTGGATTTGGGAAACTGTATTTCATCCAATATTTTGGTTTTGTTTTTTAAAATAATCGTTCCCCCTTTATCAGGCAGTGATACGGGCGATTTTTGAAAATAAAAAATTCCCGTGTGTTTCTTGGTTTTTGGGTTCCATTTCGGAAGTAAAAATAACCGATTGGTTGGGTATATGATGTTTTTGTGTGTGGTTCCAGCGAGGTTGGTCGTAAATTCGTCTTCAAGATATTGTATTTGTGAAAATAGTTTGCTTAATTTTTTGGTCGTTTTTCCGTTTGAGATACTCCAATCACTTAGGTCAACCGCACCTTCGGATTCAATTTGCACGGAGAACCATTCGGGTTGGTCGTTGTACGTACTAGGTGCAATATGTTTGAACGTAGCGGTAAACGGTTGTTGGCTAAATTTTTCTGGTTTCGGTTGAAATAATTTCTTGGGGGTTAGGCTGTTTGGTTCTTTGGGGCTTCCGTTGATAGGATTTTGTTTGGCATCGGTGATATTCGATGTTTGTAGGGCGGTACCCCAATTGTCTTTGTTTAATCCAGAAACAAGAAAATTTATTCGTTCCATGGAGCGTTTTGGTTTGTTGGTTCCGGCTACCCACTGGCCAGCGGGTGTTTGATCTATTATTTCGCCGGCTTGGTTTTTCAAAAATAATTGAATCCCGTCATTATGTAATCCACCTGTATAAATTTGGTCGGCCGTGGCTGAAGTAGAAGTATTATCGGTTCGTTCTAAAAGAAAAAATCGTTTGGGAGAAGCCAAATCTTTGGGTGCTGAAATGGTGCCAGTCAGAGAAATATTGAATTTTTTACTGTTGGCGGTGATAGTCCATCCAGAGAGGTCGATTGTTTCGTCTCCGGCATTGTATAATTCTATCCATTCGTCATAAGGGCTGGCGGAGGTGCCAGACCAAGCAATTTCAGAAATAACCACCGATGCGGTAGCAAAAATTTGTGGTGCTATAAAGAATGAAACGAATCCTAATAGCCATAGTTTTTTCATACACTAAAATTTCTAGCAGAAGGAGCGTAAAATGTAAAGAAAGGTTTTCGGTGATGATTTATTCTAGCGGTTTTCCTCCTTTGAGTACATAGTTTGATTTTCCATAACGGATAGCTAAACTTTTTCCACATTTGTCTCCAGGGATGGAAGATAAACTATTAGTTCCATTGGCAGGAGGGAAATGTAGTTTGGCATATAAATGGTAGGATTTCCCCTCATTACAAGTGTAGATCATTGTGTCTTTGAAATTTTCTCCAATATTTGGATTATTAATTTCTAAATATTTTAGTTCTTTCAGTTTGTTTGTAACAGAAATAGGATATTTGTTGCCAGTTTGGAAGGTAAGAAATCCACTTCCTGTACCTAGATATCCGCTGTCTTTAACTTTGTAGGTTTCGTGGTCGACAAAATAAGCCTCAAGGGCCGTTTGAACCATTTTTAATTCGGCCATGAGTTTGGCGTCTTTGGCTCTATTTACATAACTTTTGTATTGAGCAATTCCCATACCGGCTAAAATTCCGACAATAACCACTACGACCAAAAGTTCAATAAGGGTAAAGGCTAAAACGCTAAATCGTGAGTGTTTGTTCTCTCTCTCTCTCTCTCTCTCTCTCATAGTTTTGGTTTTTATTATTGTGTTCATGTTGATGTAAGAATTAAGTTTATTTTAGCCTGAAAATTAGTTTTTTTCCAAAGCAATTTCTTCTAAATTTTCAATTTTTTGGTTTCGAGCCATTTGTGGATTGTAGGTTTTGTAGAAGATTTCAATGATTTCTTCCGTTTTGAGTTGTCGCACGCCCACACCACAGTTTTCTAAGGCCGTTTTGGTTACATTGATGCGGGTTTCGAGTTGTTTTTTTAAGTTTTTAAACTCCGCCTTTCGTTTCAAAATATCCATGACGGTGTCTCCTGGTGCTATGTAGGCTAAAAATGATGAAAGCGCCGATTTTGTTTCAGCCCGGGCAGGGGTTACCGGAACCACTACATAGAATTTTTTCTCCATAATATCGGAGAACTCAACCAATTTTGAAACAAACTCAATATAGCCCTCCATTTGTTGTTTGAGAAGCGAATTGGTGATTTTTCGCATGCGGTCTTTTAGGAGATCAATATAACCGTCGATATCTAGTTTGCGTGATTTGATTAAGATTTGTACGGGGAAATTTAAAGCATTTAAGAATGATTGATAACCACTAATGATAGCATCTTGCTCTGATTCAGATTTTAAATTGAAATTGACTGAAGACACTTCCAGTACGGCTCTGATTCCGCCGTCTTTTAACACCAAAATATTGTCGTGGGCTTCGGCAAACTGTAAATATTTCTGCGTCGACAACATTGACCCTTTTTGGGCTTTTCGTTTAATCGCTCTTTGTTCGTCTTTGGTTGTGTTTTTTATCATTTTTGTTTTTTTATTTTAGTCCGCCTTGATCCATTATTTTGGCAATGTCGCCAATCTTGTCTGCCGAGATTTTCTTTTTGTGTGGCGTTTGTTTTTGTACGGTTTTCTTTTTCTTTTCTTCCGTGGTCATACTCATAAAAGGGGTTCCACCACGTTGACTCCACCGTCGTCTTGGGGGGCGAAAGAAATTTTGTTCAATAACCAGCAATAAGAATTTGAAAAGTGAAACGCTTTTTACTTTTACAAAGGCAAAGGCGGCGGCAATCATAAGCGGAATCCAGGTTAATACATTGGATACCTCATCCATGATATAGATTTTGTTGAGATGCGTAAATAACGTATACGAAATTCCAAAACCAATAATCAAAATGATTAAATGACGAATAGTAAGAAACCAAATAATTTGGTCTTCTCGTTGGACGTCTTGAGGAACTTTAAATCTCATCAGGCAATTATATCATACCTTGGTTCAAAAATCAATGCCAAAGAATTGGTATTTTTTTGAAATACTATTTGGATTTTTGAGACTTTGTTTTATATTCTAACTAGATGAAGGCACAGGAAGTATATTGTTTGCGAGATACCGATATTTATCATGGGTTATGTCCGAGAAAAGCCTTGCAGACGAATAAAAACATTGTCGAAACCTCTTTTCGTCAAGGACATATGTTTTATACGGACTCACAACGCGTGACGGATATTTACATTATCAAAAGTGGCGAAGTTGAATTATATAAATTGCAAAACGGAAAAAAAATTGTTTTAGAAACACTTTTTCCAGGTGATATTTTTGGAAATTTTTCCGGGAATTTGGCGGGGTCGCATTACGCACGCGCTTCACGTAAAACACAAGTATGTAAAACGCCTACTAAGGAGTTTTTGAAACTGGTGCAGCGATTTCCAGAAATAACGCTCAATCTCCTCACGGAGTTGGCGAAAAAAACGCAGTACTACGAAGAGAAAATTGCCGCTTTGTCTTCTTCGGCTAAAGACCAATTGTGGCATGAACTGAAAAACTTATCGCAGAAGAATAAACAGAGTGTGTTAGGGAAAATATTTGATATTCCATTGCGAATTTCACACCAAAAATTAGCTGAAAAAACGGGCTTAAACCGAGTGACGGTGACGAAGTTAATGAAAGAGCTAAAAGACGAGCAGAAAATTTCGGTTGATGAGAAAACCAAAATAATCAAACTTCGGTAGTGGTTTTGGAAAAAAATTTTGTAGACTTTCTTAAAAAGGGTACTATGCGTAATGAGATAGTATTTTTTTATTACTACGCGTATGAGTTTTAGTGTGCACACATTTGAAATAAACCCTGACGGAAATAATTTAGGGTTTGCCTTCCACGAAACTATTGGTGAAGGGCGTGAAATATATTTTTTGGGGAAATTTCAAGTCGACACCATCGATGCTTCGGCTATCGCCGAAGAACTTTTTGGAACGGTGGTTGATAGTTTAACGAAAAACAGCGAGTCTGACCAATACGAAGCATTTGAACAAGCGTTGAAAGGAGCGAATAATGTAGTGAAACGCTTAAAACAAAAAATGCCGAGTGATCCAGAAATTGTGATTGCGTATTTTGATTTTCATCATTTATATTTGACCCAATCGGGCGGAGCCGAATCATATTTAATTCGAGAAGACAGCTTGTCACAAATTTCGGAACCTTCAACCGATGAAGATGTATTGTTTAGCAATGTTCTCATTGGGAATGTATCAGTACAAGATGTGTTGGTATTTTCAAACACTCGGTTATTGCGAACGGTAACAAACACGCAATTTTCAGACATTTTTCAACAAGCATCGTTTGATGATGCCGTGGCTCAGTTAAGACACTCTTTAATGAGTGCTTCGGAAGAAGATATGTTGGTAACGGTTATCGGAATTGGGAAGAAGTCAACTTCTGGTCCGGCGGCGTTTTTATCAAAAATGGTTTCAAAAGTGACGCCAGACAAAAACGTTCGTGGAACGGTTCTTGCTTCAGAAAAGGACGCCGTATCAACGGAGACAGAAATTGAAGACTCAGCCGAGGCAGACGTTTTAGAAACTACAGAAGACGCAACAGAAGAACGATTAGATTTGGCGGAGGAATCAGCCTCAACCGAGACAAAAGACGTGTGGCTTGACTCATTCAATCTTTTACAAACAACCGTTAAACGATGGTTGGGGAAAATTTCGCTCGAACAATGGAAAAAATTGATTATTGGCGGAGCGGCTGTTTTGTTATTGTTTGTAGGAATTCGGTTCATTATGAATTATGAATCGGAAGCCGATGCGGCGTTGCGAGCGGAATTGCAAGTGGCTCGACAATCTTTGTCTGAAGCAGACACGTTGTTGATTCAAGGTGACCGAGAACAAGCGGCGGTGTTAATTGAGAAAGCACGAAAATCGGCACAAAATGTTTTGAGTTCTAAAACAAAAACGTTCCGGTTTGACGCTCAAACCGTGTTAAAAGATGTACAAGAAAAGCAATTATCGGTTGAAAATGCTCGAAAGGTGAATCCAGAAATTTTGGCTGATTTGTCTTTGAAGAATGATAAGGTTTCGGCCTTGGGTATTTTACCGTTGCAAAATAATTCGTATGTGTATGACTCGCGACGTATTTATAAGACGGTGCGCGATATTGTGGAACGAGGATTAAAAATTTCTGATTCAGAAAGTATTATTGCTGGAGCGGTTCGTTCGGGGCAAAAGGTGTTGACGTTCTTGTCAGACGCTCCTCGGGTGATTGAAATGAGAGGCGGGGTTATTTCGCCAATGTCTACGGCGGATGAAACCTGGAAAACCGGAATTGATTTGAAAAACTTTGGAGCTCGGTATTTGTATGTATTGGATCCAGTTTCGAATCAAATTTGGAAATACACGCGAAAAAGCTCTAGTTATAGTGGGGCTACGGCGTATAGTTCGGGGGTAGATTTAAGTCGAGCCATTAGTATGGCAATTGACGGAGCTATTTACGTATTGTCTGATGACGGAAAGATTCAAAAATTATTCCGAGGAAATAAAGTTGAATATGGGTTTAGGAACCTTCCAAGCATTCCTTTTTCTGGAAAAAATCTCAAACTTTATACCACGGCAAATCAAGATTATCTGTATGTATTAGACCCAGCGAATACGAGAATCCTCGTGTTTGATAAAGGAGAACGATTTGCGACGTATAAAAAACAAGTGTTGTTTGAATCAGTGGCCAATGTTCGCGACTTCTTCGTCGATGACGATGAGCAAAAAGCAACGATTGTAACGGATCAAAAATTGTATGAATTCGGACTGTAAAAAAGCTCGAGTATCAGTTTGTACCGGACCAGCTTGTTCAAAACGGTTTTCAAAATACGTTTTAGAACGAGCTGAGGCCGAAGCCAAAAGGAATTCAAAAGTTTCGGTTTGTGCGGGAAACTGTTGTGGAAATTGTGCCAAGGGCGTATCGGTGGTGGTCGAAAAAAATGGAAATCGGAAAATTATTTCAGAGGTGGATCCTATTAAAGTGGCGAAATTGATTGATAACTTGTAATGATGCAGGAATATTCTACCGAGTTAATTTTTCGGCAACCGGTGTCGTCAGATATGGTGATTTTTCGGTTTACGAAACCTCAAAACTGGACGTTTGAAGTGGGACAATTTATTTCTCTCAAATTTGGAGAACGTTCTTTTCGGGCGTATTCAATTGCTTCGTTGCCAGAAGAGAATTTTATCGAACTCGTGGTGCGTTTGGTTGCTGGTGGGTTGGCGTCGGAGGTGTTCCGTACGGCGAAAATCGGACAAAAATTCGTGTTTCGTGGGGCGTTTGGTCAGTTTCAGTTATCTGAAAATTTGGCTTTTCCTTTGGTGTTTTGTGCTACGGGCAGTGGGATTGCGCCTTTGCGAGCTATGATTCGGTCGGAAGCTCGAAAACCCAATCCTCGTCCGATGTATTTACTGTATGGAGGACGAACTTTGTCTGATTTAGCTTATTGGGAAGAGTTTGTTAAATTTTCAAATTTGACCATATATTTGGGGTTATCGCAGGCTTCAGAAACTGAGGTAGAAGTTTTAGCATTTCAACCAGAGGTTCAAGTTCATCGTGGGCGTATTACGCATTTTGTCCGACCAGAAATGTTTGGAAATGACGCTGAATATTATATTTGTGGCAATGGAGATATGGTTACTAGGGTTCGAGAACAATTATTGGCACAATTTGTGAAAGAAACGCACATTCATCAAGAACGATTTAATTAGTCTGTTCATTGGGATTTGAGCATTTTATTGTGATGATTTTTTGCTCGAACTCTTTTTGCCGGCAATGGTTGATTTTTTGCTTTATTTTTGGTATAATAACCTGAAAAATGAAAAAAATACTGTTTGGATTCGTGGCGTTTAGTCTGTTGGTAGGAAGCAGCGTGTTGGCACAAGAGGAAAAACCAGCTAAGACTTTCTTATCTCAGGCTGAGGTAAAGAAAAAAGCAAAATTAGCTTGTTCTTCAAAGGTGGTGCAACGGTTGGTGTATGATCGTGCAAAAATGGAAATAGTCGTGCAGAATCCCGCCTCGGCAGATAAAAAAGAGGTAGATCAATATGGATTTGAAGACCTTGAATCGGGATTACTGTTTCTTGGATATTGGTATGAAACAATTGATGGAGTCCTGTCGGATGAGCAACGAAAAGAGGCCGCTGAGATGGTTAAAAATGGCCGTATGTCTGATGCGTATTTTGTGTTAAATAAAGGGCATATGGTAAATTCTAACAATTTTCTTTGTCCAGATCCTCGGTATGCCGAGGAATCTTATAAACGGAGTACGGCGAGTTCGCAATCGGTGTTTTTAAAACAAGTGTGTCGAAAGAATTTGCTGGTTTTGGCGCAAGAAGGTTGTCAGAATAATTTGAATAAATTAAAACGAGATAATTATGAAAAAATTCAAAAGATAAAAGTGGATTATAAACCAGAGCAAAAAGAGAAATATTTGCAAGCTTTAAAAACAATATTGCCGGATTATAAAGAAACATTTGTTTGGCCGATTACTCCCCAAAAAAATAAGCCTGTGTTATCAGCTAGAGTGGAATTGTGGAAGAAATTTGTAGAACAGTTGTCGGATATTAAGTCTGAACTGGATAATAATGAAAAACTGAAATCTAAACAGAAAAAATCAGACAGCGCTCTGTTGAATTCTTTGGAGTCAAAGATTACCGAATTGCAAGTGGCGGTAGAGCGGTTTGATAACCATGTGAAAGAAAATGAGAAGGAGAAAACTGTGCCTAAAGTTTTGAAAAGTCAATCTTTGCAAGAGTATCTTAAAAGTAGAGAATTTGATTTGAAAGCACTGAAGGAGTTATTTGCGGAACAGAATAAAAAAATAAAAGAGGAGGTGGCATCAAATACAGGAAACAAGACGGTTCTTCGGCATAAAATTTCTTATATTCAAACACGGATTCGGCAACTGGCCTTTTCGGATATATCTGATGGAGCGTCTTCGTTTAACGTGAGTGGCGTTTTGGTTTCGAAAACGGCGGAAAACGGAAAAGTGAGTCGAGAAGGTCGCTGGAGTTTGTTTGAATCGGGCGAAAATAACTTTTTTGATAAAATTATTAAATTGGTGGCTGGGGTTGCTGGGACCCTCGGGGTGGTGATTCTGATTATCGGTATTGTGTTTCTGGTGGTTGCCAATGGTGATGACACCCAAATTACCAAAGGAAAAGAATTGATTCTGTATGCATTGGGTGGATTATTTGTTGTCTTTATTAGCTTTATTGTGATACAGTTTGTAATAGATTTATTAGTATGGTAAAAAAGTTATTATCACTGGGGTTCGTTTTGTTGGGAGTTCTTATGGGGACGGCTCAGGCGCAAGTGTCTGAAAAGTCTTTTCCCAATACGGCTTGTAAATCAGTCGACGTGGTTTATTTATCAGAAAAAAGTTCGGGAAATTTACGATTGTTTAGAGTGGAAAAGTTCTCAGATAATTTGACTTGGAGGTTGCACACGACGAGCCAAGATATTCTGAAGCGTTTGAAAGATAAAAAACAAATGGAGTTTGTGACCATTGAAAAAGGGATAGATCCATTGAATGAGGAAGTTGTTTTTAATTCAAACCATGTTATTTTACGGTTTGATTTTGGTATGGGTGATGATGGATTTCATGTCTATAAAAAATATTGTGTTGATTTTCAAGAAGCCATTCCGATTGGTCAGAAGAGCGGAGAATTAGCGAAATCAGTTGGGGGTGATACAGGAATTGATTTAGTCAAAAGTTATGTGGCCATGGTGTACCGAGTGGGAGTAACTTTGTTGAGTTTGATTTGTGTCTTAGTGATTGTGGTTTCTGGAATCCAAATTTCGTCTGCAGGAGTTGATTCAGGAGCGGTTGAACAAGCCAAAGGAAGAATTGCACAAGCCCTTTTGAGTTTGGCGTTGTTGTTTGGTTCGGCGATGATTTTAAAAGCTATTAATCCTGGTTTCTTCTTGTAAAGGTGTTTTTGGTGAAATCGGAAGAGAAGGAATCGAATGATGTTTGTGAGACGGCAGAATGAAAGTTTTGAAAAAATAAAATCTATTGACATCCGATAGGTTTTTTTTATTCTAGCCCACGAATTATTAAAGATATCATATTCTCATGGATAAGACCGTAAAGAAAGCCGTGGTAAAAGACTTTGGAAACCACGCCAAAGATTCTGGATCAGCCCCAGTACAAATTGCTTTGTTGACTAAAAAAATCAACCAATTGACTGAACATCTAAAAACACACAAAAAAGATAAACATTCTCGACGCGGATTGTTGGGAATGGTAGGGAAACGACGAAAATTGTCTCGTTACCTAAAACAAAAAGATGCAAAACGGTACGCTGAAGTAGCCGAAGCTCTTGGATTGCGGAAATAATTTATGTGTCTGCCTTGCCCAAGGCAGATTTTTTTTACGGTGTGAAGAGAGTTTGAAAAAATTTTCGTTCACCGTTTTTTGTTTATTAACCATTTATACAATATGTTAGGAAAACTATTTAAAAAGAAACCTACCCTCCACAATGTTAAAACACACTCAATAGATTTGGGGGGCGTAGATTTTGTTTTGGAGTCAGGAAAGTTGGCCCACTTGGCTGATGGATCGGTTACCGTTACGTACGGAGATACCGTGCTTTTAGCTACGGCTGGAATGTCTGATACGCCACGAGAAGGAATTGATTTCTTTCCGTTGATGTGTGATTTTGAAGCGAAATACTACGCAACGGGAAAAATGAAAGGGTCGAAGTTTAGTAAACGAGAAGCTCGACCAGCTGATTCGGCTATTTTGACGGCTCGTTTGATTGATCGTCCTTTGCGACCAATGTTTCCCAAAGGAATGCAAAATGATGTACAATTAATTGTTACTTTATTGCAAGCCAAAGGTGATCGGTCGGTAGCGGCTGAAGCTATTACGGCGGCGTCAACCGCGGTGCAATTGTCAGGAATCCCAATCGAAGCACCAGTAGCGGCGGTACGAGTGGGAATGGACGAAGACGGGAACTTCTTTTTGAACCCAACGTATGAACAAGCCGAAAAAGGACTAGATTTGATTATTGCTGGTTCGGCGGATGCGATTTTGATGGTAGAAGCGGGAGCAAATTTGATTGCGGACGAAAAAATGTTGGAAGCGTTTGAATACGCGCACGAACAAATTAAAAAATTGTGTCAGGCACAAGAAGACTTCAAAAAACAATTTGAAATTAAAGCCAAAACCCCATCGTTCGCGGTGGAAAACGAAGCGGCGATTGAAGCCGTAAACTCAGTTTTGACCGAAAAAGATTACGCCAGCATTGGTGGAACAATGAAAAAAGATTACAAAGCCTCGGTGCATGCCGTTGAAGAAAGATTATTGTCCGCCCTTGAAGCCGATATTGAGGCCGAAAAATTCACGAAAGGTGATTTGTTAAAAGTCATGGGAAAAAACGCCGCTAAATTTATGCGGAAAAATATTTTTGAAAAAAATACGCGGTTAGACGGACGAAAACCAGATGAAATTCGACCTTTGTACACGGAAGTTGGTTTGTATCCACGATTACACGGAACTGGATTGTTCCAGCGAGGAGATACCCAAGCGTTATCGATTGTAACGTTGGCTGGTCCAGGAAACGAATTGATTTTAGATGATGCTGGTTTAGATGGCGAACATAAACAAACATACATGCATCACTATAATTTTCCACCTTATTCGGTGGGAGAAGTTCGACCAATGCGCGGAACTGGACGCCGAGAAATTGGACACGGAGCGTTAGGAGAACGAGCTTTGAAATATATGGTGCCAACGGCGGCGGAAGGGTTTCCGTATACGGTGCGAGTGGTGTCAGAAATTTTGGCTTGTAATGGTTCGTCTTCGATGGCGGCGGTGTGTGGTCAAACTTTGAGTTTGATGGACGCCGGAGTGCCAATTAAAGCTCCAATTGCTGGGATTGCGATGGGATTAGTAACCGATGAAAATGGAAACTATACTATCTTGACTGATATTCAAGGAGCGGAAGATTTTGACGGAGATATGGACTTGAAAGTTTGTGGAGATGAAAATGGATTGACTTCGTTGCAAATGGATATCAAATTGAAAGGACTAAAAATGTCTCTGCTTAAAGAAGCGTTAGAAAAAGCCAAAATAGCTCGAACGACTATCTTGAAAAATATGAAAGAAACGATTCCAGCGCCACGAGAAACCATGAGTGAGTTTGCTCCACGAGTGATTTCGTTTAAAATTGAAGACGACGATATTCGAGTGGTGATTGGAAAAGGAGGAGAAACAATTCAAGGACTTTGTGCGGAACATAATGTAACGATTGATATTTCGGATGACGCAGTGGTAGCTATTTCTGGAGTGGGAGAAGCGGTTGATGTAGCGAAAGCGGCTATTGATAAAATGTTGTATAAACCACAAGTAGGAGATGTGTTCGAAAACTGTACGGTTAAATCAATTATGGATTTTGGAGCCTTTGTTGAATATTTGCCAGGAAAAGAAGCTTTGGTGCACGTGTCTGAAATTGCTAATGAACGAGTAAACAATGTGCATGATTACTTGAAAGAAGGACAAAAAGTCGCGGTAAAAATTACTGGGTTCGATAAAAAAGGACGAGAACAGTTATCGATGAAAGCGTTATTGAAGAAATAAGAATTCATTCATTTCATTCTTGTATAAAAAAGACACCACTAAAATGAGTGGTGTTTTTTATAAAAAAAAATTTTTTTTGTTGACATTTTTGTTTTTTGTTTTATGGTTTCAGTGTTTTTATATTGACAAAAATGGAGAAATTAAAAGAAAAAGATTCTTTATTGGATAAAGATGTTTGGCTTGCCCCAAGCGGACCGCTCATAAAAGATTTTTCAGAGTATTCTGAAAATCCAAATAAATTTAAGTTTTTATTGAAATCTCCTCTGGCTAAAATCGTGGCGGGCGTTTCAACAGCAGTAGTTTTGCAGTTAATTCTTCCTGATACAGAAGAGAGATTGGTTCATCCGATATTTGAGTGTGAATTTAATTATAAGGATTTTTCTACTATTGTGGTTTTATTAGCAACATTTGGGTGGGCTCTTACTCAAGCGTTTCATAATATTGGTAGTTCGAGTGTGTTTGTTCGAAAGTCTCGGGCAGAAATTAAGGCTCGTAGGGAAGAAATAGAAGAAAAATTGAAAAACAATAGAAAAGATTGGATAAGGGAAATGGAGGATGAGTTTCAAAGTTAATTGTTAACGGGAAATAATAATGAATAAAAAAAACACCACTAGAATGAGTGGTGTTTTTTTGTTTATCCTGTATCCAGTGTGAAAAGTTCGTGTTTTTTTATTCTTGAGCGGCGGATACTTTGGCAGGAAGAATAACTTGTTCGTGTAGTTTCCACCCAGGTTCTAACACTTGTACTATGCATCCAGGTTGCCCTTCGGCTACCATAAGCACTTCGTGTTCGTTTGGGTTTACTTCGGTTTCTGGGGCTGGGTTTATTGCTGTTAACCCTACCGTTTCCAGATTTTTCCATAGTTTTTCTACTACTTGTTTGATTGATTCGTCTTGCGAGTGATCGGCTCCAAGTTTTAGTTCTAAAAACGAAGGAATTACTTTTTTCAAAAAATCAGCCACGGCAAATTGGCTCCACAGTTTCTTGTTTTCGGTTTCTCGACGCTGAAAATTGGCTAAGTCCGCCAAGGCTCTCATTTGTGCTTCTTTGGCGGTTTCGGTTTCGGTTTGTGCAGCGGCTAAGTCTGCTTCGAGCGTTTCAATTTTAGCGGTTAATTCTTCTAATCCGTTGAGGGTGGTTTCTTGTGTTTTATCTTTGGTCATAGGTATAAAAGTTCTAATTTATTGTGCTCGCAGTTTGACAAAAAATGAGTAATTCGTCAAAGTTAGGGTAGATATTTTTTAATATTTTTATGATGAATAATCAAATATCATATTGCGGGTTTTGGAAACGAGTGGCGGTAAGTGTAATAGATGACTTTGTTAGTAAAGTTGGGTTATTTCTTTTATCTTTAATCGCACTTTCGGTTTCAATGCCAACGGAAGAAACACCGTTGCTTGTTGGGAGTCTATTTGGATTAATAGTAGTTGTGGTAAATATAGTACTGTATTTTTCAAAAGGAAAAACAATTGGAGATTACGTTATGAAAACTCGTTTAGTAGACGCTAAAACCCTTGAAAAACCTTCATTTGGGCAATTAATTGGAAGATTTTTTGCGAAAATTATATCAGCCATTCCACTTGGACTTGGGTTTATGTGGGCTGGATGGAGCAAAGAAAAAACAGCTTGGCACGATTCTATGTCTGGAACACGATACATCGAAGAAGTACAATATTCCGGAGGACTTACTTGGTTAGCGAATGTTGGGTTAATTGTTTTGAGTAGTGTTTTGGCAAATTTAGGATTGAATCCTCAGTTAGAAGAATTTCAAAGAAAATTTGAGCAATTAAATGGTATGGCTCCGGTGCACAAAAATGTGTTGGATATTATGAAAAACCAACAACCAGTTACTCCAGTTGATATGGAAGAAGTGATGCCAAATAAAGCTGAATCAAAAAATCCTGAAGCAAAATAATTTTGTTTCTCTGTTTGTATGATAAAGAAAATCTCGCCTTGGCGAGATTTTTTTTTGTTTTAAATTCCAACAGTTCGAATCACTTCTTGCAGTGAGGTTTTGCCTTCGAGCACTTTGAGTACTCCGTTTTCAAATAGACTTAAGAAGTTGGTGTTGTTTATCAAATATTCATTGATAGTAAATTCTGATTGTTCTTCGAGAATCATTTTTCGTACGGGGTCATCAAGTAAAAAGGCTTCGCAGATGACGGTTTGTCCTCGATAATCTTGTTCAGGGGTTTCCACCGAGTCGATAATTTTTTCTGGTATTTTAGCACTAAGAAAGACTTGTTTAATTCTTGTTAAAGCTTTATCAAGGGCCGGAAATTGGTTCCGTAATTCATTGGTGTTTTTGAGCACTTTTTTGGCAGTTGGATGAAAAGTTCGCACCAATTTTTGGGCAAACACGGCGTTAATAGTAGGGGCAATTTGATAATTTTGTAATCCCATGTTTCGTAGCCGAGAAATCGCTCCAATAGCATTGTTCGTATGCAATGAAGTTAATACGGTGTGTCCTGTTAGCGCCGCTTCAAAAGCTAATTTGGCGGTTGAAACCGTTCGAACCTCTCCCACTAAAATCACATCAGGATCGTGTCGGAGGAGTGATTTAAACCCGCTTTCAAAATTATATTCTCGGGTGTCGTCTACTTGCGATTGACTCACGCCTGGTAGATGATATTCGATTGGATCTTCCAGCGTTACGAGTTTTCGTTCAGGTGAGTTTAACTCTTTGAGCATTGAGTAGAGGGTGGTGGTTTTTCCACTCCCTGTAGCACCTGTTACTAAAATAATGCCGTTTTTTCGGTATAGGGCCTGCTTAATTTTATCTTCTTCCAATTTATCAAACCCCAGCTCTGAAAAACTTTTAATTCCCTTATGAGTGTCCAAAATACGCATCACAACCGATTCGATTGGTTGAATAGGGAGGGTTGAAACCCGAAGATCGATAATTCGTCCGTTGGCTTTAAATTCTATTTTTCCGTCTTGTGGGATATCTAAAATATTCGATTTCATTCCCCCATCATATTTAATTTGGGCAATGATTTGAGGAGATTTTTTAAGTGGAATAGTGGCAAAACTTTTCAGGGCACCGTCAATTCGGAGCCGAATATTCAACCCTGATTCTGTGGGCTGAAAATGAATATCTGAAGCCCCAGAAGAAAGTGCCACCGAGAATATTTTTTGCAAAATTTCGACCGCTGGACTGGTTTCAAACAAAGTCGTGATAGTGTTAAATTCGGTTTGGACTTCTTGTACGGTCAAGCGTTTTTCTGAGAAAGAATGGGTGGTTTCGACTTTTTTCCGGGTTACGAGGACCGAATTATATAATTCCATTTTTTCCTCGAAACTCTTTTGAGAACACCAAAAAATTTCTACTTCGTAGGTTTTTTGTAAGGTTTTTATTAGTTCTGATACGCTCGGTAGGTTTGGTTGTGAAAGGGCTACTCGAATAGTTTTTCCGTTTTTGTAAAAACAAATACATTTGTTGGCTTCCGCCTCTTCTTTCGTAAGTATTTTTAGATGATCAACGTTTAATGGAACGCCTTGAAGGTTGATATATCCGACCCCATTTTGGTGGGCTTGGTTCTTTAAGTCGTCTTCCAAAAACTGTACATTGACGCTGTCTAAAATGTTTTGGTTTGATTTCATCACCTCATTATACCAGTTTTACAACTATTTATCAACTTTTATCGGTGATTTTTAGTAAAAAATTAGCGCAAAAAATTTTTTCGTTTACACTTTGGTTAATGATAGAATTTTTGATGCAATCGGCGTCGTATATACAAACGATTTTAGTGTTTTTATTTATATTATCTTTTTTGGTTTTTATCCATGAGTGGGGACATTTTATTGCCGCCAAAAAATCAGGGGTAAAAGTAGAAGAATTTGCGATTGGACTAGGAAGACGACTTTGGAGTAAAAAAGTAGGAGAAACTGAGTATCGATTTAACTTGGTTCCGTTTGGCGGATACGTAAGAATGTTGGGCGAAGAAGAAGGTTCCGATGATCCCCGATCGTTTGGTCGAGCCCCATTATTCAAACGAATTTGGATTACGTTGAATGGGATTTTTATGAATTTGTTGTTTACGGTGTTTGCTTTTACGGTGTTGTTTGCCGTTGGACACATGGTAACAATTCAAACTACTGGAGATAAAATCGTTCCAGTTCCACAAGAGCAAGCCTACAGTTTGGGTGATTCATTGGTGTCAGCGGTTAAAGAAACCTGGAATGTGTCGGCGTTGTCTTTGCAAAAATTATCAGAATTGCCCGCCACTATTTTGAAAGACAAAAAAATTCCAGATTCGGTATCTGGGCCTCTTGGGATTGCGCAAGTAACACACTATGTTTTGCCGAATGGATTTTGGGCGATATTGCGATTTGCGGCTATTATTTCTTTGTCTTTAGGGGTGATGAATTTGTTGCCGTTACCAGCGCTGGATGGGGGAAGGTTTTTGTTCCAAATCATTGAGCTTCTTTGTTGGCCATTTGGCATTAAAGTGAATGAGACGATTGAACAATATATTCATGGAATTGGGTTCCTGTTTTTGATTGTATTATTGCTGTTGATTAGCGGAAATGATGCTTGGCGACTTTGGCAATCTTCACAACACCATTCGACACAAAGTGTTGAGACGGAACAATCGTAGCGCTTCGTGGTTTTTTCTTGACAAAAACTCCTTGTCGTCTACTATCGGCAGGATTTTATTTGAATATCATTCGTATTATGACAAAAGAGTTTACTATTAATGCCGAAAAACGAGATTCAGCTGTAAAGCGATCTGTTTTGGAGGATGAACGAAAAGTGCCAGCCGTGGTATACGGAGCGAATTTTGAATCGACGGCTTTGTCGTTGGATGCATCAGAAATTTTACGAGTATACCGAAAAGCGGGAACTTCAAACTTGGTTGATTTGGTGATTGACGGAGGAAAACCCGTTAAAGTATTGGTAAAAGATTTAGGAATTCATCCAGTACGACATGAAATTGATCATGTTGATTTTTATGCCGTAGATATGAAAAAACCAACAGATGTTTTGGTTCCATTTACCTTTACTGGAGTGGCTCCAGCGGTAAAAAATTACGGAGCGGTGTTGGCAATTTCTCATGAAAATATCTTGTTGCGATGTTTGCCAGCAGATATTCCTGCTACAATCGAAGTAGATGTTTCAGGATTGAAAGAAGTACAAGATTCTCTTTCGGTTGCTGATTTGAATTTGGATGAATCTAAATTCCGAATTATGAATTTGGATTCAAAGATTACTATTTGTGCCGCAGCAGGTCGAAAAGGAGCGGCGAAAAAATTAAAAGAAGCCGCAGCGGCTTAAAAATAGTTTCAATATAAACTTTATAATAAGAAAATTCGCCTTTGGCGGATTTTTTTTTGACATTTTTATTTTAGAAAATAGAGTGTGTGGGCTTTGTTATACCAACTTGGGTAGGTTGCGGAGCGGTCAAACGCAGCGGACTGTAAATCCGCCGGCTTAGCCTTCACAGGTTCGAATCCTGTCCTGCCCACCAGAAACAGGCAATAAATAAAAAACACCCGCAAAGGGTGTTTTTTGTTTATTGATTTCTTGCGTAGCAAGAAGTATTTGAACCGAAAAAGGTTCGATGTCGTAGGGTTTATTTGAAAGTGTAAGAAGACCACGACAAATAAATGGACAAATGAGAGAAGTAAATCCTGTCCTATTGTTTTGTTTAGATTCTGGGCAAGCCAGAATGACCCTTTGTGGGTGTTTTTTATAAAAAGAGTTTGTTAAATATTAAGTATTAAAATTAAATTTTTTTGTTATGATGGCGGTGATTATAAAACCATGTATATATGAATTTTTCTGAAAAATTGGAAGCGGCGGTACGAATGAAGCGTTCGTGTTTGATGCTTAATTTAGACCCGAATCCTGATAAATTTCCAGCTGGAATAACCAAAGATGCTAACGGCGCGTTGGATTTTTGTTTGAAAATTATGGCGCAAACGCACGATTTGATTTGTGGGGTTAAAATTCAGATGGCGTACTTTGAGCAATTTGGAGCTGAAGGAATTAAAGCCGTTGAAATGTTGTTGAGAGCCGCGAAAGAATTGGATTTAATTACGATGATTGACGGGAAACGGAACGATATTGGTTCGACGGCTGAGGCGTATGCACAGGCGTATTTAGGTGATGGTCCGTTGGGGGCGGATTCATTAACAGTGAATCCGTATTTAGGGAGTGATGGAATCGTGCCATTTGTTAAAAAGTGTGAAGAAAATGATCGAGGGTTGTTTGTGTTGGTACGAACTTCAAACCCGTCGGCGTTAGAGTTTCAAGGCGGAAAACAAGAAATTTCGTTGCGAGTGGCCGAAAAAGTTCAAGAATGGAATATGACGACTCAATCGCCGAATAATATGTTGTCGAGTGTTGGAGCTGTTATTGGGGCAACGGTTGACCCTAAATTGTTGGAGTTTTTCCGTGAAGAAATGCCGAATGCGTGGTTTTTGTGTCCGGGGATTGGAGCCCAAGGCGGAAGTATGGAATCGGTGTTAAATGTGGCTGTAAACGGTTTAGGGGTCATTATTCCGATTGGGCGAGCCGTTTTGTACGCCAGTTCTGATGAAGATTTTGCGTTAAAAGCTCGTGAGCAAATGTTGGAGTTTTGGAAAGAACAGCAAGCCATTAGTGAAGATTGGATTGAATAATGTTTGTGATAATTTTGGGAATATAAGAAAGACGAACCGTTTGGTTCGTTTTTTTGTTAGAGAGGGAATTAAAAAAAATCTAGAAGTGTGTTCTAGATTTTCTATTTTTTTTATTTTGAAAAAGTTTTTCTTAACAATTTAACCCTAAGGCTCGTAGTTTTTCTCGTCGTATAGCTGCGTTGGCTTTATTTACACGTTTGTAATTCACAGACTTTCGTCGTCGTTCATTAATTGCGTGTCCTCCGTGTTGTTTAGCGCCTCCTTTATTTGTCATCTTTTGCTAGATTATAAAGCTCGCCGAATATAATATTTCGTGAGTCTTTGTCAAATTTTTTCGACTTGAAACCTTTGACAATTGCTTGATAGGTCGTACAAATAAAGGGAAATGAACCTATTAGAATCAGTCTTTAATACCTTTGAAGTCTCTATTACCCAACAAGCGGGATTAGATATATTGGCCACCGTTTTGATTTTCTATTCGATGTATTTGTGGGGAAAGAAACGTCGTTCAGGGTTTTTGGTAAATATTGTAGCGAGTGTGTTGTGGATTGTTTGGCATATTTGTTGGGGGAGCGTTTTTGGAGCCATTATGAATATCGGGTTGGTGCTTATGAATTATTGGGGATGGAAAAAATGGAAATAGGAACTATTTTCCGGCGAATCAATCATTGGGTAGCTCGCCCCGTTATATTTTTGATACGAGTGTATCAACACACTTTTTCGCCCGATCATGGAGCCTTGAAACACCAAAACCATTTTGTAGGGTGTCGGTTTTATCCGAGTTGTTCTGAATATTCGGTGCAGGCGTTTCAAAAATATGGATTTGTGAAAGGATTGTTAAAAACCGTTTGGCGGGTGTTACGGTGTAATCCGTGGAGTAAAGGGGGCGTGGATAAACCTTAGGTTGATTTTCGTTGTTTTAAAAACGGTTTTTCGATTAAGTCCCAAGAAAGTTGAGACACGACAATCGTCACACACAAACTGATAACTCCAGCCGTGATGGGGTTGGTGGTAAGTTTTTCGGTTGCTTCGAGAATGACAAAATGCCAGAGATAAATTCCGTAGGATATTTTCCCGAGATATTCTAAGTAGGTAGATTTATGATTTGGTTTTGGTTGGGGGCGTAAAATTCCTCCCCATAAAAAGAGGGTGAATCCGAGTCCAAACAAACTGTGGAGCCCAACTTGTAGCCAGATAGATTCACGGAAAGCACTGCCGTTAATGGCAAATAATTTAAATCCAAGCAGCATGGTGGCTAATCCGAGCGAAATCCACAAAAGTGAATTTTTTTTGAGTAAGTTCGGAAGTTTTTGTTGGTATAAAACGCCAAACGCTAACAAAATTCCGTAAAAAAATTGATCGAATCGTCCCCAAAATTGTTCCGATACAAACACTCGTTCACTCCAGTTTAAAACGGGAAATAAGTCTTGTACCCAGTAACGGTATCCAAAATTAGCGACCAATAATGTGGATAAAAACGTCCAAAAAATCCATTGTTTTTTGCGTCCAATCCAAAAAGCCAACGGAAGGAATAAATAGAAAATCATTTCGACCGTTAGCGTCCACATGACGGGGTTTAAGCCGTGGTAAAATTCGTGAATTAGGCTTTGTCCAAACCCGAGGTGAACCCAAAAATCTTTGATGGCTGACAGCGAGAAATTTTGAAAAATTAAAAACAAAATAATCAAACAGGTCCAAGCGAGTGGGACAATCCGGCGAATTCGTTTTGAGAAATACTGACGAATATTCTGGGTTGATATAAACGAGAGGGTAATGAGCAGTCCTGACAAGACAAAAAACATGTCAACGCCTAGGTGTCCGGCGGTAAGAAATCCGAAAATATCCGTAGTGTTGGTTTGGGTCGGACGGAGGAAGATGCCCCAAAAATGAAACCCAAAGACCAGCAAAGCTGCTAGTCCGCGGAGACTATCCATACCAGACAGCGAAATTCTTTTTTTCGGTTTTTTGAGCCAATCTATCTTCATCGTGGTTGAATATATGGATTCTGGCAAGATTATTCAACTAATATTTCTTGGACGGGTGATTGGAATGATTTGAAATGGGATTTATGAGTGGTGGTAAAGAAGGTTTGGGTGTGGGCACAAATATGTTCTAATTGTGTTTGACGCGTCGAATCGAGTTCGGAAAATACGTCATCAAGTAAAAGAATCGGATATTTATGCGTGGTGTTAAAGAAAACTTGTTTTTGTGCGGAGAGTAGGGATAGCAAAATACTTCGTTCTTCGCCTCGGCTGGCGGTGGCGGTAAGTGGTTTGTGGCGGTAAGTAAACGAAAAATCATCGCGAGAGGGAGCCAGAAGGTTTTTTTGGCTGGCACGTTCTCGTTCAAAATGACGATCGAAGAAATGCAATACGCCCGATTCGGTGGGGTCGAATGTTTCGGGGCTGGTGAGTTGAATCGTGAGAGGTTCGTTTTTTTGGCTGATGTGTTGCAATTCGGTTGGTAAAATTTGGTTGATTTGTTGTAACCAATTGGTTCGCATTTCCCAAATAATAGGGATATTTTTGGCCAAAATTTTATTCCATGGTTCAACGTCTGATTTTTTGATTTCAAACCAGTCTTCTCGTGATTTTAGTACGGATATTTTGTGTTTGTGGGCGCGGTTGGTTTCTCGTAACAGGCGTTGGTATTCGGGTGATAATTGGCAGAAAAAACGGTCGAAAAATTTTTGGCGGAGGGTTTTGGTGCCATGAAACAATAGCAAGTGTTCGGGGGCGAATAACAAGGAAGGAATTTGTCCGATGTGTTTTGCGAAGGATAATTTTTTCTCGTTGCGTTCGAGTTTTCTTACTCGTGGTTCGATGAGTATTTTATATTCGTTTTGATTGGTTTGAGCTTTGATAAGTGCCGAGGTTTGATGATGTTCAATCAAGTCTTGGGCAGCGGTTTCACGCCAACTTTTTCCGCTGCTCAGTATGCAGAGGGCTTCTAAAATATTCGTTTTCCCGTGGCCGTTTTTTCCCCAAAACACCACTTTGTCGGTGGTAAACTGAAACTGTTTTTGGGTGTGGTTTCGGAAATTAGAAAGAAAAATAGATTGAATCATGGTGCGGAGAGAGTATACAAAAAGTTTCTTGGGGAACAAATTTGAGATTGGCGAAAGTGAAAGAATACGGTTGATTTGTTTTTCTTATACGGGTGTTTTCTCTTTGACTTTTTGGTGGATAAATGCTGTAATCGACTCGTTATAATTTTGCAATAAAAACCTTATGTTAAAGATATCAAAAAAAGCCGCTTGTATGCCTCAATCACCGATTCGAAAACTTGTTCCTTTTGCGGAAGCCGCCAAGAAACGAGGAACCAAAGTGTATCATCTAAATATTGGGCAACCAGACATTAAAACTCCAGAAGTGGCGTTAGAAGCAATTCGAAATTTTGACGAAACAACTATTGAATACAGTCATTCGGCCGGAAATTTGAGTTATCGAACCAAATTAGCGCAATATTATCAAAGTATTGATATTCCAGTGAATGAAGACGATATTCTAATTACTACTGGCGGATCGGAAGCGATTTTGTTTGCTTTGAATACGTGTTGTGATGAAGGTGATGAGATTATTATTCCGGAACCGTTTTATGCCAACTACAATGGGTTTGCAACGGCGGCCGGAGTGAAAGTGGTGCCAATTACGTCTCATATTGAGAATGATTTTGCGTTGCCTTCAATCGAAGAATTTGAAAAACTTATCACTCCAAAAACACGGGCGATTGTGATTTGTAATCCGAATAATCCAACGGGATATTTGTACAGTCGAGAAGAGTTAGAACAATTGCGGGCCTTGGTGTTGAAACATGATTTGTACTTGTTCTCTGATGAAGTGTATCGAGAATTTTGTTATGGAGAAAACGAACATTTTTCAGCAATGCAATTAGAAGGTTTAGAAAACCATGTGATTTTGTTTGATTCTGTTTCAAAACGATACAGTGAGTGTGGAATTCGAATTGGGGCGTTGGTGTCTAAAAATAAAGAAGTTGTTGCGGCGGCTTTGAAGTTTGGACAAGCCCGTTTGTGTCCGCCTGGATTAGGGCAAGTTGCAGCGGAAGCTTCGTTAGAAACACCAAAATCATATTTTGATGAAGTGTATCAAGAATATATTTCTCGACGTGATTTTATGGTACAAGCGTTGAATGATATGGACGGAGTGTATTGTCCAGAACCGAAAGGTGCTTTTTATACGGTGGTAAAACTTCCGATTGATGATAGCGATAGATTTGCACAATGGTTGTTGGAAGAATTTGAATACGAAGGGAAAACTGTAATGGTGGCTCCTGCGAGTGGGTTTTATGCGACGGAAGGACTTGGGAAAAATGAAGTACGGATTGCGTATGTATTAAAAAATGAAGATTTAGCCGAAGCTATGAAAGTGTTGTCGGAAGCCTTGAAAGTGTATCCAGGGAGAACGGTGTAAAAGAAATTTTTGAATTAACATGAAGAAAATCCGCCAACGGCGGATTTTTTTACTGAATAGCGTTATATTTTTTCCAGTGTTTGTTAAATATTCTGGATGATTTCAATCGTTTAAACAGACTGGCAAAGATGCAAGCGATGATTCGTGCTAAAATTCTGCCTATTTTAGAGCAGGATTTGTTGTTGGGAGGGGGATTTAATTGATTAGAATTCCTTGACTCTAAGTTAAGTAATTTAGCTGTTATTTCTTATTTGTTCAATTTTATCCATTAATCATCTTTTTTATGGATGATAAACATATGATACTTAAAAGTTCATATAATACTACTATTAAATCTTTCTTTTTACTATAATCTAATTCAGGGGTAGTTATAGTGGTTTCTCCGTTATGGACAAAATTATTTCTTATTGAGTAAGATAGAGTTAATAAATCTGTAATGTTTAATTGCTCAAGATTATTTCTTCCATTAAACTTCTCTAAAATTTTATTTAATCTTGTTTTCTGTCCATTTTTAGATTCTCTTTCACAATATCTAATATACCTTTTAAGTTTAGAGAGGTTTTCTTCATTATTAAATTTCTCTCTTAATTTTGTGTTAGCACGTTCTACAGCAGTTTGAATTTGTCTAATTTCAGAGTATTCTCTATTTGTATTCTGACTTAGCCAAATAGTCAAACTTTGTATTTTTTTTGTGTTAATCTTATTGTATAATTTTTTAAACGCTTCATAAGCAAACCACAAATCGTTAAATTTATAAAGCATTAAATGACATAGTTTTAAATCTCCAGATTTTTCAGGAGAGAATTCTGTATTTAGAACTATGTCATTAATAGCAAACGAAAGTCTCAACTTTACATCGAAATAATTAAATTCAGTTCTTAAACTTTCTAAATCATCTATATTATAGTTTTCTATTCTACTGATTAACGTATTTTCAATGTTATCATATATAACACTATATTCTCTGTATAATTCAGTAAAATTTGGTGTTTCATTCTCTCTAAACATTTTTTTTAATTGTATGTAAGACTAGTATATACTCAATAAGGATGCTGTAAATTGTATTTTATATTTTCTCCCACGACTCAATAGCTCCATCAATAAGTTCGAACAAGGGGTGAATGTCAAAGGTTGTGAGCGTTTTATTCTCTTGGTATTTTTTTGCGTCTCTCGTTTGTAACTTGTTTTGTAGGTGTTCAATTTCAAATTGGAGTTGACCCGTTGTTAGAGAGATTTTTTCGATATTGGTTGTTTTTTCAAACTTGGTTTTATTAAAATTGTACCCGCGTCTGGTGGCTTCGTTCCAAACAAATTCAAGATACGCATTAATGCTGTTTAG
This sequence comes from bacterium DOLZORAL124_38_8, assembly GCA_002747745.1. GTDB lineage: Bacteria > Patescibacteriota > Gracilibacteria > UBA4473 > UBA4473 > OLZORAL124-38-8. The sequence goes on from PDQG01000005.1 coordinate 54,308, forward strand.
CGGATGAGAAGTGGCTTTAAAGCGGTCTAATTGCGGATGATTGGTGTAGCCTTTGGTGTTTCCTTCGAGCACTTTTTTGGCCAACAAAGTCTCGCGCCAGAGGGCGACGAGGCCTTTGGCATCGAGGTATTGAGGATGGCACGACCAAATTCGCATTTAGTTTTTGGGGTTTTATGAAAAAGGTCTGAGATTCTGAAATAAATTCAGAATGACAAACGGGATTTTTTACACGTTGAATTTGAAGTGCATAATGTCTCCGTCTTGCACGATGTATTCTTTTCCCTCCATTTTCATTTTTCCGGCTTCTTTGGCTCCGGCTTCGCCACCGTGGGCGACAAAGTCTTCAAACTTAATGGTGTCGGCTTTAATAAACCCTTTTTCAAAATCGGTGTGGATTTCTCCGGCCGCTTGTGGGGCGGTAGAACCTTTTTTAATAGTCCACGAACGAACTTCTTTTACCCCAGCGGTAAAGTATTGTTGTAGTCCGAGTAAATCAAATCCGGCTTGAGCTAGGTTTTCAAGTCCTGATTTTTGGGCTCCAATTTCTTCCATAAAGGCGGCCGTTTCTTCGGCGTCCATATCAATTAAATCAGCTTCAAACTTGGCACAGATTGGGACAATCGGAATTTGGGCAAACTCTTCGGGGGTTAAAAATTCTGGTTTTACTTTGGCTCGGAAAGCTTCAAGGTCAAATGATGCGTATTCGTCTTCAGACACATTGGCAATAACCATAAATTTTTTGGTTGATAAGAAATGGAAATGTTTAAATCGTTCTAATTCTTCCGGTGTTTCGAGTTGCGTTTCAAAATTAAATGGCAGTTTTCCTCCATCAAGATAGGCTTTAATTTTGTTTAAAATTTCCATATCGGCCATAGCTTCTTTGTCTTTGGCTTTTATTTTTTTTGCTAGCCGTTCGGCTTGTTTATTGGCTGACTCTAAATCGGCCAAAATCAACTCGGTCATAATGGTTTCTAAATCTCGTTTGGGATTAATGCTCCCATCAACGTGATGAATATCGTTGCTGTCAAACGCTCGTACAACATGTGCAATGGCTGAACATTCTCGAATGTGGCTCAAAAATTGGTTTCCCAGTCCTTCTCCTTTGCTGGCTCCTTCGACGAGTCCCGCAATATCGACAAACTCAATGGTTGAATATTGTACTTTTTGTGGTTGCACAATTTCGACTAATTTGTCGATTCGTGCATCTGGTACTTCTACAATTCCCACATTGGGATCAATTGTACAAAACGGAAAGTTTTCGGCGGCCGCTTTGGTTGATTTGGTAAGGGCGTTAAAGAGGGTAGATTTTCCGACATTTGGGAGTCCGACAATTCCAATTTTGATATTCATAGTATGTAGTTTGAAAAGTTCCGTTTGGATAGTATTGCTTTCTGTTTTTTGGTCAAACTGGTGGGTGGTTTTTATATGTTTGAAATAAATTTGTGTACAAAAAAAGGAAAAATATTTGCCAAAATTATTTGATGAGTATATATTGTGTTCGAAGATTACTGGAATGGTCGTAATGACTTTTTGATCTTTTTCTCCTAATCATTATTTTAAGGGGCTTGAATGCTTTGGTCTGTGGATCAAAAACTAGAGCACCCACGTGGGAATCCACAGGAAAAATGATCTTGTAGAGGTGAATACGACATTCTGGTTTTTTTTGTTTCTCGTTTGCTTTCTGTGTCGTCTTTTTTACGATGAGGTTGATGTGGCGATACGGAATTATTGTTGTTGGTTTCCTTTTAGATCAAGTAACCAAATATTGGGCTCGGATGAATTTATCGGAGGTACGGGAAGTTTTCCCTGATTTTTTGGCTTTACGGTTAGCGTTTAATCAAGGCATCGCTTTTTCTTTGCCTATTACACGGTGGGTTTCGTCTGCTTTATCGGTGGTTATCATTGGGTATGTGGTGTATTTATTACAAAATAAAAAAGAATCGCAGCAGTTAGGATATTATTTTTTGCTAGCTGGAGCGTTGGGAAATTTATTTGATCGTGTTTGGTGGGGCGAAGTGACCGATTTTTTGTCGGTGTGGCAGTTTCCGATTTTTAATGTAGCGGATGTGTTGGTATCAGTTGGCGTGTTATTATTAGTTTGGAGAGAATTCAACTTGCGGAAAAAATAATTGAACGGAATAAAAATCCCTCAATGGTGATACCTTGAGGGGGAATAGAACAAACGTTTGTTTGGGTTTGGTTTATTGAACCGAAATCGTTTGGTACGAGGTATTGATCAGTCCTTTCGGGTCTTTTACTCGAAGTTTTACTTGGTATTCTCCTGGGGTTGTAAATTGATGAGCGGGATTAATTTCTGTCGACGTATTTTTGTCTCCAAATTCCCATTTCCATTCTACAATGTCGCCAACAGAATCACTTCCGTCAAATTGAACCATTAATGGTGCTTTTCCGCTGGTGAGATTAGCGTTTATGATTGATTTTATTTGTGAAGTAAGAACCGAAATGAACACTTTTGTTTGAGCGGTTTTTCCTGAATCGGTTATGATAGTAAGTTCTACGGGGTAAATACCTGGTTGCGCAAACTCTCGAGAAATTTGTGCTGATGAATTAATTGGATCGGTGTCCGGGAATTTCCAAATGTAGTTGATGATGCTTTCGTTGTTAGCGGTTGATCCAGAAGCGTCAAAATGAATTTCTAGCGGTGCTTCACCCGAAATAGTATTGGTGGTGATTTTCGCATTAATTGGTGGGTTGTTGACGATTACTTTTTGGGTTTTTTTGAAAGTCTGATTGTTTTCATCAATAACCGTGAATTGTACTAAAAAGGTGCCAGGTTGTCGGAAAATGTGTGTCGTTTTTTTCCCATAAGCATCAATTAATTCATCATTATTGAAATCCCAACGCCACTCAATAGCCTTTGAAATTTGAGAGTCTGATCCATCAAAGGTTACCTCAAAGGGAGCGATGCCCGTTAATACGCCTTCTTCGGAAGTTTTAGGGGCGGTTTTAATATTTAAATGAATGTTTTCTGTCACATGAATGACTTGTTCAACTTGGTCTTTTTCGCCGTTTGAGTTTTCGATGGTGAGCGTTACTTTATATTGTCCGGGAACGTTAAATGTTCGCGATATTTTTCTATTTTTGATTGTTTTTGGTTCGCCTTCAATTTGCCATTCATAAGATTTTATCGCTCCGTTTTTCGTAAAGGATTGTGATCCATCAAGGGTTATTTTAAATGGGGCCACGCCAGAAAATTTGGCATCGGGCGAAACAATTTCGGCTCGAATTTTTTCATCTGGTTCGGTTACCACAATTTTGGTTTCGGCGACCGAGAAATCATTATTTCGTCCAGTTACTCGCAGTCGAACAATGTGGTCTCCAATGGTATCAAAGACTTTGTTTATTACTTTTTTTTCGGCTCCTTTTAGTTCAAAATCTTGGTCGTCATCTAAATCCCATTCGTATAAGACAATTTCTCCATCAGGATCACTCGATTTTTCTGCGGATAATTGTACGGATAATGGTGATTGTCCCAGCACAGGAGTGGCTTCAAGATCGGCTTGTACCGATTCGTTGCTAATCGTGATGTTTTTGGTATCAATGTATTCCTTTTCAATGGTTCCGTTCTGAATGGTATAAATTACTTTAGCTTGAACGGGGTAGGTTCCTTTTTTGGTAAATTTGTATGAAATGGTCGGTCCTGATGCGTCATCAAAATCTTCGTCTCCATCTAAGTTCCACGTAATACTTTTTACGTTTTTCGCATCAATTTGTTTAAAGAGTTTATTTCCAATATCAAATTTGATGAGTTTGGGAGCGCTGATGTTTTGAATGTTTGCTGGATCGGTTTGAATCAGGCTTTGTTTACTGGTCACATTTTTGGCCGAAGTCTGACTAATTAGTAAAAACAATATGCCCCAAATGGTTGCAATAGATACTAAAAATCCGAAATAAATGGCTGAGAGCTTCAACAGTCTTGGTTTGCGGAGATCTTCTTTTGGAGTGAGAATCCATTGAAATACTTTTGCGAGGAATAAGATTAAGAACACTAACGCCATGCCTCCAAAGAGAATATTGGTCGTGTTTTTCATAAAGTTTTTTAAGTCTGCGGGGTTGAGCCCGATAGTATCAAACAGCGGATTTGAGAGGTTTCCGTTTAGTAGAGACCAAAGAAATAATCCGTAGAATAGTAATCCGAGCCCCAGTAACGTTCCTAAAAACCCAAAGAAAATCTTTTTTCCAGAACTAGTGGTTGGTTTTGGGGCAACGGAGTTTGAAACGGCTTGAGAAACCGTTCGAGAAACGGTTGGATTTGAATCCCTCCGTGGATTATTGTTTGGAAGCGGTGTTTGCGTTTGGTTCATAATATATGTTTTTATTTTTCTACTTTTATTATAAGTGTATCAGTCGAAGTGTGAACCCCATCGGTTACGTTCATTAGAACGGTGTATCTTCCTGGTTTCGGGTACGAAATAATAGCGTTTTGCCCATAAAGGGTTCGTCCGTCTCCCGTTTCCCATTCGATGAATAAGGCTTGAGAAGTGTTTTCGGGGATTCGTCCGTATAAGAAGAATTTGGTATTAGTGTCACCACTGATAACAAAATACTTGTCGAGCAATTCGTAGTATGCGTCTACTTGTACGATTAATGAGAACAATTCAGCTTTGAGCGTTTCTATTTTGGTATCTAATTCAACAATTTTGTGATCAATTGTTTCAAAATCTTTGTTTGGTTCATTCGTTTTAGTCAACTGTTTTTGTTTTTCATCCCAATTTTTTGCTAATTCAACTCTTTGAGAGAAGAGAGTTTCAATTTGTTGTTTGATGGTATTTATTTTTTGTTGTTTGTCGGCCATTTTTTCCTCAAAGATGACTTGATCATCGACCATAGCGTTGCTGAGTAATACTGATTTTAATTCGAGTAAATCAATTGTATCTTGTTGTTCCAGTACTTTTTGTTCCAAGTTAAGTATTTCGGTTCGGAGTTGTTCGTATTGCGACACAAATGGTTCGGCGTTTTCTGGAGTTAAGATTCCTTTGAGTGCTTCTATGGTGTCGGCACGGTTTTGTCTGATAACGGCTTGGCTTTCTTGAATATTGGCTTTTTTATCTACAAATGCCTCGTGTTGGATGATTTCTCCTAACTCGAAAACTAATCGGAATTGTTCTACGTTTCGTTCGTAAATGTCCAAATTAACTAACTGTCGTGAGAGTACTTTGAGTACGTTTTGTTTTTCGTTTTTTGAGATAGTTTCAAACAAGGTTCGTAGAGCCGCCTTTTTTTGCTGTAGTTTTTCTTCGAAGGTGGTTTTAAATCGTTCGGCTTGCGCTTTTCTTTGTTGGAGCTTTTTGAGCATCGTTTGAACATCAACCTGACTCACGGTACCAAATAAATCTTTTTTGAGGGATGTTTGAGACCGTTTTAAGACTTCAAAACTAGCTTCTTTTCCTTGAATCTTTTTATCTAAATCAAATAATTCTAAATCAAGATTTTTTACTTTTTCGAGGAGCGCTTCTTTTTGGTTTTGGGGTAACTCTTTTTCTAACTCTTTAATAAATAAGTTTCGGTTTGTTTCAATCGCACTTCTTTTTCCACGTAATTGTGTAATAGCTTGTTTTAATTCTTTGGTTTGCAATGAAACATTTTCGAGTTTCTTTTGAATTTCCTCTTTATTTTGAATTCCAATTGATTCACGTCCAAAACTCAAACTTTTCAATTGATTTTTGAGTGATTCTAGCGCCGATTCAAACAATTGTACTTGTTGTTCTTGTTTTCGAATGCTTTGCGCTTGTTGTTCGATGTCGTCTTCTAGTACCGATAATTCTTTGACAATTTTAGCGACTTCTTCGGGCGTTTTGTCTTCTTTCAGAGTTGCTTCTAATTGTTTTTGTTCCGCTTTTTGTTGTAATAATTTTGTTTTTTTCGGTTCAATTGATTCAATAATACGATGAATATCTCGACTGACTTTTTTAATTTTTCCGGCAACCGCCTTTTTTACTTGGATACTTGATAAGTACAATGAGACTTCTTTTTGGGTAATTTCAGATTTCATACCCGCAATAGATTTTTCGAGGGCTTCTAATTCATCGAGGAGTGCTTCAATTTCTTGGTTGGCTTGGTTTAAAGCTTCTTTTTGTTCGGTTTGTTTCGTGGCATCGGTTTCTAAACTTAGATTTTTCAGGATTTCTTCTTTTTGGGTAACCATTCCTTCAAGCGAGTCTTCGACTTGTTGTTTTTGGTATGATAGATATCGTACAATTCTTTGTATTCTTTGTATTTCTCGTTGCACGTCTACCCGACTAGTAATTTCGGTAAGACTTTCTTTTTGTTGTTTCCAAAAGTCTAATTCTTTTTTAAGAGCTTCTTGTTCTCCGGTTAGTTTGATAACCTCTTTTCTTTTTTTAAGGGCTTGTTTAAAGGCTTTAGTAAGAATTCCTTGTAACCGGTTTCTCTCAACGGGGTCTTCGGTTTGCATTAATTTTTCAAGCAAAACAGTAGTCCGTTTTTCCAGTTTTTTTGATTCTTCTTTCGCTTGTTTTACGGCTTCATTTTTTTCTTCCATGAGCGGGGTAATTTGTTGAATAGTTTTTTTGATTTCGGCTTCTTTTTTAGCTTGAAGACTATTATCAGCGTGTTCTTGTGTGTATTGACTCGCTTTAGTTTTTGCTTGGCTGGCTTGTTCTTGTGTACTTTGTAACTCTTTTTCATTTTGAGTTAATTGTGCCTCTACCATAGCTAATTCTTCTTGTAATTTGCTTCGTTTGATTGGTGATTTGGTAGTTGCTATAGCTAATTCTAAGTCTTGTTTTTTGGTTTGTAAGGCTTTTTGGTTTCTTTGTAGTGTTTGCAAGTGAGCCATCAGTTCCAAATACTTATCTTGCCATGGGTTTTGGGTGCTTGCTTCCGTATTGATATTCATATTTTTCAACTTCTTCTGATTTTTTTGCAGCGATGATTTCGTGGTAGAAAGCTTTGCTTTAACAGTTTGCAACTGGGCCAAAAGTTCTTTTTGTTTTACTGGATCGGTTGTGTTTTGAATGGCGTTTTCTAACCGTTTCTTTTCTTGATTGAGGGTTTTGATATTTTGTTTTAGTTGTTCTTTTTCTGTTAGTAACGCCATGTATTTTGCTTGATCAGCGTTTTCTGTTTGTTCAAATTTTGTTCCTGTTTCGCTGATAAAGACAGTAACGCTGCGTTCGCTTATGTCTTTTCCATCGGAAACGGTGGCATAAACCACTTTGTATCCATTGTTATTAAATGAATAATTCGTATTTGCGCCAGTCCCAATTACGATGTTTTCATTTTTCCATTGGTAGGTGAGTGCATCATTATCTGGGTCGGTGGCGATTACTTTAAATGTAAATGAGTCGTTCGGTTTTCCGTACGATTTTGGATTTACCAACACGCTTTTAATCACTGGTGGTCTGTTGGGCATAGCTTCATTTTTTCCAAAAACTTTTACGGCTTTTGTCTGGGTACTACTTGAACCGTTTTCGTCGGTAACAATCAGTTTAATAATATAGTTTCCTGTTTTTTGGTAGGTGTGTGTTGCTACGGAATCGGTTTTTTGCGTTCCATCGCCAAAATTCCATAAATATTTTAAGGTGTCCGTTGTTTCGTCTTCTACGAGTGCTTCGAGGGTTGAAGTTTCTCCGATACGAATAAATTCCCCAGGAGTATTGATAATTTCCTTTATGAAAGGAGGCTTATTTTTTTTGTTATTAGTTGGTGTTGGGGCTCCATTTTGACTAATGAAAACAGAGCGAGTGAGTTGGTTTTCAAGTTTTCCGTCAGAAGCGGTTAACATGATGGTATGATATCCTTCGTTTTCGAATGAGACTGAAACTTGTTTTCCGATAATCTTTTTCCCAGAATCGGTTTTCCAAGTGTACTCAACGGTATCACCTTCATCTGGATCGTAACCATCGGCTACGAGCGTGAAAGGAGTATTCGGTTTTCCAAAAGTTTTCGGAAAAATTCTCACGCCTTTTAAAATTGGTTCTCGGTTGGGCATTTGGGCATTTGGTCCAATAACTTGTACGAGGAAAGCGGTTTCAATTTTTTTCTTTTTTGGGTTCGTCGCTGTTAGTTTTACAACATAGTTCCCTGTTTTTTGGTATACATGAGTTCCGATTTCTTTGGTACTAGAAGTTCCATCTCCAAAGTCCCAACGATATGTTAATCCTTGTTTATTTTCGAACTGAGGCGTAAAAGTGAACGGTTTGTCGACTCGTTCGACACTGCCAGGTTCTTTTATTATTTGTAATAAGTTAGGAGCCGTTCCTAGGGTTGAAGGTTGCGGTTGTGTTCCAGTTTCATTCACAATGATTGTTTTTTTCACCGAAGCGGTTTTTCCTTTTTTGTCAGAAACAAAGACTTCAATAATGTATGTTCCGTTTTTATCAAAAGAGAAGGTTTCATTCGGGAGCGATTTTTTGGTTAACACATTGTTTACTTTCCATTGATACGTGATTGGGTCTTGATCCGGATCGTCAGCTTTAACAAAGAGCGAAAAGGTTTCATTGATTTTTCCAAATGGTTTGGGCGACACTGATACTGAATGTATAACCGGAGACCTGTTTGGTAACGGTTCGCCTTTTTTTACGACAGAAATTAAGAATTGAGTTTTTTGTTTTATAGGAGCGCCTGTATCAACGACTAATTCTCCTCGAAAGTTTCCCGCTTTTTGGAAAACATAATTTTTGATTTTTTGGGTTGTTTTAATCGGAGAACCATCGCCAAGATTCCAATAATATTTAAATGTTTTAGATGGTTGAACGCTTATACCATTTTCATTCTTGAATTCAGCGGACATATCAAAACTGGTTTCATTTACTCTTCCAGCATTTGGATTTATAACCACTCGGTCAATAAGTGTTTGAGACACATTACATTGATGTAAATTGTTTGGGTCACAAACATTTATAATAAGATTTTTGGTTGTGGTTAATGATCCATCGCTCACGGTGTACACAACTTTTTTCTTTCCGGTTGAGTTAAATTTATACGACGCATTTTTTGTAGTAGCCACGCCTTCACCATTAAAGTCCCATCGATGAGTTAGATTATCATTATTGGGGTCTATAACTTGTGGGTAAAAAGACACTGTATCATGTGGGAATACAATTCGGTTTGGTTGAACAATGATGTGGGAAATAACGGGTCCTTTATTTACAGAACCTTTGCTCACAAATACGGTTTTAGTAAATTCTTTTTCTACGACTGAATCACTTATCCAAAGCGTTACCGTTTTGGATCCAGATGTTTCAAATTTTCGAACTTCTGCCTCAATTTCTCCATTTTTGGGAGCGGTTTTTAGTTCGGTTTTGGTTCCATCTGAGAACATCCATCGATATTGTAAGGCGTCATTGTCGAGGTCTTTTACTTGAGCCGAAAAATGGAACTCGGTGTTGGTATCACCAATGGTTTTATTGACCATAATTTTTCCTTTTGGGGTGTGGTTTCCGTTTGATATTGTGAGTTTTTGCACTTCAGAATCTTTTGAAGTAGATTTTCCAAAAGAATTTGTGGCCGTCACTCGGAAGAGGAATTGGTGTTTTCCTTTGAAGGCTGAAAAGTCAAAAACCGTTTCCGAAAAAGTGGCTTTTTGGTCTCTCGGAATTAATTTGGCTCCACGAGGTCTTTCGTCAGAATTATTTACTACCACGCCAAAATTTACAGATTGTTTTTGGACGAGTTTCCCGTGTTCAAATACCTCAAACACAAAGTTGTTGAGGGGTTGTTCAAACGGGTCCCATACTTCGGTTTTTACTTGTACGATTCCCGGTTGTGTAGGGTCTTTCGTAATTTGTAAATAATTTACTTCTGGTTTGGGAACGACCCCTTCGGGATTATCATTGGGGTCAAGTGTTAGTTCAATGATTTCACTGAAAGGTTGATTTTGTAACGATCTTCCTGTTTTTGTTTTTACATCTGAAACAACGGTCAACTCTACTCGGCATTCTAAGTCTTCGCCGTAAAATTTAGCCGATACAATCGGTGCATTGTCCGGTAATTCGGGGCAGGTTCCTTCTCCAGACTCTTTATATACTTTCCATTGGTATTCAGCGATATCTCCAAAGTATTTTTTTGTTTCGGTGGCATCGAATTGTACTTCTTGACCAGAAGTTGGCAAATATGTTGAAGCTGAGAATTCAGCTTCCAAGACATTTCCGACAATTATTTGAGTCAGTAATTTATGACGGGTTCCGTTTTTGTCTTCTATAACGGCTGAAGCATAATATTTTCCTCGGTTAAAGAAGGTTTTGGTGGTGGAAAGTTTGGTTTGTGGCGAGCTGACAATCCATCCGTTTCCGTCTCCGAAATTCCAGTAAACGAATTTTATTTCAGGAGTGTATTTCCCAGAACCTAAATCAGATTTTTTGATATTCAGAGTAATAGGCGTTCCAGTTGGAACTAAAATGATATTTGATTGGATTTCTGTTACGTTTGAATCTCGCCAATTCCAACTAAACCAAGGACGCAAATTAGCCGTTTGTTGTAGCTTACAGGCTTCTTGAAGTGGAATGTTGGAATTTTTTGTACTGGTTACATACAACGGTTGTCCGGTGCTCGGCTCATTTCCAGTTGAGGCCACTTGAATAACGGTATTTACGAGTGGATAAGCGGCAAAAACAATGAGCAACCCAATGACAGAATAAAGCAGAATTTTTTTTGCTTTTTCGACATTTGATCCTTCTCCGCCGTCGGTTACATAGAGAATCCCTCCATAAATAACCATGATTACGCCTAATAATCCGAGGAATCCAAGTCCCCATTTAAGAATATTCAGTACGTATTGACGAATCGAAGTGGTTTGAGCAATTCCATTGAAAGCTTCGGGACAAGGGAGCGTAAAGTGTCCATCGGGAATCGGACCAACGCCCGTATTCCCAAACATATCGGTCATAATATCTTCACCGATGCCTTTGCCCCAGTTTTGGATACTTTCTTTGGCATCAGTAGTGCCGTCGTTGTCGGAATCTACATTAATTCCGGCTCCATTTAAGAACGAATTCCCCATATCTTTCCAAAATCCCGCGTGAGAATCTTGTAATGGGGTAAAGAAACAGCATAAAGCAATGAATCCGAAGAGTATTTTTTTCATGTTTTTTAAGCGTGTGATTCAATAAAAGGCACATTGTTTTGTGTCTGAGACAGTTCTATTCCGCCACCACTAGCACTTAGCAAGGCTTTGACAATAGCGTATGATCCGAAAATTAATAATATTCCAGCAGCCACATAAAGAATGATGTCTTTGGCTTTGTCTTTGTTTCCGTCGTCTCCCATAGAAGTAACGTATAGGATTCCTGCATAGATAATTGCGATAACCGCTAGAATAGCCACGAGTGAAAGGGCAAAGTTCACCCAGCCAATAGCGAGTTTTTTTATGCTGGTTTCCTTAGAAATGGTGTTGTCAATTTTTGATTTAGCAATCCGAGACCCAGCTTTGAGTCCTGGTCCGCTGAAAGACGGTCCTTCGTATACGCCAAACGGAGAATCTTCATCATCGTTTTCGGTTGTTGCGTTATTGCTATTTTCTAGTTTTCTTGCAACTTCTCTTTTACAGGCTCTTTTGAATTTTCGTATGAGTGATCGTGTGTAGGTATTTTCATTTTCATCCTCATTTCCGCGCGAATCTCTTTCTACTTGTCTCGGATTGAGCAATTCATCACAGTCTTTTTTTGTGTTGGCATTGTTACAAACAGCTTCATATTTTTTGACTTCTTTTGCTTTAAACCGTGTATCTTTTTCGTATTCAATTGATACTTTTTTACATTCAGATGATTCTTTTAAAAGTCTTGTTTTCCTGTCCTTTTTCTTTTTGAATTCTTCTTTTTTAGGAACACAGTGTCCCTTATTCCCAAACCGAACTTTTTTGTCTATTTTACATTTGTTACTGAGTCCGCAGCCTCGTTTTGTGTCGAATCGAGAGCAATCATACCGATTTTTCTCGGCCTTTACGGGGAAACTAAAAGCTCCAAAAGCAAGAAGAACGAGTCCGAATGTTAAAACCTTTTTGACGATTTGTATCATTTTTGCAAAAATTAATCGTGTAATTTTATCACATTTTAACAAAATAAACAAAGAATCACACTTGAAATGAAACCATAAATATTTCTTTTTATGACTATTCGAGAAAAAAATTTACAAAAAGCCCGCGATTGGGCACACCGATTACAAAAATTACCGGGAGTAAAAGCGGTGTATCTTTCGGGGAGTTTGGCGACTCAAACGGATAATAGTCAATCTGATATTGATTTTTTTATTGTTAGTTTTGCGGGAACAATTTTTACGGCTCGTTTTTTTGTGAATTCTCTTTTGCTGCTATGTGGTCAGTTAGCTAAGCCTGTGAATCATGCGGGGAAAATTTGTCCGAATCATTTTGTTTCGGAGTCAAAGCTTGAATTATCAGAACGAAATTTGTATTCGGCACGAATGTTTTCGCAAAACGTCCCACTGGCTGATCCTTATAATACGTGGGCATTATTTCAAACCAAGAATCCCTGGATTGCTTCTTTGGGGTTTGATTGGGCAGTTCCAGCAAAGCCAAAAAATAATTCCAAAGCGGTTTCACCCTTGTCTTGGTGGCAACGTTGGTTTGAATCTTTGGTAAAATATCTGCAAATTCAAAAAATTAAGCGTCAGCAAAAAAACGTTGTTTGTGAAGGAATTGTTTTGAATGACACGGAATTACGATTTCACCCTGTGTTAAAATCGAAACACATGGTTGATTAGTTTTTTTCTAAATAATCAATAAATAATTTTCCGTTTAAGTGGTCTAATTCATGGAGAAAAACTCGTGCATCCCAACCATCAAGTTTTTTTTCACACCAATTTCCTTCTAAATTTTGCCATTTAGCTTTTACTTTTTTCGGCCGTGTTACGTTTCCAAAAGTTTCTGGGAGAGACAGACATCCTTCTTCCATCGAAACCGTTTGTTGCGAAGTCTCAATGATTTCGGGGTTTACCATTGTCACTATTTTTTGATTTTTTCGGCTTTCTAGATTAAACGTTACGATAATAATACGTTTATTGATTCCCACTTGATTGGCAGCCAACCCGATGCCCGTTACGTTCCCTTCTTGGTCGCCTAACATGGTTTCGACCATTTCTTTGGCGGTATTTTTTAGTTCGTCATCAAAACTTGTTACCTTTTGACAGACTGTTCGTAGTATTTTTGTATCAGCGCCTGTAATTATTTCCATCATTTAATTTTACTGTACTCAAAAAATAAAAAAGTAAAAACGAAAGTCTTGGTTTACAAATGAAGTTCTTTTTTATAAGAATCCAATACGGCATTGATAAGTGGCGCCGATTTTTCTTCGCCAAAAAGTTTGGCTATTTCGATATACTCATTTATTACTACCACCGGAGGGGTTTCTAGGTACTTCATTTCGGTTAGTCCGAGGTGCAAGATGGCTCGGTTGATGGGTGCAATTTTTTCATAGGCCACATCCGTAGCAAACGCTTTGATAACCAATTTTATCTTTCCAAAATGAGCTTCTGCTTTTTCAAGTATTTCGGTAACCAATTCTCCAGCTTCTTTGTGATCAATCTCTCTGGTGATATGTTTTAAACACTCTTGTAGCGGGATTTTCTTTTCTCGTTCGGTATAAAAAAAGAACGCCTGAATAGCAGTAATTCTACTTTCGCGACGTGCTTGTTTTTTGTCCATATGGTTATTGTGAACGATACAGTATTTTTTGAAATTTAGGCCTCAATGGTTTTAACCGCTTTATCTACAGCTTTTGGAGTAAACACATTTTTTCCTTTGTAGTTTCCACTTGGAGAAGCAAAATGTCTCAATTTGGTTTCACCAGTCTGAGGACACGTATCAAGTACGTATTTCTTTTCCATTTTGGTTCGTTTTTCCAAAGCATATTTACTATGTCGACTTTTGGTTGAACTTACGGCTTGTTTTTTTGAAGGAACTGGTTTTTTAGACATTTTTTACTTCTTTTAATAATATTTTAATCAAAACAGAAATATTTATAACACTTCCTATTTCTTTTTGTCGAGCATTCGATTGAAACGATCAACTCGTCCTGAGGTATCCACCATGTTTTGTTTTCCTGTGAAGAATGGGTGGCTAGCACTCGAAACATCAAGGTGAATCACAAAATATTCAACTCCATTGATAGTTTCTTTTTCTTCCGAAGTAAGTACGGAAGTTCCAATAAAATCTTTTCCAGCACTAGCGTCTCGAAAGATTACGTTATGCGTTGTTGGATGTATATCTTTTTTCATGTTGCTTTAACAAAAACCCGCACGATTTTAGGGTCGGCGGGTATTTTTGTCAAATTTTTGTTTTGCTTTTTATCGTCTTCGTCGAAGAGCGAATCCCATAGTGGCTACACCGGCAATAGCCAGGGCGGCAAAGATACCAGATCCGGTACTTGGAAGAAGGGCTCCCTTATTAAGTGTCTTTTCCGTCTTCTTATTTTTTTCTTCTGTTTGTTGGGACTTGTTTTTCGCCGTTTCGGCTTCTTTTTTTGGATATCGAGATTTGTGATATTTCCCAGTGGTATCGGTTGTCCAAACAAATTCTTGGAATTGTTTCCAAAGAGATTGTTGGTTTGGTTTGTTTTCGGTTTTTCCTTTGTTGGCTGCTTTATTTCGATGATTTACGGTAGCGTTTTTTATGTCAACAAAGTTCTTTTCAGAAATATTCAAATCGTTTGCTCCAGGAACTTTGGTTAATTGTCCTCCTCGTGTGTCTCGGTATCGGAAGTATCCTGCTCGCACAACCGCGCTTTCATTATTTGTATTATCTATGGTGCTTAGTTGGTCTTTTGGAATACATTTGTTTTGAGTGGTATCGAATCCAAATCCTGAGTTGCAGACAATTTTACATTCTGGAGCCGCTGAAAACCCTCCGTTTTCAATTTTAATATTAGGACAGGCATCGCTGATTAATCGCACTAAAGCAATGCGGTTAATTGATTTTGGAAGTTCTACCATACATACACCATTTTTTACTACGCAGAAATTTTTTGAGTCGTATTCCCAGTCAATGTCGGCGGTTGATACTTTATTGCTATCAAGAATTTCTTTGGTTGAGAGTTTTTCGGTAGCCACTAATAATTGTGTATTATCGGCAAAGTGTGTCCAGAATGAGGCATAGGCTTTTTCTGAAAATTCAATATCGGTGTTGTTGGTTCCAATTTGATATGTTCCAGCTACTTCCACTTTTGGGGGAAGGTCATTTTTGTCAGCTCCGGTTGGATAGAACTTATATCGGTTTGGGTTTTGAGCGGTTTTAGGAATAGTGAGTTTTCCGTCCCAAAGATCGCCGTTGTCTACGGTTGTTCCAGTAACTTTTGTTCCCCCAAGAACGATAAGTCTTGGGAATCCACCAGATCGAGCTGATTGTAATACCAAGGCTCCAGTTCCATTAACCGTTGCTGAAACTTTTTTGTCTTTTTTTGTAATGTCTGATAATTTTACCGAATCGTAAACACACATATCTTCGTTAATAGTCTTGGGGAGCGTGTCTAAACGTTGACATTGCAGTGTTTTTGCGCCAACGACTGGCATCAGACACAGGCTGGTCAACAGTGCCGCACTAAGAAAAGAAAGTTTTTTCATGGTTGTCTTCGGGTAAATTAATAACAAATAATCATCTTATATTCTATGGAATAACTTTCTTTTTGGGTAATTATTTTGAACAAAAAGAGTTGATATTTGTTTTTTTATGTTTTATTTATCTATTGAAATAACTGTTTTTTTCTCTACAGTTATCATATGAATTTGTTGCAAAAAGGAGTTAGTTTTGTTCTCATAAGTTTTGGTTGCTTTTGGGGAATGAGTTTTGCTGAACAAAACAAATCTTTGTGTCGAGCGGAAACTTTTGCGAAAATAGAAACTATTCTTCAAGCAAATAAAAATTGTTCTGAGACCTCTTATAAATCAGATATTGGTCGTTCTTTGATTAAAGTGCAAAAAATATTCCAACCGAAATTGTTTGCGATTCGAAATGATACGGTGTTGCATCCCGTTGAATTGGCGAGCCAGATAGCGGCCGTGTATCGAGAGTACGAAGCTTGTCTTGATATAACCTGTCAAAATATTATAAATATTTGTTCGGGGGTGCGGCGGTTAGACCGAAATTTAGACCATTTTCAATATTGTCAAAGTCGTTCTCAGATTCATAAAAGTATAATGCGACAAATACTTTCGACGGCTAATTTGCAAAATAATGCACAAAAGGGGCGGATTTTGCGTCGTAATCGGATGAAATTATTGGAGCAAAAAATGCATAATTGGTTTCAGGTGGCGGCGGTAAAGCTCGTAAATAATTGGGATAATTTTGTTGCGAAAGTTACGACCCTCGTGCGGAATCCGGTTGGAAGCTAGGCCGGAAATTTCTTTGACAGAAACCCAAAAATCCGAGAGAATGCTTGGTGGTTATTACTAATTATTATACGTTTTTATGAAAAATACAGCCATTATCGGAACACAGTGGGGAGACGAAGGAAAAGGAAAGTTGGTCGATGCTATTAGTGGGAAGTTTGATATTATTTGTCGAAGTACTGGCGGAGCGAATGCGGGACACACCATTGTGTCAGATGGGAAAAAATTTGTTTTTCATTTATTACCATCTTGTTTACTGCATCCAGAAACGGTCGGTGTTATTGGAAATGGAACCGTGGTTTGTCCTGTAAGTATTATTGAAGAAGTGGAAAAATTAACGAAAGAAGGGTTGGATTTGACTGGACGGGTGAAAGTTTCTTTGCGGGCTCATTTATTATTTGATTACCACAAAAAAATTGATGTAGCCTTGGAAGAACGAAAAGGTGACAACAAAATTGGAACGACTGGTCGTGGAATTGGACCAGCGTATACCGATAAGGTGGCACGAATTGGGATTCGATGTGAAGATTTATTAGACACTGAATTATTATGGGAAAAAGTACAACGAAATTGTGCGTTTCATTCAAAAAATTACCATATTGATTTAGACCCAAAAGAAGAGTATGACAAAGTGATGGCGGTGCGAGAAAAAATGAAACCGCTGTTGGTTGATACACGAAAGTATTTGTTTGATGCTATTCAATCAGGTAAAAAGGTTTTGTTTGAAGGGGCACAAGCGCATCATTTGGATGTTGATCATGGAACGTACCCATTCGTAACTTCAAGTTCTATTTCTGCGGGAGGAATTTCGACTGGGTTAGGCGTGGCTCCAAAATACGTGGAAAACATTATTGGTATTGCGAAAGCGTACACGACTCGAGTTGGGTCAGGACCTTTCCCAACTGAATTGACTGGGGCGGAAGGAGAAGCTTTGCGTGTTGCGGGGCATGAATTTGGGGCTACCACGGGTCGACCTCGACGGTGTGGATGGTATGATGCGGTAGTAGTGCGAGATTCAGTCGAAACCAATGGAATTGATGAATTGAATTTGACGAAGTTGGATGTCTTATCTGGTATGGAAGAAATTAAAGTTGCTACACGATACTTCTTGGGTGATACTGAATTATTTACTGTTCCAACCACGAAAAAAGCGTTGGCGAATTTACGAATTGAATATCAAACGTTCCCTGGATGGAGCGAGGATATTTCTAACGTGCAAAAGTTTGAAGATTTGCCGCAAAATGCTCAAAATTATGTGTTGGCTCTTGAGAAATTGTCTGGGGCAAAAATTTCATCTATTGGGGTGGGACCAGATAGAAACGATTTGATTTTCCGATAATTTTTGAAAACAAAAAATGATATAAAGTCGACTGTGTATTGGTCGACTTTTTTGTGTTTTGAGTATTCATAACGAAAGTTCATTGACAGGGCGTATGATATTTTTATTATGCGGTCAGTTCTTTGCACGAGTGGCGAAACGGTAGACGCGCAAGATTGAGGGTCTTGTGAGAAGTATTTCTCGTGGAGGTTCAAATCCTCTCTCGTGCACCAGTACAGAGATAAAAAATAAAAACCAAGCCTTATGCTTGGTTTTTGTTTTTTAAATTTGCGGAGCAAAGGCCACGATAAAGTACTTTTAATGTGTGAGGAGTAATCCTCTCTCGTGTTTTTTTCCATGAGGGTTCGTTTTTTTTGTGTGAATTATAGTCCCTTTTTTGACAATTTTCTTAAAATTTATCATACTTACTGTCGAATATTTATTAAAAAACAGCAATATGTTAGGATTAACCGATTTAAAAGTAGGAGCAAAAATTGAATTTGAAGGTGCTCCGTATCAAATTACTTGGAACCAATTTAGTAAAACGGCTCGACAAGGAGGGGTGATGAAAGTGAAAATGAAAAACTTGTTGACTGGAAAAACAATGGAAAAAACTTTCCAAGGAAATGATAAAGTGGAAGAAGCAAATGTGGCGTTTAAACGCGCTCAATTCTTGTATGCGAATGGAGATGAATATGAATTTATGGATCAAGAAACGTTTGAAACGATTTCTTTAGGAAAAGATGTATTGGGTGACTCGACAAACTATTTAATTGACGGGTTAGACGTTGATTTGCAGTGTTATAATGGGAACCCAATTAATATTCAGTTGAAACCGAAAATGACATTTGAGGTGACTTATGCCGAACCAGGCGTAAAAGGTGATACCGCTTCGGGAGGAAATAAAAATGCCACGATTGAAACAGGATTGAATGTGAAAGTTCCATTTTTTATTAATACAGGCGACAAAATTGTTATCAATACTGATACTGGAGAATATACCGAACGAGCCAAAGAATAAATGATATCAAATCTTAGAAAAAGTATCCGTCTGATGGCGGATATTTTTTGGTGAGAAAGATTGTCAAAAAAAGAATAATTCGGTATGTTTGAGAGGAAGATGAATATTCTACTCACTTGGGACTTGGTTTTAATCTCTGTGTTGTTGATTGTTTTTCTGTATAATTTTTTATTGGGGCAAAAGGCGACGATAAAAATTATTATTTCTAATTATATTGCTATTTTGACGGCCGATGGGGTGGTTGATTTTTTTGAAAAATTTTTGCTTGATCACCTGCCTGGAATTCAGAGTTTGATTGCTGATTCGCAATCAACGGTTTTTATGGTATTGCGAATTGTTTTATTTGCATTAGCGATTTTGATTTTTGTGGTTCGAGGAGGGTTTCATGTAAACCTAGCGCATCATGACCATTGGATGACACGAACAGCGGTGCATGCGATGTTTTCGTTGTTGTCGGCTAACTTGTTTGTGGCGACAATATTAATTTATTTATCTGGCGATTCTTTTATTCAAGGAATGGCGTTTGGGGCGCGGGGCAACATTTCCATTTATCAAACGTCTCAGTTTGCACAAATGTTAATGGACTATTATCAATTATGGTTCTCGTTGCCGGCGGTGGCATTTTTGACTACCTCGTTTTTCTTTGATCCAACAGAAGATTAATTTATGAAAGTACAAGTATTTGATTATCGGTGGCGGGAAAAAGAGGCTAAAGACTTTTTTGTAGAGTTTGAAGGAAATAATGGA
Organism: bacterium DOLZORAL124_38_8; assembly: GCA_002747745.1. Taxonomy (GTDB): domain Bacteria; phylum Patescibacteriota; class Gracilibacteria; order UBA4473; family UBA4473; genus OLZORAL124-38-8. Next base: position 73,711 of record PDQG01000005.1, read on the forward strand.
CAAAAAATTGGTCGAAAGCGTTTGTGGTTGGGGCATTCTTTGTCGATTGAAAAATTAGGTACTCCCAATTGTGCGGGTCATATAAGTCCAGAAACAAAACTTTGGCGACCGTGTCCGAAAGATTCAAAAGGAAAGTTTAAGTGTGAGTATTGTCGGTCTATAGAAGGTGGATTCGTGTTTACGGCTTTTGACGGGTTTGATACGTCGCAGTTGAGTCCGGCCGATTTAGCTCGGATTGAAGGAGAGCACTGGGTGTATTTAGCCTATTTTGGCGAAGGAATGGTAAAAGTAGGGGTTTCGCAATTTGCTCGGAAGTTTTTGCGTCAAATTGAACAAGGGAGTGCCGCCACCTTGTTTATTGCCAAAACTCCTGACGGAGTGTTTGCTCGGCAGATAGAAACGCTTATTCGTAAAACGGGCTTGGCGGATAAGATTAAAACTTCGCAAAAAAAAGACTTTTTATTTCCAGAAGTGTCATCGGCCAAACAAACTTTATTTGAAGTATTAAAAACACACGTGTCTGGTTTGGACGGTGAACACGAATCATTAAAACAGTATTTATTGCCCGAACCAGAGTTTTTTGACTGGACGGATGTAGGAATGAAAAAATTGCCTACGCATAACATTCATCCGATAAAGTTAGACGTAGGAGAATGGGTTTCCGGTGAAATTGTTGGATTAAAAGGGCCATTTATTATTTTGGATACTGGTGACGATTTAGTGTCTCTTGCGCCGAAAGATTTTCGGGGGTGTATGGTTGACTTTGCGTTGAAACAGAAAGGGCTCGGGATTCAATCGGCTTTGCAAAATTCTTTGTTTTAGAAAATTATGAAACTGGTTTGTCGGAATTCTTTTCTTGCGTATAGTGGGGGCGAAATTTTTTAACCAATGAAATTATGAAGTGTTTTTTTCGAAAATTAAAATCATTTTTTTGTCCCGCTCATACTTGTTGTGGAAAGTGTTGTCGACGTTCTTCTCAAGCAAAACTTGATATTGGGTTGTCAGCGGCCGAAAAGAAAATCTTACACAGTTTAGATGCCAAAATTGTGGTAGGGAAAATTCATAGTATTGAAGCACATCCAGACCCAAAAGTAACGAAAGTGCGAGTGACTCAAACTGAGATTGCTCCTGGGGTGATGGAACAAGTTTTGTGTGGGGCCAAAAATATTGAAGTGGGGCAAATCGTGCCAGTGGCAACGGTTGGAGCAAAGTTGTCGGAAGACTTTGAAATTGGGGCGCGAAAAATTCGAGGCGTAGAATCAAAAGGAATGATTTGTGCCAAAGATGAACTTGGTTTGCCAAAAGAAACAGAAGGAATTTGGGTATTGCCCGCAACCGCTGAAAAATTGCTCGGGAAAAGTTTGAAAGATTTATAATTGTTGGGCTTATTGGTGCATTGAAAACACTTCTTTATTGGGGAAGTGTTTTTTTATTACTTTTTTCTTTTTTGACTAAAAAAAATATGTTTCTAGACTTGAGAAGATTTTTTTGGCGTGCGTAAAAAGAATCTGTGCTATCTAGCAGAAATTACGCTCTTCTTGGTTCGACTCGCCATCGAACAATTGAGTAAATAGCCTTTCGTTTATTGGAGCCAACGACAAAATGGAGACATTTTGCAAGAATGGTTCTGTACGTATGTGAACCCTAAAAAATCAGTATAAAAAATTATATTTTAAAAAAATTATAGTATGAGTGAAGATAAATTAACTTCATTTTTGAGATCATCTGGCTTGTTACCAAAAACCGAGAACGAAAAACCGGTGGCGGGACAAAAGTCACGAAAAAAAACAAATTCGACTGCTTCTAAAGCGAAGAATCAGCCTGCGCGCAAAGATGGGAGTCGGCGAAACATGGATAAAGGAGGAAATAAGAACGGAGAACCGCGAAAGATTTCGAATCATAATCCGAATTTTGGGCGACCAACACATGAAAAACGGGAAAAGTATCATCCTACAAATTATTTGAAGGGCGAAAAAAAGACGGGAGATATTCGCATTGTGCCACTTGGTGGATTGGAACAAGTGGGAATGAACATGATGTTTATTGAATGGGGCGATGAAATTTTGATTATTGATACCGGATTATTGTTCCCTGATGCGGAACATTTGGGGGTAGATGTTTTGGTTCCAAACATTGAGTATTTGGTGCAAAACAAACACAAGATTAAAGGGGTGATTTATACACATGGACACCTTGATCATATTGGGGGCGTTCCTCATATTATTCCAGAGTTAGGATTCCCTAAAATGTATGCGACACGGTTGACCAAAGAATTAATTTTGGCGAATACGGATCATCCAGATATGTTGAAAAAATACAAAATAATGGAAATTACTCCGGAAAGTAAAATTAAATTAGGGCGTTTTGAAGTCGAGTTTTTCCATATTAATCATTCTATCCCGGACGGCGTTGGAATTGTGGTAAATACTCCCGCTGGAGCCATTATTAATACTTCCGATTTTAAAATTGATCACAATCCGTCGGATGAAAATCCTGCCGATTTAGGACGTATTGCGCAAATCGGAAAAAAAGGAGTGTTGGCGGCGTTGGTGGATTCAACAAATGCCATGAAACCAGGGCAAACTTTGTCTGAATCAGTGGTGCAAGCCGAACTTTCTAAGCAAATTGAATCGGTGAAAGGCCGAATGATTATTACCACTTTTGCGTCTTCGATCGGTCGGATTTCGAAAATTGTAGAAACGGCTGAAAAATGTGGGAAAACAGTATTTATTTCGGGGCGTTCAATGGAAAAAAATCTTACGATTGCTCGAAAATTGAATTATTTGAAATGTAAAGATGGAACCTTACAACGAATGTCGAGAAAGGCTGATAAAATGGATCCGAGTAAGGTGTTGATTTTATCAACGGGGTCACAAGGAGAACCGTTAGCGGCTTTAACTCGAATGGCGGTTGGAACGCATCGAGATATTACGCTCAAAAAAGAAGATACCATTCTCTTTTCGTCTTCGCCGATTATTGGAAATGAAACAAATATTGTTTCGGTGATTAATAATTTAACAGAGATTGGGTGTACTATTATTGATAAAGATGGTTTTGATGTGTACGTTTCGGGGCATGGATATGCTGACGAAGTTAAATTAATGGTGTCATTGTTGAATCCGAAATATTTTGTTCCGATTCATGGAGAGCTCTTTATGCGACATGGAAGTCGTGACATGATTATTAAAGAATTGGCCTTCCCACCAGAAAATACGTTTATTATGCGGAATGGACGAGGATTAGTTCTGAACGGAAACAAAGCTCGATTAATGACGCCCAAAGAGGCGATTAAAACCGGAATCGAAATGATTGATATTCGGGAAAAAATTGATGAACATATTTTACGAGATAGAACACTAATGGGACATGGTGGAGCTATCATGTTTGTTATTAATCATGCTAAAGGGGTTATTAAAGATTTGGAAATACGAGCCAAAGGGTTCCGTCATATGAATATGAAACATGAAATTTTTAAATTATTAGAAGACACCGTTCGAAAAAGTTTTGAAAAAGGATATTCAAGCGCCAAAAATACAAAAGCCTTAGAAAAGGTGATTGGAGAAAATGCGCAGAGGGTATTGATGCAAAAGTTTAGAAAAGAAGCTTTGATTGAGGTGATTGTTTTAGATTAGTATTGGAAAGTTTGTTGAAACATAAAAAAACGCCAAACGGCGTTTTTTTTTATTTTGTTTTTTAACAAGAATTATCCTTCAATAACTCGTACGTTTACCGCGTTTAATCCTTTGGCTGATTCAGAGGCTTCGAATTCAACGGTGTCGCCTTCTTTGATTTGACCTCCTTCTACGTCAGTAATGTGTACAAAATAATCAGATTCGCTTCCTTCTACTGAAATAAATCCAAATCCTTTTTCGTCGTTAAAAAATTTAACTTTTCCTGTGCTCATGTATAAAAATGATAAAATAGTATTTGCAAAGTTGTTTTCAAATTTCTTCTCCTACCTCCTATTGCCACTCAATGGTCGTTTTTTTTGTGGTTCTGTCAATTGTTTTTGGGCTTTTCGGCAATTACAATCCAGTTTTTTCCACGGAATAATTGGTGTGAAATAATTTTAAATCCAGCGTTTTTCATTTTTTTTGCTAGTGTTTTTCCTGGTACCGTTCGGTAGTAGCGTGGGTGTTTGTCTTTTCCAAACGGAACGAGGTAATTCTTGAATCCACTCAGCCACCAGTCTTTTCGGTTCCAGTTATATTGGCGGTATTTTTTAGGAATTTTCCACGTAGTTAAAAATACCTTTCCACCAGGTTTGGTTATGCGGAATAATTCTGATAAACATTGCGTTTGTTCGGTTGGTTTGAGTAGGTGATGAAAGGCCGCAATAGAAATAACTAAATCAAAATTTTCGGATCCAAACGGCAATGGGTTGGCAAAAGAACCTTGAAAAAAGTGGTCGTAAGGAAAACTTTCTTGGGCGATGCGGAGCATATTTTTTGATAAATCAAAGCCGTGGTAAAACCCTTGGGGAATAATGTCGGTGGGTAAAAAATTACGCAGTCGGCCATTTCCGCATCCTAAGTCGAGTACTCGTTGGTGTTTTTTGAGTAACGGCGCTATTTTTTCAAATTCGGGCCATCCGTGTTGGCGGGTTTGAGAAAAATTTTGGGCGAATTGATCGTAATGGCTTTCCATGTTTCTTTGTTTTTATTTAAGTCCCCACTTAGCAAAGTATTTAAACATTGAATGAATGTGAATCCAAAACGTTTTTCGGAACAGAGCTTTGAAAATATTTCCGCCTGATAACCGATTGGGGTCGTGGTAGGCGGTAGCAGTAACTACTTGGAGGGTTTGTCCGTGGGTTTGTTTCAGTCGTCGGCAAAAATCGGTGTCTTCAAAAAAGAGGAAAAATCGGTTATCAAAACCGTTTAATTGATTGAAAACTTCCTTTTTTAGCACCCAAAAACTTCCTTGAGCCCAATCAGAAACTTGGTTTTTTTGCGGGTGTTGACGTACAATTTGGTCACCAAAAAGTCGTCGTTTTAAAAGTGGTAACACTCGTGGAAACGGTCGCATGTTTTCGAGTATTTGTCCGTCTTTTGTTTGTAAAACTGGCACGCAAATAGTGGGTTTTGTTTGAGTTTGTAGTGTGTTGATAAGTTCATCAAGTGTGTGTTGGTGTAGTTCAATGTCGGGGTTTACAATGGCTAACGTTTGGTAACGAGCAAACCGCACGCCTTCAAAGTTTCCTTCGCCGTAACCAAGGTTTTGGCTCAGGGTGATAGCATGAATATTTGGGTGGGTGTTGGCGAGTGTTTTAACGGCCTGTGTTTCGGCTTCGTTTTTAAAATTATCAACAATAATCCATTCCCAATCAATCTTGGGGGCGTATTTTAACAAAGACGCTTTTAGTCGTCCTAGTTTGCTAGAACTGCCAAAATTGACGGTAATAATAGAGACGCCGTTTTTCCTCATTCATCAAACATCATAATCATGTTTGGTAAAATGTCAGATTTTTTAAGAGTATTTAGTAAAACTTTTCTCCGTCATAGCCATAGGGGATGAGCATAACATCGTCGAGATGTCCATTGAAGTTATGATATCCTAAATATAATCCACCGAGACCAAAATCTTTTGTTTGTTTTATGGTTTTTCCTCCTATGAACTCGCCGTCTATCCAAAGTCTAGCGGTTGTTCCATCATAGCTTCCAACAATGAACTGCCACTTATTTATTTTTAATTTATTCTCGCCTTTAAGAGCAAAATTTCCTTTGTTAATATAAAATACAATGTGATTAGCTCTTGCAGAGATGCCTGTGTTATTTTCTATAAATACGGGATAAGTGTCTTGTGTAGGAACAGCTATCTTTGTCCAAAGAGCAAAAGTTATTTTTTTTAATGGTTTACTGTTTTCAACAGTTCTTCCTATGCTTCCATTTTTTATAGTCAAAGCATGGTTATTTGAAAAAGGTGCGGTTATGCTTTTGGTTAAATTTTGATTGCTATGTCGTAAATTATTTTTGCTAGAAGACTTGTCGGTGATTTGTGTTCCAACGTTTCCGTTTGGTAAAAAATCATTTTCAAAATCATACCAAGCGGTAAAAAGTTTATCATTCATGCTGGCATTAGCGGCTAAGGCTTGGCGTTTAAACTGAGTTGCGGCTGCCTGCGCTTTAGCGAGTCGGGCCTTCTCGATATATGAATTGTACTGAGCGATGCCCATGCCTGATAAAATTCCAATAATAACAATTACGACGAGTAATTCTATGAGGGTAAAGGCTTTTAAGCTAATGTTTCTTGTGTGTGTGTGTGTGGAACATTTTAGTTGATTTTATTTTCCATTGCATTGTAATTAAAACAGTTTTGATTTACAAAATTTTTAATTTTGCCACACTGAGCGTGATGAAAAAATTTAAAATATTTGCGGGTTCGAGTGCGGTAGATTTTACCCAAAATATGGCAGCAGCCATTAATGTGCCAGTAGGAAGTACTACGATTAAGAAGTTTGCGTGTGGTGAGTTGTATGTACGATTTGACGAGTCTTTCCGTGGGCAAGACGTGTTTATTGTGCAAACAGGACGAACGTACCATATGAATGAAGATTTAATGGAATTGTTCTTGTTGATTGATGCGGCGAAACAAAGTTTTGCGGATAATATTCATGTGGTAATGCCGTATTTTCCGTACTCACGGCAAGATAAAATTCACGAAGCCCGAGAAGGAATTTCGGCAAAATTGTTTGCTAATTTGTTAGAACGAGCCGGAGCAAGCCGAGTGATTACTATGCACTTACATTCTGATCAAATTCAAGGGTTCTTTGATTGTCCAGTAGACAATATTAATCCGCGACGATTGTTTGTGGAATATTTCAAAAATAAAAACTTGCAAGACGCCGTAGTGGTTTCGCCTGATGCGGGGGGAGCCAAAGAAGCCAAAAAATTTGCGGATGCATTAGAAGTGCCATTGGTTATTTTGCATAAAAGCCGACCAAAGCATAACGAATCGGAAGTGAGTCACGTGATTGGGGAAGTTGAGGGGAAAACGGCGATTATTTTGGACGATATGGTCGATACAGCTGGGTCTGTTTGCGGAGCCAAACAAGCTTTGTTGCAAGCGGGAGCGAATAAAGATGTATATTTAGCGGCGACTCATCCAGTGTTTTCTGGTCCAGCTATCGAGCGGCTAACAGCGGCTGAATTTGCAGAAATTGTTTGTACCGATTCGTTACCAGTCGCGACTCCACCGAAAAACTTTAAAGTGTTGAGTGTGGCACCGTTGCTGGGAGAAGTGGTAAATAATGTAGCGAACCAAAAATCGGTATCGTCTTTGTATATGTAATATATGAAAAACCTTACAGAAGCATATACGCTGGTGGCTTTGACCGACCAAAATGCGGCTCAATGGGACGAATTTGTTTTGTCTGAGCCAACTGGTTCGGTGCATCAGTTATCGAGTTGGGTGGAGTTTCAAACCAAAATTCCGGGGCGAGAAGTAGCCAAAGGGTTTGGAGTGCGAGATAAAAAAGGTGATTTTGTGGCCACGGTTATTTGTGTACAAATGGATACTGGTTTTTTGGGGAAAAAATGGTGGTATTCGGCTAGAGGACCAGTGGTAAATATGCAAAAAAATGCCGCTGCGGCAGAGTTTTTGTTTCGGATGGTAAAACGAAACTTGACCCAACATGGCGGAATGTTTTGGCGCGTAGATCCGTATTTTTCGGAAACTGATTGGCAACGAATCCTTGATTTAGAAACGAAACCCGCGGTGCAAAATTATCAACCAACTGATACCTTGATGTTGGATTTAACAAAATCGGATGAGGAGTTGTTAAAAGAAATGAAGCGGAAAGGGCGGTATAATATCAAACAAGCCCAAAAACACGAAATTAAGTACGAGGTGTATGCTGACGGAAAATTTACCAAAGAAGCCTTGCAACAGTTTTGGGATTTGAACATAGCCACCACCGACCGCGACGGATTTAGTGGACACCAAAAAGAGTATTATCGACATTTTTTGCGTTCGTTGCCCGAAACCGCCGTGTTGTTTTTAGCCAAAAAAGATGAAACACCCGTGGCAGCCGCTATTTCTACCTTTGCTGGGAGTAAGGCGATTTATTATTTTGGAGCGTCAACGTCGGATAATGCGTTGCGAAAACTAATGGCCCCGTACGGATTACAATGGCGCATGATTCAGTATGCCAAAGAAAAAGGTTGTAAGACTTATGATTTTTTAGGCATCGCTCCCGAAGGAGAAGAAAATCATCCGTATGCCGGAATTTCGGAATTTAAGTGGAAGTTTGGTGGGTACCGAGATACGTTTGTCGCTGGAAAAGAAATTCCGTTAAATGGGTTTTGGTATTGGGTGTACCGAGTGATGAAGAAGTTGAGAAAATAAGGTTTTTGTTGTGGTTTCTTGCTTTTGATTTTGAAAAGGAAATGGAAGACTCCAAATCAAGTTTGGAGATTTACTATGAAAATATATTCCCTTTTCTAAAAACATTGTTGGTCATTCTGGCTTGTCCAGAACCTAGTTCTTAACGACCTTTGTATGACAATCGTTTGAGCGATGGTGTTTTTCGGTATTTATTGACAAAACCAAAATTCTAAACAAAATTGTGATGAATTTTATTTACTACAATTTAGTTATGGGAAAAAAGAAAACCGCACGTTGGAAAAAGAATTTAGGACTAAAAATTGTTTGTTTAATTGGTTTGATTGCCTTGTTGGGGGTGTCATTTTTACCATTTTTAGGAATTTTATAATTTAGTGCTTACTATGTCAGATGTTATTGTTCGAATGCCACCGTCACCGACGGGGCTTTTGCATTTAGGAACCGCTCGTGCGGCTTTGTTTAATTGGTTGTTTGCGAAAAGCCAAGGTGGAAAAATTATTTTCCGTTGGGAAGATACCGACCGAGAACGATCGAAACCAGAATTTGAAACCATTATTTTAGATGGGTTGAAATGGTTGGGAATGGATTTTGCGGCGGAGTGCGAGTTTTATCGACAAACCGAAAACACGGCGGTGCACGAAGCTCATTTGCAAAAACTATGGGAAAACGGAAAAGTGTTTCCGTGTTTTGTAACGCCTGAAGAGATTGATGCCGAGCGAGAGAAAGCCCGAGCCGAAAAACGAAATTTTGTGTTCTGGTCACCCTTTCGAGATTTACCAAAAGCCGAAGCGGAAGCCAGAATGAAAACGGACCCGTTTGTGTGGCGGTTGAAAACCCCAAAAAACGAATGGATTAATTTTAAAGATGTGGTGCGGAAGAAAGTTTCGGTTAATACCGATACATTGGGAGACTTTGCCGTAGCGCGAAGCGATGGTTCGGTGTTGTATATGTTGGCCAATGTGGTTGACGATGCCACGCAAGGGGTAACACATGTTATTCGGGGTGAAGATCATGTTTCGAATACGCCCAAACAAATTTTAATTTATAAGGCTTGTGGATACAATGTGCCACAGTTTGCGCATTTACCGTTAGTATTAGATGCCAAAAAACGAAAACTTTCGAAACGAAATGTTGAGCCTGGAGTGGCGGTATTGGTCTCTGATTTTCAAAAAGCTGGATTTGTGCCAGAAGCGGTAGTAAACGGACTTGTGTTTTTGGGGTGGCATCCAAAAGACACCAAACAAGAAATCTTCTCGTTTGCTGAGTTAGAACAAGTTTTTGCGTTGGAAAAAGTAAATTCGGCTGGATCGCAATACGATTTCGAAAAAATGTTGTGGTTTAATGCCAAATGGATGAAACAATTACCGATTGAGAAAATTCAAGCTTATTATGAAGCTTTCTCTGGGAAAAAGGTGGCGTTAGAAGTGCTTGATGTGGCTCGACAAAAAGCCAAAACGATGGCCGATTTTGAAGAAACATTTGCTTATTTATTGGCTGATCCTGGGTTTGAAGTGGAGCGATTAGTCAACGAACGATTTGGATTGACAATTGAAAAATCGAAAGAAATTCTAGCTGAAATTGTAGCCGTGTTAGACGGAATTGCTGAAACAGATTTTAATGCGGCGGTTATTAAAGATAAATCGGTGGAAAAAATTGCAGAATTAGGATTAAAAAATGGTGAATTTTTAACGCCATTCCGCGCGGCCTTGAGTAACCGAGATGCGTCGGCGGGGCCATTTGATATTGCGGCGGCTATTGGAAAGTCTGCTACTTTAAGCCGATTAAATCGAGCCATTTTAGCCTAAAAACTGTAACAAGTACGAAAATATTTCGTTTTATATAAAGACGGAATATTTTTGGGTAGGAATATTTGCCTTTATTAAAAAATATATTAAATTACCATAGATGAAAGGAGTTATATTAGCTGGAGGAACTGGATCTCGATTATTTCCGTCAACACGTGTGACGAATAAACATTTATTGCCAGTCTATAATCGTCCGATGATTACGTATCCAATTGAGACGTTGAAAAACTCTGGGGTGCGAGATATTTTGGTAATTACTTCGAGTCAAAACGCGTCTGACTTTTTACGATTTCTGGGGTCTGGAAAAGATTTTGGGGTAAATTTTACCTATAAAGTGCAAGATGGGGCAGGCGGAATTGCTCAAGCCTTGAGTTTGGCTGAAGGGTTTGCGGCTGGAGATTCGGTAGCGGTAATTTTAGGTGATAATATTTTTGAAGATGATTTTTCGGAACAAACCTTGACGTTCCGAAATGGGGCTCATATTTTCTTAAAACCGGTTGATGATCCAGAACGATTTGGCGTGGTAGAGTTGGATTCGAATGGCTTGGTTCAGTCTATTACTGAAAAACCAATGTTGCCTAAGTCTAATTTAGCACAGGCTGGAATGTATATCTACGACGCGGAAGTGTTTGATATTATTCGAACATTGAAACCGTCTGATCGAGGCGAATTAGAAATTACCGATGTGAATCAAGTGTATCTTGAAAAAGGGGCTTTGAAGGCTTCGAAATTGAAGGGTATGTGGATTGATGCTGGAACGCATGAAAGTTTGTTGGAGGCCAGTATTTTAGCTCAAGAAGTGTTTGGAAACGAAGGGGGGGCTACGAAAAAAATGATGAAACCGTTGCCGGTACGAGCCAGTGTGCAACCAAAAATTTCCATTGGAGTTGTGCTACATAATTCCGAAAAATACGTACGACCGTGTTTTACGGCGTTGCAAAAACAAAACTATAAAAATGTTGAAATTTTGGTGTTTGATAACGCTTCAACGGATGAGGGGGTAAGTATTTTGAAACAAGAGTTTTCGGATATAACGGTGGTGGAATCAAAAGAAAATATTGGATTTGCCAAAGCTCACAATCAACTCATTAAACAATCGAATGGAGAATTCTATGCGTGTGTGAACGTTGATGCGTTTTTAGAACCAAATTTCTTGACGGAGTTGTTTCATGCGATTCAGCAAAAACCAAATATTGGTTCGGTAGGGGGAAAACTCAAACGATGGAATTTTGAAGCGTTTGAAAAAGGAGACACTTCCGAAGGGAAAACGAACTTTATCGACTCAACGGGAATTGCTTTGACGAAGGCACATAAGTTTTTTGATAAAGGCCAAGGTGAAGTTGATTTTGGACAATACGACGAAGAATCGTTGGTGTTTGGTGTGTCTGGTGCGGCGGCGTTGTACCGAAAAAAATCGTTAGAAGATGTAGCGTTTGAAAATGAACACGGAGAAAAAGAATTTTTTGATGAGGCGATGTTCTTGTACAAAGAAGATGTTGATTTAGCGTATCGGTTGCAATGGGCTGGGTGGAAATCGGCGTATACTCCAATGGCGGTGGGGTATCATGATCGAACGAACTTTGGAGTGAAGGCTTCTTTAACCGAAACAATCAAACATCGAATGCAAAAGCCCGCGTTTATTAATAAACAATCTTATATTAACCATAAGGTGCTTCTGGAAAAAAATTTCTCATCAGATTTTTCATCGGATGTGCAAGGGGCAACTGGGTGGTATAATTTCAAAAAATTGTTGTATATTATCATTGCCGAACCAGAAAATTTGGTGGCTTGGTGGAAAGTTCGCAAAATGAAAAATCGTCTTAATGCTTGGCGAAAATCTATGCCTAAACGAGTCAATAAAGCAGAAATTGAACAATTAATGGAATAAAAAAAACTCCCGTTAGGGAGTTTTTTTCTTTTCGAATTATTTTTTACAAATCTTCCGCGTGTTTTTCTAGGTATTCGGCTACGCCGTCTTTACTTTCTTTCATTCCTTCGTCTCCTTTTTTCCATCCTGCTGGGCAGACTTCTCCGTATTTATTGGTAAAGAGCATTGTGTCGACCATTCGGATCATTTCGTCAATATTTCGTCCGAGTGGTAAGTCGTTGATAACCGCGTGTCGAACGGTTCCGTCTTTGTCGAGCAAGAATGACCCTCGAAGGGCTACTGATTCGTTGAATAATACGTCAAAGTCTCGAGCGATTTGTTTGGTAATATCTGCTACGAGTGGAAATTCAACGCGTCCAATTCCACCCTTTTCTACGGGTGTTTCTCGCCAAGCAAAGTGTGAGAATTGTGAGTCTACAGAAACACCGATAACGTTGATGCCTCGTTCTTTAAACTCAGACATTCTTTTAGAAAAGGCAATAATTTCAGAAGGACAAACAAAGGTAAAATCTAGTGGATAAAAGAATACTACGGCTCCTTTTTCTCCGAGATTTTCATAAAGGTTAAATTCTTCTTCTATTTTTCCGTTTGCCAGTACAGCTTGGGCGGTAAAGTTTGGTGCTTTTTGTGTTACAATCATGAGAATACGTAAGTTATGAATTTAATAATTTTTGTAATAATATCACTAATTTTATTTTAAATAAATTTTTAACCAGATTTATTTTTTCAAGGTTAGTATATCTTTTAGGAAGAATCCCGTATGACTCTCTTTGATTTGGGCTACTTCTTCGGGCGTTCCAGTGGCGACTACGACTCCTCCTTTGTCTCCACCTTCTGGTCCGATGTCAACGAGGTAATCACAACATTTTAGCACATCAAGATTATGTTCAATGACGACCATTGAATTTCCTTTGTCGACCAATTTTTGGAGCACTCCCAAAAGTTTTTTTACATCACTGAAATGCAGTCCAGTTGTTGGTTCATCTAATACATAAATGGTGCTTCCGGTTGATTTTTTCATTAATTCGGTGGCGAGTTTTACCCGCTGAGCTTCTCCGCCAGAAAGCGTGGTAGCACTTTGTCCCAATTTCATGTACCCGAGTCCAACTTCGTTGAGTGCGTGGAGTTTTTCGGATATTTTTCCAATGTTTTCGAAGAATTTTACGCCGTCTTCAATGGTCATATCTAGGACATCCGCAATAGATTTTCCGCGGTAGGTTACTTCGAGTGTTTCGTCGTTGTAGCGTTTTCCTCCACAAGATTCACACGGAACATACACGTCTGGCAGGAAATGCATTTCTACTTTTTTGAGTCCGTCTCCGCTACAAGATTCGCACCGCCCTCCTTTGACATTGAAACTGAATCGGCTGCTTGAGTATCCGCGAATGCGGGCTTCGGTGGTGCTGGCAAATAATTCTCGGATATCGGTAAATACTCCCGTATAGGTAGCGGGGTTAGAACGTGGCGTTCGTCCAATAGGAGACTGGTCGATAGAAATAAGTTTATCTAATGCTTCAACGCCTTCTATGCTGTCATGATCTCCAGCTGGTTTTTTGGCTCGGTTTAATTCTCGAGCTAATACTGGTACTAAAATTTTATTAATTAAAGATGATTTTCCACTTCCAGAGACTCCCGCGATTCCAACAAAACATCCGAGTGGAATTTCGACATCAATATTTTTGAGGTTATTCTGTCGGGCCCCAAAGATTTTTAGTTTTCCCAACGGTTTTCGTCGAATTCGTGGTACACGGATTTTTTTTCGTCCGTACAAGAAATCAGCGGTTTCTGTGTCGGCGTGTTCCATTTCGGACATGGTTCCTGCAAACACTAAGTTTCCTCCGTGAACTCCAGACTTTGGTCCAATTTCGATAATATGGTCGGCTACCCGCATGGTGTCTTCGTCGTGTTCCACGACTAAGACGGAGTTTCCTAAATCTCGTAGATGTTTGAGGGTTTTGATAAGTTTGGTGTTATCTCGTTGGTGTAATCCAATTGATGGTTCATCAAGTACGTACAGTACGCCTTGTAATTGGCTTCCAATTTGAGTGGCAAGCCGAATTCGTTGGGCTTCTCCTCCCGACAAGGTATTGGCCGCTCGAGATAAAGTAAGATAAGACAAACCAACGTTTTCTAAGAAACTTAGTCGGTCTTTAATTTCTTTTTTGATAGGAAGCACGATTTTACTGTTTTCTTCAGTTTCTTTTACCGATTCAATCCAAGATTTTACTTCTGGAACTTGCATTCCGGTAATGTCTGCAATCGATTGGCCGTCGACAAACACATTTCGTCCATAAATATTTAGTCGGGCTCCGTTACATTCCGAACAAGTCGATTCAATCATAAATCCTTCTAATTTTTTTCGTAAAAAGTCCGATTCGGCTTCGTTGAACCGTTTTTCGGTTTGGGTAGCGGCTCCTTCAAATGTGGTTTCAGTGGTTTTTCCTCGATTCGCTCCTTGAAGTGGCACGGTAAATACTTCGTCGCCAGTTCCTTTAATAATACGCGTGATATTTTCTTCCGAAATTTCGCCCATTGGTTGGTCGATAGTAAAGCCGTATTTTTCTCCAACGGCTTTAACGCACGAAGTATACCAAGCCAATGAGTTTGACCCCAAGGTGCTCCAAGGCAAAATTCCACCTTCGCGAATAGAAAGTTTGGGGTTAATAGCCGTTTTGGGATTTAATTCTAATCGGTATCCAAGTCCGTGACAGGCATCACACGCACCGTGCGGCGAATTGAATGAGAACATTCGAGGTTCGAGTGGGGGGAACGAAAACCCCGTTTCGGGGTCAGATAACAATTCTGAAAACAAATGATCGGTTTCGTCACTCATGCGGTGGGCTACCATAATACCTTCTCCAAATTTGAGTGCTGTTTCAATCGAATCGATGACTCGCATACGGTCGTCGTTTTTTTCTTCTACTTGGTCGCCTCCATCAAGTTCTACAAACTGTTTTGAGTAATCAGTTTTAACTAATCGGTCTACGACAATTTCGATGGTGTGTTTTTTTTGTGGATCAAGTTGAATGTCTTCGTTAATGGTCATAATTTCGCCATCAATTCTGAGCCGTACAAACCCTGCTTTTTGTATTTTTTCAATTTCACCCGTGTGTTCGCCTTTTCGTCCGCGCACGATGGGTGCTAAAATCATGTATTTCTCTCCGTCTTCCCATTGGTTTAGGACGTCTAGAATTTGGGTTGGCGTTTGGGACACTAATTCTCGTCCGTTCTCCGGATTGATTGGCGTTCCGATTTTCGCAAACAATAACCGCAAATAGTCGTACATTTCGGTTACGGTTCCTACGGTTGAGCGGGGGTTTCGGGGGGCTGATTTTTGGTCAATTGAAATGGCGGGAGATAATCCGTCGATAGAATCAACTTCGGGTTTTTCTTGTAATTGTAAAAACTGCCGAGCGTACGTTGAAAGTGATTCGACATATCGTCTTTGTCCTTCGGCGTAAATGGTATCAAACGCTAATGATGATTTTCCACTTCCTGATACTCCGGTTACTACCACTAATTTTTCTCTCGGAATTTCTACATCTATGTTTTTTAGATTATGCATCCGCGCGCCTTTTACCACAATGTTTTTTGACATACTTTTTGTTTTAAGGTTATAAAAAATACAAAAAAAGAGCCGACAAATGTGCCGTACTCTTGGAACAGAAAGATTGTAGAAATTTAGTTGCAAAAAGTCAAAAATTTTGGTATAATTTTCTGATTTACTAAAAATAAATATTCAAATGGGATTAGAAGGATTTAAATATAACGAAAATAATGAAAGTAATAACAATAAGGTCGAAACTAAAAAGTCGGTTGATTGGAAATTGATTTCGGAAAATGTGGCATTAAAAACAAAATTAGCGGCAAATGAAGCTCTAGCTAATAAAGTCTTGGCTGAAAATTATATTGATAATGCTTTTGAAGAACTTCCGAGCGATGTAGAAGTAAAAGATGTTCGAAACGAATCGGTTGAATATCAATTTGGAGTGGCGGTTAATAACAACCCAGGGTTGAAGGGAACTCTGATGGCGTTTTTTTCAGGGAGTGGAAAGAAAGAGTCGGAAGCGAATTTTGCCGCGATGAATGATGTTATGAATGATACTACCAAGCAATTAGGGCGAAGCTCGATGAACGGTTTTGATGCAGTAGTGTAAGGTTTTAAATTTTCTTCTATTCTTATAAAAAAATCAGCCAACGGCTGATTTTTTGTTTTAATTCGTTTTATTTTGTGGTTCCTATTGCACCCCAGTTAATCCATTGGTCGACGTTGTTTTGGTCGGTTTTATACTGAATGACTTTTTTACGGTTGTTGGCGGTGCCAGTGGCGGTTACGGTGCCGGTTAGAGGAGCCATTGTTTCGTTATTTGTAATAGTTATTTTTACTTTATTTTTTGATAAATTTTCGAGTGAAAGTGTGCAGGTGTCTTTTGCTATGAATGATTTAGATGCATTCCAAAAATATGTTCCAACGTTTTTGGGTTTTGTTTTAGTGTCAAAAGTCTCAAAGCGTGTTTTGTCATCAGATTTATCAATCTTTCCTATCCAGTTAATTAAATCATTTCCAATTTGGTTAAAATTTCCTTGAATAGAGGCGGTTGATGAATTTTCACCAGATTCATTGCAACGGATGGTCCAGAAGACATTTTTCTTAACTTCTTTTTGTGATATGTTTATTGAAAGGGTAGGGAGCGTTTTTATTTTTTGTGTCTTTCCGTTGATAGATGTTTGTAACCGTACAGTTTGTTGTTGTTTCGGTTTCAAGATTACAAAAAATTCAGTAGCAAGGTTATTTATTTTGGTATTTCCTTCGGCTCTAGTCAGATTTATTTTTTTTGTTCCATGATAAATAGGATTTTCTTTCAGCGTTAAATTGGCCATTTCCACTCCAGATTCGGCGGCAAAATAGGCTCGTTCTCCGTTTAAGGTGTCAGCTGAAAAGGCTAGTTCTTTTACTAACACATTGGCCACTCCCATTACGGCCGTAATAATCAACACTGAAATAAGCACGACTGATATGAGTGTGATTCCTTGGTTTTTGTGAGGGGTGAGTTTTTTATAGTTTTTCATTATTTTTTTGTAGACAATTTTAGTATAGAAGATCCCGTCAATATTTGAAAGTTTGTTGGACGGGACCCGCGCAACCATTATTTAAATATTCGCGGGGTCTTCGCTTATGTTTTAGTGATTAAATTATATAAGTCTTTCCATTCTGGGTTGATTGATTCTATAAGATTCTTCTTCCAAGCACGGCAATATTTTTTTATTTTTCTTTCTCTTGCAAGACTTGACTCAAAGTCTCCACCAGATTCGAAGTATACCAGTTTTGTGAGATTATATTTTTTAGTAAATCCTTCTACTAATTTTTGTCTGTGTGTGTAGATTCTTTGGATAAGATCTATTGTTCTTCCGACATAAAAAGTAGTGTGATTTTTGTTGGTTAGTATGTATATAAAGTGGTTATTTTTAGTCATGATTCGTATGCAATCATTGTTTAATATTGATAGGATTAAAACTTATACTTTCGAGACGAAATGGTAGTACGAATAAATTGTTGTACCGATGGATCTTTTTTTGATTGAACTTTCAAAAATATTTGTACTTTAGGTTGGGTATTTTCTTTGTTTGTTATAACAAATTTGGAAGTTTTATTATCTGTTATTATTTTAAACCTTTTTGATATAAGTCGTTCATTATTCATTGTAAATGAATTGCTGTCAGTATTTATCGAAAAATTATAAGGTTTATCATTTTCACATTTAAGATTTACAAAGTTAGATTTTCCACTTGTAATCTCACAATTTCGGGCACGGTCGGTAAGCCGAGCCAAGGCAAAATTGACTTCCTTTTGCATTTGACGAGCAATTTCGATACGCATTTTTGTTTGCACAAATTGAGCGTACACGCCCAAAGCACTGGTAAGAATCACCGCTCCAATAGTGATAGAAATCATCAATTCGATGAGCGTAAACGCCTTTTTTTGGTGTTTCATTATTTCTTCCAGTTAGTAAGTATGCTCTGCATTTCTACAATTTTGGTGTTGTTTCGTGAGACCGTGCAGGTGATGGTGGCTTCGACTGGTATTTGGATCATTTTGATATTTTGTCCACCTGAATTTGTACCAACAAAGTCAATATTTTTGTTTTTTGTTGAAATTTCTCGTGATATTTTAAAAGTTCCAAATTTTTCTTCGTCTTTGGTTAGGGTTTCTAACTCATTTGTCCAATTATCAAAATTTCGCCAGTTGATGTCGCGTTGATTACGGGCGTTTTCTAAACACTCTTGTGCAAGGTAGGTGGCGGTTAGTCGGGTTTGGTTTTGTGCCACGGTGGTAATAAACGATCCAATAAGTTTGAATCCAGCCAGTACCGCCATACTTAAAATAACCATCGCAATCATCACTTCGATGATAGAAAAGGCGGGTTTTTTAGTGGTTATTTTCATTTTCTGGGATTTAATGATGTTTAATTTTTTAGTGTTACGGGTTGAGCGGTTACAAGGCCTGAGGTTTTATTGATATTAATGGATGATTTGAATGAATTTGAAGAGAAAGGAATGGTTTGAATCAAACTCTCCTTTATAGGACATGATATTCCCCTACAAGGAATAGTTTTTATATCACCAAATGGTGGTTGATATAACACGCAAAAATTTTTGTCTAATTTGGTGTTTCCAGCCAGTGTTATTGGATGAGAGCAAGGGATTGGTATTGAACAGTTTTTGGCTCTTGCGTGCTTTTCCGTTATACAAATTTTATTGGAATTATTTTTTCCAGAAACGATAATGGCTTTATTGATTGAGCGACTGCTCGAAAATCCTTCCGCGAGAGCGGCTTCAATTTGTTCGCGCGCGTTTATGATGCGTTGTTTTTGAATTGTTTGGTTCCAGTTTATCATGCCCACGGTGAACAAAATTCCCATAATAACAATGGTTACCAGAATTTCTATCAGCGTAAAAGCGTTTTGTTTAGGCTCCAGTAAAGGCATCTTGTAGGGCAAAAATAGGTTTTAAAATAGCGAGTCCCATAAATATTACGGCTACCGATACAATCACCAAAATTACTGGCGAAAGCATTTTTGATAGGTTTTTGATGTCGGCATCAAATTGCAGTTGGTATTGGGTACCAGTTTTTTGCAAAATTTCGGTTATGGCTCCAGATTTTTCTCCAATTTCAATGACTTCTCCAATAATAGGGTCAATTTCTGGTGATTCTTTAAATCCTTCAGACAGTTGGTCTCCGGCCACAATTCGTTGTTCGACACTGTATATTTCTTCGGAAATTACTTTGTTGTCTACAATTTGTCGTAGTACTTGCATGGCTTTAGAAACTGGAATTCCAGCTTCGAGTAAGGTAGCAAAGTTGGTGGCAATTTGAATGGTAGAAAAATTGCGGACAAATTTACTTACAATTGGGGTGTCGAGTAATATTTTATGCCATTGGATTTTCCCTTCGGGCGAATCTTTCCAGTTTTTGAAAAACAAAGCGGCCGCCACAAGAATGGTTAGCAAAATCCACCACGAACTTTGTACAAATTCTGAAGTCGCAATTAAGGCTCGGGTTTCCCACGGTAGTTCGGCTCCGAGTGAGGCGAACATTTCTTTGAATTTTGGTACCACAAAAATCATCATGGCAAATCCAGACAAAATAATCACGCCAAAGACGGTGATTGGGTACACCATGGCTGATTTAATTTGCATTGAGAGTTTTAAGTTTTTGTCCATTTGAACGGCCAAGTAAGACAAAACTTCTTCAAGTTTTCCCGTAATTTCTGCCGAGTAAATCATTTTAATTTCTGATTCGTTGAAAAAATCAGGATATTTTGACATGGCTGACGATAATGGCATTCCACGTTCGTTAATATCGTAATGAATGGTTGCCAACACCCGTTGGAGCCGTTCTGAACGGGCACGTTCGGATAACATTTTAATGGCTTGGCTTACGCGAATTCCCGAACCCACTAACAATTTCAGTGAGTTAAAAAACAAACTTTTTTCTTTGGCAGGGAGGGGCGTATTATCGATTAAAAAATCGTTTAGTTTTTCATGCCAAGGAATATCACGGCGGTCAGTTACGCCGTAAATAACGGTTGAAGCAGTTTTATTGTTCATTTGTTTGCGGTTGAGATTCAAAATAGTACGAGTACAAATTTACGCCGAAGGTTGTTTGGTCGTCTTCGTTTTTTTCGATGGCAAAATTTTCAACGCCCATTAGTAGTGGGTTTGATTCGACACTTTTGAGAAACAACAAAATTTGTGATCGAAACCCTGTAACCGAAAACTGTGTTGAAAGTTTTTGGAGTCCATTAGCCTCGGTTGTTTTGCTAAACTGAATTGCGTCGCTCACCGTTACGCCCGCTTTTTGGCTTAATTTTTTAATATCGGTAATGAGTTCGCCTTGATTAAACTCCGTAGGAATGAAATGTTTGATGGAATCTTTAGACGCTTGCAGGGCTTCAAATTCTTTTTTTACGGCTTTGAATTTAGTCGTCTTTTGTTGTTTGGTTTGTTGTAACGTTTGTATTTCTTTTTGAAGTGTGTCTACGGCTCGTTTTTTAGGTAATCCCACAAACCCAAATAATAGTACCGCACTTAAGATGAGAATAATATTTAGATTTTTCATTTTATTTGAGAGTAAAAGTTAGGGTAAACATAAGGTTGTTATTGTCGTCTTTTTGGGTTTGAAGTGAATGGATGAAAGGCGTTTCAACCTTTGATGATTCTTGAAGCCGTTTGAGGAGCAACTGAATACTTTCGACACTGGCAGCTTTGCCAGAAACCTCTACTTGGTATGGTTTGGTGTTGGTACTACTAAATTGTTGGAACGAAAGAGACGGCGTTTCGAAATTAGTAATACTCGACATAATTTTTGACCAAGCGATTCGTGATTTTGTTTTGTCGACTAATGCCACCATGTGTTGTGATGTTTGGTTTTGAGAACTTCCGTTTAATTGGTCATCAATGTTTTTGATTGATTTTTCCAAGAGTTCTTTTTGTGGTTTCAGTTGCGACTGTTGGTACTGGAAATATCCAGTAACACCCGCGGATACAAGTAACAAAACAATGGCAATAATACTGAGTTTTGATTTTTTTGGGGTTGGTTGGACGGTATTCATGATAAAAAATTAAGATTTAAGAGTTTGTTTCGCGGCTATTTCCATACACTCGAGAACTAACCGTGGTTTGAAGATGTAGGTGTGGAGCGTTATCAACTTCGAAAGAATATTTTTCAGGGTTTTTAATAGCGGTTGATAATTGAATGGTCACTTTCGGGTGTTGTTGGGCTGAATCATCTCGGAAAGCTAAGTAAGGATCTTTCTTTGGGGTGATTTTAAAATTTAAGGATTGTATGTTTACGGAATCTAATGAGATGGCTTGCCAATCGTGTGCCATAACCAAGCACTTTGATTTGGTATCAATGTCTAAATCTAAAATTGGATAATTTATTCCATTATTACTTATCTTACATTGATTATTCTTCCATTGTGGGGAGGTGCTCCAAATATCGGCTTCGCCGTCGTGGTTGGTGTCGGCCCCAATTTCGACTTTGGCTTGAATGTGGGCACAGTTTTCGTTGTCTGGTTCGCAAGTGTCGCTTGATTTAGTTCGTTTAAAAGCAAATCTTCTGGTGCGGGTATTATTGATTAAATACAATTCTTCGAGTGAATTTTTATGAAAGGCTACGGTGCAAGGGTCTGAGGTTCCGTCATTTTTTACGCCTCCAAGTTGTCGGTCTGGCACGTTGTCATCGTTCGTGTCCCAATAAAAAACTTCTGGGTAATTAAGTTTTGCTCGGTTAGTAGAGTTATTTTCACAAGCATTGTTTTCAGTATAAGTTGAACTACAAGGATTTGCATTTATTAATTTAGGCAATTGCAATCGATCAAATTTGGGGCATTGAGTATTACTTGGTCCAACTTCAATAAAATATCGATCATAATCGACCACATTGTTTTGAGTGACGGAGATAAGTTTGTCTAATAAAAACCGTGATTCGCGTTGGAATTCTTTGGCAATACGGAGTCGTTTTTCTCCTAATTGAATAGACTGACTAAATTGGAATATAAACCCAACAAAGATGGTTAAAAGCGTCATGGCGGTTAACACTTCTACGAGGGTAAATCCTTTTTGTTTCATCGTTTATTATGATACGAAAGTTTCGAGAAAAACACAAAAAAAACATCTTCAATCAAGAAGATGTTTTTAAGAAAAAGTTTTTTATGTTTAATGCACTTAAATGGTGCTACCTGTCGCAGTTCCAAATCCAGCAATTACGGTATTTACAATCGCGTAAGCGGCCATGATAACCAAGATACCTACGGCTGCATAAATAATAGTGTTTTTTGCTTTTTCTGTGTCTTCACCCGCTGAAGTCATATATTGGAATCCTCCCCAAATGATGATGATTACGGCTACGATTCCCAAGAAAGTAAGTCCTTTTGATACGTATCGTAAAATAATTTGTCGCAAACTTCCTTCAGTATCACCAGTACCAGTACCAGCTACGTTATCACCAGGGGTGATTAATTGGGCTTCTGCTACTGGAGCAACAAAGTCCGGAGCAACAATAGACATGACTCCAAGAGCCAAGAACAGACCAAGAACAGGGGCTAAAAACTTTTTCATTTTTTTATGTGTTAAACAAATATTAAGTTTTAAATGAATTCCAGTAAATTTTAACATAGATTTAATTAAAAATCAACTAAAATATAGAATTCGACTAAATTTTAGTTCTTCCTGTTTGTTTTGGCAAATCTTTTTTTTGCTTGTTTAATGAGCTTTATAGAAAGAAAGATTAGTAGAAATAAAATACTTATAGTGATTACGATGAAAGGGAGTCCTTGTAATATTTTTTGAGTCCAAAGTTTTAATTTTAATTCTTTTAATTCGTCTTTATTTAATTCATTTAAATGATCATCTAAATCATTATTGTTGTTTTTATTAGAAATGGAGAGTTGCGTGTTAGTATTTGTTTTAAGTGTGTTTTCTTTGTCGTTTAAGCTGTTTCCAAAATTTCCTGGGGCAATAAATTGGGCTTTAATTGTTGGTGTTGTTGAGACGAGTACGGCTCCGAATAAAAATAAGCAAATGATTGCGGATGAAATTTTTTTCATTTTTAACATTATTATTTTATAAACAATTTTTTTAGTATGGCTTCATTATAAATATGAACTCATTTTATAGCAAAGAAATATTATGAATCTCAGATGTTTTTTTATAATTTTTGGAAAATTTTTTTTGAAAATTATGTATAATTTGCTTGATGACCTTAGAATTTCCGTTAAAAAAGTTACTCAATACTACGCCGAAACACTTGGCAAAACTAGAAGCTTTGCATGTTGTTACGGGGCGTGATTTGGTAGAATATTTTCCGCGGGCAGTTGAATCGACAGATGTTCGGTCGAGTTTTGGGGCGATTGAAATGGATAAGAAAAACACGGTGGGCGGATTGTTGTGTGATTTTCGGTTAGAAAAAACGGCTCGTGGACGAAAAATTGGAAAAGCGGCTCTGGTACTTGATGACGGCGTGGTGATGGAAAGTGTCTGGTTTTCGGTGCCGTATGTGTTGCGAAACTTGCGTGATGAATCGCGGGTGTTTTTAGTGGGAAAAGTAAGTCGAAATTATGGGAAAATTCAAATTTCAAATCCAGAAGTTCATCTTGATAAAACCGTGCATGTGGGCGGTGTGCGGGCGATTTATTCTGAATCGTTACCGATTACCAGCAAATGGTTACGAGAGAAAATGCATGGTTTGTTGCCGCTCATTCAAGCTCACGAATATCCAGAATTTTTACCGGCGAGTATTTTGGAAGCCGAGTCATTTTTACCCCGCCACGAAGCCCTGAAATTAATTCATGCCCCGACTTCGGTTGAAGCTTGGAATGCGGCACGACGGCGGTTGGCTTTTGAAGAATTATTTGAAATTCAGTTACGAGTGTTACAAGAAAAATTTTTGCGACAAGCGGAAGCCGAAAATCCATTTAAAGTGGTGTTTGATGCTGAGTTGGTAAAACAAGATTTAGCGACGTTACCATTTGCGTTAACGCTGGCACAAAAACGCGTTTTATTTCAAATTTTACAGGATTTTCAGCAACCTGTGGCGGCGCATCGGTTGGTGCAGGGAGATGTTGGGAGCGGAAAAACAGTAGTGGCTTTTTTGGCGGCCGCACAAATGGTACGAGCGGGGTTTCAAGTGGCGATTTTGGCTCCCACGGAAATTTTGGCACAACAGCATTTTGAAAAAGCTAAGCAATTCTTTGCACATATCGATGTTGGTCGAACCGAAACACCGAATTTGTTGGGAGAATCCAATTCGGGCGTCGTGGTAGAGTTGTTGACGGGATCTGTGACGGCCAAGCAGAAAAAAGATATCAAGCAACGATTAGTTCAAAAAAAAGTGGACGTACTTATTGGGACGCACGCTCTTTTGACTGAAGACACAGTATTCCATTCATTGGGGTTAGCCGTGGTTGATGAACAACATCGGTTTGGGGTTGCACAACGAGCGATTTTAGCCGAAAATAAATCACACGTTGTGTCTATGACGGCTACGCCGATTCCTCGGACATTAGCGCTGACTATTTATGGCAATCAAGAATTAAGTGTTATTAACGAATTACCGGCCGGACGAAAACCCATTATTACTCGTGTGGTGGCGGATGATGCCACTGAACGAAAAATGAATTTATTTATTGATGATCAGTGTGAAAAAGGTCGGCAAGTGTTTTGGGTGTGTCCGTTGGTAGAAGAATCGGAAAAAATTGAAGCGAAAAGTGTTTTGGCTGAATTTGAGCGGGTACGACAAATTTTTGCGAAGCGACGGGTTGAGTATTTACACGGAAAAATGCGCCCAGCTGAGAAAAAACAAATTATGGAACGTTTTCAGCGGAAAGAATTTGATATTTTGGTGTCGACGTCGGTTATTGAAGTGGGGGTGGATATTCCTGATTCGACGGTGATGGTTATTGAAAATTCTGAACGGTTCGGGTTGTCGCAATTGCATCAGTTTCGTGGGCGAATTGGGCGGAATGATTTACAATCGTATTGTTTTTTAAAGGTCGGAAAGCGAGAAGATAAACAAAAAATTCGATTAAAAGCGATGGAACGGTTTACGAGTGGGCAAAAATTATCAGAAATTGATTTAGAACTACGAGGAATGGGAGAGATATATGGCGTGAAACAAAGTGGGTTGCCGGAATTTAAAGTGGCAGATATTTCAAACTTGCCATTGTTGGAATCAGCAAAGCACTGGGCCGAGCAAATTTTGGAAGCGGATCCGCACCTAGAAAAACACCCATTGTTGGCTCAACGATTACAAAAACAGGTGGTGTATTTTCAATAAAAAAAATGATTTTAAAATTTTTTTAAAAAAACTTGCGTCTCTTATTTTTTTTAGTAAATTTCTTGGGCTTTGTGGTTTTGCCGTCTTAGCTCAGCTGGTAGAGCAACGGATTTGTAACCCGTAGGTCACCGGTTCGATCCCGGTAGACGGCTCCAGGAAAATACAAAGTGAAGCACCTCCTGAAAGGGAGGTGTTTTTTTGTGCTTTGAAAAATTTTGGAAATGTTTACGCTTTGTGTGATGTTAAGAGAGGGGTTTTATTTTCTATATAAATTGGCACAATCAAGTGTATTTGGCGGATTTATTTTGTGTTTATTGTTGGCGTTTTGGTTGTTAGGAATCCAGTCGGGGCTTCGCGCCGATTTATTGTTTGGGTGTGTGTTGGTGGTGCAAATTTTATTAGTTGTGTTTCAATTTGAGTCCAAAAAAGAGGCGAAAGTGATTGGTTTGTTTCATTTGGTAGGAACGGCCATGGAGGTGTTTAAAACTTCGGCGGCGATTGGGTCGTGGTCTTATGCGCACATTGGTTTTTTTGCTATTGGGAATGTGCCGTTGTTTACTGGATTTATGTATGCTTCGGTAGGAAGTTTTATTGCTCGGTGTTGGCGTATTTTACAATTTAAATTTGAGAATTATCCACCCTTTTGGCAGACGGTTGTTTTGTCAGTTCTGATTTATGCGAATTTTTTTACGCATCATTATTTGCCCGACATTCGGAGTGTCTTATTTTTGCTTGCGGGAGTGGTGTATGGACGCACGTTTATACATTTTAAAGTGTATCAAAAACAATGGCGAATCCCGTTACTACTGGCGTGTGGGTTGGCGGCAGCGGTTATTTTTTTTGCAGAAAATGTAGGAACTTTTTCACGGTATTGGGTGTATCCAAATCAAGTAGATGGTTGGCACATGGTACCGTTGGGTAAATTTGGATCGTGGTTTTTGTTACTGATTTTGAGTTTTGTGTTAGTAACGTTGGTTCACCGTGATAAATTGTATCTACGAACCGATTGTGAGAAGTCTTAACTTTTTCTTGTGATTTGTGCCCCAAGACTTTGAAGATTTTTTTCAAAATTTTCGTAACCACGGTCGATGTAATCAATGTTGGTTACTTTGGTCGTGCCTTTGGCAATGAGTCCGGCTAAAACCATGGCGGCTCCGGCTCGTAAATCCCAACTTTGAACACTGGTTCCTTTGAGCGGAGTTTTTCCTGTAACTTGAGCTTGGTGTGCGTTTAACAATGATACGTTGGCGCCCATTTTTTCCAGTTCTGAGAGGTAAGTTAGTCGGTTTTCGAAGAGTGTTTCAAAGATAATTGATGAACCTTCGCATTGGGTTAGTAATACGCCAAAGGGTGATTGTAAATCGGTTGAAAATCCAGGGAAAATAGCGGTTTGTAATTTTGGAATAGCTTTGAGGTTTTGTTTTCCGAAAATATGAAGTGTGTTATCAAAGAATTCAAAACTCGCCCCCGTTCGTTTTAAAACTCCATAGAATGACAACAGTTCGTGGTGATTGACGTTTTCAATCCATACATCTCCTTCGGTTAAAATGCCGGCAATACCATACGTGGCGGCGAGGAGTCCGTCTGGTGGAATGCGGAAAGTTCCGCCTTTTAAGTTGGGGGCTTTGAGGCCTCGAATGGTTAAATGATGCGTTCCAATGCCGTCAATTTGGGCGCCCATGTCGGCTAACATTTGTACGGTGGCGGTTACATGGGTTTCCATGGCGGTAAAAAATATTTCGGAAGTCCCGGCGGTTCCAGCAGCAAACATGGCTAGATTTTCGGTAGCGGTAACGCTGGCTTCTGGCAACAAAACTTGTGGGTGAATAATTTCTTCTTCGGTTTGGTTTTCGTTGGTAAGACAGAGTTTAGAAATAGTTGATTGTTTGAGTTTTCCGTCAAAATTGAGTTCGATTTGGTTGCCTTTATCGGTTACTTTGGCTCCAAACGCTTCAAACCCGTTTAAATGAACATCATTAGGTCGGGCACCGATAATGCAGCCTCCTGGTTTGAGGATTTTTGCGTGTCCGAAGCGGGCTAAAAGTGGTCCTACAATAAGAATAGAAGCACGGAATTTTTTGGCTTGTGGGCAATGTTCGAGTTTTTCTGGGTCAATATTTTGAGCCGTGATTTTTACTTTTCCGTTGACTAAATCTCGTTCGACTACGGCTCCGAGGGTTTCAAAAATATCAAGTAACAATCGGATATCAGTGATATTGGGAACATTGATAAATTCACAGGTTTGGGTGGTAAGGAGCGCTGCACATAACATGGGTAAAGCCCCGTTTTTGGCTCCAGGAATGCTGATTCTTCCTGATAATTTTTGTCCGCCGATGATTTCGAAATATTCGTTCATTTTTTGTGTTTTTAATGTTTGTGGAAACGGGTGTTTGCCGTTTGGAAATTTAATTATATCGGGAGAGAGTGATAAAAGTTTTTGTAAAACGGCTTTGTTTTTAGGAAAACTTTTGCCCTCAATCCAATTATGGACTGATTGTCGTTTTACTCCTAAAAAATCGCCCAAAGTCGTTGGGGTCCACCGATTTTGGGTGAGCCATTCCTTGAAATTAGGGGAAAATTGAGGATTCATTTCAAATTTTATTCTTCTTTTTTTTACTTATCCGTCAAATTTTTACCAAAATTCTTTGTGGGTCGTAAATTTGTCTTTCGGTGCGAGTCTTGATAAAATTGGCATCGATGTATGAAAAATTAAAAAAATATCAGTTTGAGTTTGTTTGTGCGAGTTTAGCGTTGGTAGGAATAATCGGACTGATGGTTGGGTATGTGTTCTCTACTGATTTTTCGCAATTTTCTACGTATGGGGGGCTAGTTTTGAATGAAAAAGAACAAGCATTATTAGAGTGTTTATCAGACAAAAACGCTGGCTGTTTAAAGCAAGTTCAGTTGGTAACTTATGGGCAAACTACTTGGGAAACAAAAAATGCGAATGTGGTTCCACCGCAAGGTGTTTTGCGGTGTTATGATGGAAAAGATATTTACTGTGATAAATATGGAGGCTATTACACTTTTGAAGAAGCAAAATCGTTGTGTAAAGCCAAAAAAATGCATTTGCCAACCCTCGAAGATTTTCAATATTTGTATGCGGTGTTTGGGAAAAACCAAGATCGACTTATTTTTGATATGAATTTGTTTCCAGCGGGGGCTATTGTGTGGGGCGAATCTTCGGTGTGGGTTGATAAGGTGGCTCGATATTGGGCCGAAGATTTATATAATCCGAAAAAACAGTTGTATTATGGATTTACAGTTGGAAAATCTCCTGTGGCGGGTGAATTGCCACCAGAACACAAAGATTCTCGGTTTTCGGTGCGGTGTGTAAAATATGAATGGGAATAATTTATTGCTGACGAATTGTCTGGCAGTAATGCGTTAGGGCTTCGCAGAAATTCTGTACGGATTCGTCCGTCAAAAATGAGTGAAGTGAAATCCTTAGTGGAAACTGCCAGTCAGGATTTTTTTCGAAAAATTGAATGGTAGTGGTGGGTTGTAAAATGTCGTTTGTGCAGGCAGACCCAGTAGAAACACAAATTTGTTCTTGGTCCGATAACATTTGAGCGAGTTGTCCGCCACGAATGTTTTTGAAACTTACATTTATAATGCCTGGAACCCGTGGTAAATCGGCGTGCCGAATTTTGCTGTCGGGAATGGTTTGCCTAATGTGTTGCTCGATTTGTGTTTGCCAATGTTTGATTTGTGCCAACTTTGGAGTGGATTCAAAATTTTGGGTGGAAAGGTTGTTGGTTCCTAATAATTCAAACGCTGTGGACATGCCAAGGGCTAACCAACAATTTTTGGTGTGAGTGTCTTTGCTGATAGATTTCCATTGTTGGGGTTTTTTCATCCAAATTAGTCCAATCATTTTTGGTCCGTAAAATTTGTGCGGAGCCATGGTGATGATGTCGGCGTTCTCAAAATCAAGTCCCGTTTTGCCAACAGCTTGAACGGCATCTTGATGAATAATAGCGTGCGGGAATTTTTCTCTCAACGTTTGTGTGTCAAAGATAGTACCCGTTTCGGCGTTGGCACGCATAAGCGAAATAAATTGGGCGTGGGTAGGAATATCTGCAAAATCTCCAAGTGGGTCAAAACGGTTCGTTGGCAAAATTTCGTCTAACACAGACGAATGTTCAACGGCCGAACAAAACATGTTTTGGCGTCCGAATTTTTTGTGGGCTTCCCAAAGAACTTTTTGGTTTCCGTGCGTGCCCGAATGACTGATGGCTAATTGGTTTTTAGCGACCCCTAAAATATCCGCAATTTTTTGCAAGGCTTGGTCTTGTTTTTTGTGGGCGGCAAATCCGTGCCGGTGTTTAGAGTTTTCATTACCGAAAAAACTGAAGTTTTCTTGCATTACTGTTTGTACTTCTGGATGTAGTGGGGTGGTGGCAGCGGCGTCAAAATAGTTTTTCATTCATTCATAACTTTAGAAAAACGCGATAAGTTTACAAGTTTACCAGCTGACGAGTTTATATGTGTGAGTTATTTTGCTTTTTTTAGAGTTCTTTTTACTATGATTCTGATTTATAAATTAAAAGATGAATATGTTGAAAAAATTAGTAATATTTATGGGATTTCTGTTGGTTTCGACTCAGGTTTGGGCACAACGAATTCCGACGATAGAAATTTTTCATGGAAATGGATGCCCGCATTGTGCGCAAGAACTAGATTGGATTGAATCTGAATTGAAGCCAATGTATCCAGATTTGAAAGTTTTGGAATATGAGGTGTGGTTTCACCCAGAAAATAAAACCCTTTGGGAGAACCGTATGAAGAAATTTAACCTAAAGCCACAGGCAGTGCCAACTAATATTGTTGGAAATCAAGTTTTGGTCGGATTTAAAAAAGAGGCGCTTTTGGCGGAAATGAAAAAAAATTTTGGAGAACCGAAAAAAATTGAAAAGAAAGTTGAAGTTAAAACAGAGAAAAAAAGTTGGTGGAGTGGTTTTTTAGAAACCATTCTTGGTTGGTTTGGAGTATAAGAAAGGAAATTTTTAGTTAACCAGGTGGACAATGTGCCAGTTAGCAAGCAAAAAAAGTAAATTAAAAAAAATATGAAAAAAGGAGTTTTATTCGGATTAGGATTGGCGTTGCTCGCCACCGTTTCGGTTGAAGCAGCGGGTGAAATAGCGGTTAATGTCGGTTCGGCGGTTGATAATAGTTTGATTGAGCGAACGTTAAAACTTCCGTGGCCGGTAATGTCTTTTATTTTAGGGTTGATAGATGGATTTAATCCGTGTGCCATGTGGACACTGCTCATTTTGATTGGGTTTTTGTTAGGCATGAATGATCGCAAAAAACGGTGGTTTATTGGTGGGATTTTTATTGCGAGTTCGGCGGTTTTGTACTTTGGAGCGTTGTTAGCTTATCTACTTGGGTTTGAAGCCATTGCGGCGTATGCTTCAGGAACGGTGATGTTGTGGGTGTTTCGAGTAGTTGGTTTGGTAGCATTAGTAAGTGGAATGAAAACCTTGTGGGATGGAATTCGAAACAAAAATGAATGTAGTGTGAAAGACATTCATGAACGACGAAATTTTAAAACAAAATTGGAACAGATTTTGGCCCGTGATCAATTTTGGCTGGTTTTGGTTGGCGTGATTGGGCTGGCTTTTGCGGTCAATGTGGTTGAATTATTATGTAGTTTTGCGATTCCAACGTTGTTTACTAATACGTTAGTGAATGTCTTGGATTTATCATTTATGAATCAATTGTTGGGAATCTTTATTTATGACGTAGCGTATATATTTGATGATATTTTGGTGTTCTCGCTGGCGATGTTTGCCGTGAGTTCGGTACAATTAACTTCTGGGAAATTCGTGCGAGCGTCTAATCTAATTGGTGGATTGCTTTTGTTGGTATTGGGTGGATTAATGATTTTTAACCCAGCGTTATTAGGGCAATTGGCTGGATAGAATTTTAATTTTGGTTTTCGCGTTAAAAAATTTAGGTGTCTAGTTAAAATTTGAGAAAAGACTTGATTAAACTGGTACGTAATTAGACTTATTTTGATGCAAGTTCGCAAGTTCGCAAGTTCGCAAGTTCGCAAGTTCGCAAGTTCGCAAGTTCGCAAGTAGCTCGGCGAGGGTTTACGTTGATTGAATTATTGGTAGTAATTGTAATAATCGGAATCCTTGCTGGAATGGGGATTGCTCAATATAAGCAGACGGTTTATAAGGCTCAGGAGGCTAAAGCGTTGGCTGAGATGGCACAGATAAAAAAGGCTATTCGACTATTAGAAGTTGAAACAGGGAAGACAATCGGAGGGTTTTCGATTGGTACTTGTGTGCAAAATCCTGAATTCAAAATGGTTGGTTGTGCAGGAGGTTTGTTATGTAAAGAAGAAGTAGCAAAACCTACAAATTCTGGTCAAGAATTTGATTTTGGAAAGAAATGGGCGGGACCATATATAGATAAAAGTGTATTAATTGACCCATGGGGAACACCATATGAGTTTGATTGGGATTTTGTTTGTTACAATAACCCTAAGTATGCACAAAAGGAATGTAATGGAAAATCTGTTATTTCGGCTATTATGTCGTATGGACCAGATAGGTCTGGTAGTTATAAAGATAATATTATAATTCCGTTTTGTGTTCCCAAGTAGTGAATCTAAATTATGACGGATTTTTGGTTTCTGAAATTTTGTTTAAAAACACTCGAAAACAGTTGACAATTTTTAGTAAAACACAAAAATTTGCCTGATTTTATTTAACATTGTTGAAATGCAAAAAATTTACGACAACATTAAATCTATTGCTGGACCAATCCTTGTGGTTGATGGAGTAAAAGATGCCAAATACGAAGAGCTAGTAGAAGTACAACTGGCTGACGGAAGTACCAAAATGGGGAAAGTTTTGGAATCTCATAATGGACGAGCGATGGTTCAAATGTTTGAGTCTACGCAAGGACTTTCTACCGAAAATTTGAAAGCAAAATTCACCGGAAAAGTGGCCACTTTGGGGGTTTCTCCAGATATGCTCGGACGAGTGTTCAATGGAGCGGGAAAAGCGCTTGATGATGGACCAGCTGTGTTAGCGGAAAAACAAATTGATATTTCAGGAATGGCGATTAATCCATATTCTCGAACCTTCCCATCAGACTTTATCCAAACTGGTATTTCGACTATTGATGTGATGAATACTTTGGTGCGAGGACAAAAATTACCAGTGTTTTCAGGGTCTGGGTTGCCACACGCTGAATTAGCGACACAAATTGCCCGACAAGCGAAAGTGAATGATGGATCTGAGTTTGCGGTAGTGTTTGGAGCCATGGGGGTAACGTTTGAAGAAGCGATGTTCTTTAAAAACGAATTTGAACGAACTGGAGCGATTGAAAACTCAACGTTGTTCTTGAATACGGCGGCCGATCCAGTGGTAGAACGAATTTCTGTGCCACGAATGGCGTTGTCTTTTGCTGAATACTTGGCGTTTGAAAAAGACATGCACGTGTTGGTGATTTTGACCGACATGACCAACTACGCAGAAGCGTTGCGAGAAGTGTCTGCGGCCCGAAAAGAAGTGCCAGGACGACGAGGATATCCAGGATACCTCTATACTGATCTTTCAACTATTTATGAACGAGCGGGACGAGTAAAAGGTTCAAACGGATCTTTGACGCAAGTGCCAATCTTATCAATGCCAGAAGATGATATTACTCATCCAGTGCCAGATTTGACTGGATATATTACCGAAGGACAATTCGTGGTTGATCGAGGATTGTACCAAAAGAAAGCGATGCCACCAGTAGACGTGTTGAAATCATTGTCTCGATTGGCCGGAGCTGGAATGGGAGAAGGAAAAACTCGAGAAGATCACTCAAAACTAAAAGATCAATTGTTTGCGTGTTATGCCCGAGGGAAAGACGTACGAGAATTGGCCGTTGTGTTGGGAGAAAGTTCTTTGTCTGACGTAGATAAATTGTACTTGGCGTTTGCGGATGCTTTTGAAAAAGAATTTGTAGGACAAGGCTTTGATGTTG
The DNA here is from genome assembly GCA_002747745.1 of bacterium DOLZORAL124_38_8. GTDB lineage: Bacteria > Patescibacteriota > Gracilibacteria > UBA4473 > UBA4473 > OLZORAL124-38-8. Next base: position 107,078 of record PDQG01000005.1, read on the forward strand.
ACCGAACAATTTTAGAATCATTAGAACTTGGATGGGAATTATTGCGACCATTCCCAATTACTGAATTGAAACGGTTGAACCAAAAAACAATTGATAAATACCACCCAGATTTTAAAGACAAAAACTAAGAAACATTGGGTTTAGATTTAGATTATGAAAAATACCGCCGAATGGCGGTGTTTTTTGATATGAATGATTTTAGTTTTTCTTACTAAAAGCAAAATAGTGTAAATCTTTTTCGGTCCAATCTTACAGTGGGGGAATTTATGAATAGCTGGTTCAGTTAAATCGTGTTCGTTTTTATTTTATGCTGCTATTGGGGAGTCATCGTTTTCTATCGGAGTTTTTTCTCTTTCGAATACTACGACCATTGCTTCAACAGCCCAAAACCCAAATTTTCTTCTCATCTCTTTTTCTATGTTTTTAAACCTCCACCCGGCTTTTGCTTGTTCATTTAGGAATGTGTCGAACTTTTCTTTGTTTATTTTTCCATTTCCTAAAAGTATTGAGCTAAGTGCACTTTCTTCATAAATAGCTGTTTTATATTCATACTGTTTCATCTCTAAATTATATAACAAAATAAATAAAAAATCCAATAAAAATTTAGAGAACTACTTTTCTTATACTCCCATAAAAATATTTACTACGACGAAAGCAATAAACATCAAAGTAAGAATGATTCCTTGCCATTTGTGAGTCCGAAACTTTGTAATAGCGAAAAGTAGTAAAATAGCGAATAAGTATCCAAATAAAAATAGGATTGAAGTCGTCATTTTTTCGGTTTCTGCTCCGGAAATATTCCCATTTAGAAAGGCATATGGAATTGAAACGAGTGCAAAACTAATACAAATATCCAGGGTGTTACTTCCGAGGGCATTTCCAATGGCTTGGTCGATGTTATTTTCTTTGGCGAGGGCAATGTTTGAAAATAATTCGGGAATAGAACTTCCGCCCGCGAGTACGGTTAGGGCGATGAGGGTGCTGGAAACACCAATCATTTCGGCAAAAGTAACCGATGATTCTACAAATGTATAAGTTAATACGCCGATGGCAATGAGCGTAATGATAAATCCAACGGGAATTTTTTTGATAAGTCCAAACTTGTCATCAGGATTTGGAATTATAGAAAGAATCTTCTCAAGCCAATGTTTGTTCTCTCTCTCTCTCTCTCTCTCTCTAGCTGAAAGTTCTAAGTGTAAATCAAAATTTGATTTTTTATGGGTGGCAATAAGAATTGTTATATAACAAATATGGTAGGCTGATAGGATAACGAGTTCCCAGCCAGTGAGAGCTTGTCCTGATGATAGGAATGCCCATAGAAGAATTACAGATCCACCATAAATAGCTGAAGTTCGTAGAAGGCCTCGAGGATCTAACTTGACGGATTTTTTGGTGAATAGTAATGGAATCCCAATAACTACGGTGATTTGAAAAATAGCAGAACCAATAATAGTGGCTAATCCAAGGGCTGGGTTATCGTGTAAAATGTATAATCCGATAAAACTAATAGCAATTTCTGGGGCAGATGTTCCGAGGGCTTGAATGGTTTCACCAGCAACAAAATCACTTAGATGCCATTGTTTTTTAAAGTGTTCAGTCCAGTTCATAAAAGGTCCATCGGAGACAATTCCGATGGCTTGTACCAGAATTATGATGGCAATACAGAGTCCGATTCCTATTAAAATTTCAATCATTGTAATTTTCTAATTTTCGGTTGATTGTTCGAGTAAACTCTTTTGTTCTTCGAGGGCGAGGGCTTCGACAATTTTGTCTAAGTTTCCTTCTAAAATTCCGGGAAGATTTGAGAAATTTTGTCCGATTCGGTGGTCTGTTACTCGGTCTTGCGGGAAGTTGTAGGTTCTGATTTTATCAGAACGATCCCCTGATCCGATTTGTACCAATCGTTTGGCTCCGAGTTCTTTTTGTTTTTTCTCTTCTTCAATTGCGTGCAAACGAGACCGCAATACCGTAAAGGCTTTTTCTTTGTTTTTTAATTGTGATTTCCCATCTTGGCACGTTACTACCAATCCACTCGGAATATGTGTTAATCGGACGGCTGAATCGGTTGTATTCACCGATTGTCCTCCGTTTCCGCTTGAGCGGTATACATCCACTCGTACATCAGAGTCTTTAATTTCAATGGTTGATTCTTCTACTTCGGGCATAACAACAATTGAAATTGCTGAAGTGTGGACTCGTCCTTGGCTTTCGGTGGCAGGAATCCGTTGTACTCGGTGTACGCCCCCTTCGAATTTTAGTTTTCCATACGCGCCAAATCCAGAAACCTTGAACACAACTTCCTTAATTCCTCCGCCGTCGTTCCAGTTTTCGTCCATAATTTCGGTGCTGAATCCATTATTTTCAGCAAACTTAAGCATCATGCGGTAGACTTCGTTGGCAAAGAGCGCGGCCTCGTCTCCACCAGTTCCTGGTCTGATTTCGACGATACAATTTTTTTCGTCGTTTGGATCGCGTGGAATAAGCGCAATTTTTAAATCTTCTTCGATTTGAGGGAGTTTCGCTTTGGCTTCGTCTAACTCTTCTTTGGCCATTTCTTGCATATCTGGGTCTTTTTCTGTGCGGAGTAAGGTTTCTGAGTCAGTTTTTTGCACTGAAAATTTGATGTATTCAGACGCCAGTTGGTATTTTGATTCCAAGGCCTTTCGTTTTTGGCTTAATTCTCGTAATCGATCTTGATCAGAATATATGTCTGGGCTTTGTAATTCGTCTTCTAATTTCTTGAATTCGGCTACTACTTTTTTGGCTTTTTCTAACATATGAGTACGATTTTCGTATAAGTAATTTCCCCAGTATGGTATATAAAACTTCGTCAAAAGGCAATGAATTTGAGCAAAAATATCATTTGTCGACTTCTTTTTTTGAGAAATTGAAAGTGTTGGTAGCACATTTGTCTTATTCAACGAATACTCCTTGGAGTGCTTTGCCATGGAAGAATCAGTGTGCTCCGTTAGTATGGAAATATAAATGGCAATTTCCGTGGCTTGAATGGGTAAATCCATCTATGTCTCATTATTCGGGATTAATCGGAGTTCCAAAATCAGAAATTAACCGGCATTTAGTGAGCAAATTTATGCCGATTTCGGTATTGGTAGAGCAAAAAATGTCTTTGGAAAACTTTTTAGCATTTTTAAAAAAATATAAATTATCTTTTCCCATTATTTGTAAACCCAATGCGGGAGAACGATCTACTGGAGTATATTTTATTCAAAATGGGTCGGAGTTATCTCAGTTTATTGCTACGGCACCGGATGAACCATTTTTGGTGCAAGAATTTCTCGGTCAAAAAAAAGAGTTTGGTATTGTGATGGTGCGAAAATCGGTTAGTTCGAATGAGTTTTCCGTGTTTTCGTGTGTCGAAAAACAAGCCCGACGGGTTATTGGAGATGGAAAGTCAACTATACAAGCATTGGTCGAGCAATTGCCAATTGCGGTGGCTCAGCGACAAAAAATCTTGTTATCTTTATCAGAAGATGAAAAACAGACGGTTTTGCCCGTAAACGAAGAACGAAAAATTGCTCGAATGGCCAGTGTGTCGTTAGGAACGGTATTTGTAAATCGGCAAGATGAAGTTACTCCAGCGCTCGAAAAAAGTTTGTCGGCGGCGTTGGTAAACTACCAAGGCTTTAATGTGGGGCGGTTTGATATTATGGCGGATTCGTTAGCCGATATTGAAAAAGAAAATTATAAAATTATTGAATTGAATGGAGTTGGGGCTACGCCGCTGACTATTTATGAGTTGGATCGTAGTGTAGAAAGTGTGTACGAACAGTTAGAAAATTATTATGATTTGTTGTTGGAATGGGGACGAAAGAATGCATCGAAAAAGCGTTTGTCGATAGTTGATTATTGGCATTTTTTACGGTCGGTGTATCCAGCGGTAAAACAACAGAAAACATCTGATTTGGTGCGAAAACTAGAGAAGCAAAATTTCAAAATTTTATTTTATAATTGGTGGAAATTTGAGAAAAATGGTCGTAGAAATGGACGAGAAAACTCATAATTTCCCGCACTTGATGCGGGATCTTCGTTTTCTTTTTTGTCAAAATACTTCTAGTCAGAAATTGGGAAATATAAAAATTTTTTAGATTCTGGACAAGCCAGAATAACCTTGGTGTGTTTTATTCAGATTTTGGTTTCGGGAATTTTTTCCGAATTTCTCGTAGGGCGCGCATATGAATGATGCGGATGTTTCCTTCGGATTTTTGGAGTATGTCTGCCATTTCTCGGTAGGAAAAATCTTCCATGTATCGTAATTCCAATACTTGGGCGTGAATGGGAGAAAGATTGGTCAGAATTTTTTTTATTTCCTGTTGTTGATACTGTTTTTGTAATCCTTCGTCTGGAGTATCGTGTGGATCTTCTAGCAAAAATTTGTCTTCGCCTTCGTCGTCGGTTAACCCCAAATATTCTTTTTGTTTGCGGTAAAAATCAATGACGGTGTTTTGTGCAATTCTGAATATCCACGCCGCAAAACTTTGTTTGATTTTGGGGTTAGGAGCATAAGAGTTTATTTTTTGTACGATTTTCAGAAAAATATCCGAAACAATATCTTCGGCTTCGTTTTGGTTCACTCGAAACGATACAAACCGAAAAATTTTATCGTAAAAATGCTCAAACAGAATCCCAAATTGTTCGGTATCGCCTGCCTGCACTTGTTGTACAAGTGTTTCAATTTCAGTAGGCGAAAGGTTTTTAGGCATTCATCTTTATTTTAACATTCCAGTTTGACCTGTAAATTATAATTTTTGTGTTTGGTAAAAAACTCTCGTTTCTTTTATACTAATATTGATGAAGTTTTCGTTAGCGAGAGAGAAGTATTTTCGGTATTTGGTAAATATCAAAGACGCTTCAAAATATACGATTAAAAATTATACCAAGGCGTTAGAGGCGTTTGGTGCGGTTATTGGCGAAAATACTCATTTGTCGAAAATTTCGATGGATCATTTAGACTCGTTTTATGATTATTTGTTTGGCTTAAAAAACCGTCGTGGCGAACCAGTTTCGGCGAATACCAAAAATTTGTATTTAATTCCAGTACGAAGTTTTTTAAAATTTTGTATTAAGCGAGATTTAGACCAGAATATTCTCGCCCCAGAAAAAATTGAATTATCAAAATACAAGGCGCGTGATGTGTCGGGGTTGACGTTGGAGGAGTTAACTATGTTGCGGGATTTTTCGGGCATAAAAAATAAAATAATTGCCGCGCGCGATGCGGCTATCATCGAGTTGTTATATTCAACGGGGTTACGAATTGCCGAACTACATTCGCTTAATCGGAGCCAAGTAAATTTAGACCTAAAAGAGTTTACGGTGTTAGGAAAAGGAAAGAAATATCGAACCGTGTTTTTAACAGATCGAGCGGTGGAAAAGTTGCAAACCTATTTTGATTTACGCACAGATAATTTTCAGCCAGTGTTTTTGAATGCTAAAACACGTCCTGATGAGTTTGAAACTGCGGGTGAATCGCGCCGTTTATCGACCAATGCCATTGAGAATATGGTGCGAACGAGAGCGATTCGAGTTGGTATTACCAAACCGGTAACACCGCACAAATTACGGCATACATTTGCAACTCATTTGTTACGGAATGGAGCCGATTTGCGGAGTGTGCAAGAGATGCTTGGTCATTCGAATATTTCGACTACGCAAATTTATACACACGTGGTAAATGCCGATTTAAAAGCGGCGCACAAAAAGTTTTTAAATTAGGAGTTATTGTATTTTTGGTCATTACGAGCGAAAGCGGGTCGAAGTATCTTCAATTTGTATTAAATTGTTTTGCAAAACACTGGAATATCTTTCGGCTTCTTTCTTTTGATTTAACTTTTTTCGCTCAAGAATAGTAATCAGATTTAATTAGGCTTTCAGCGGATTATGTTTTGGTTCTCCAACGGCTCGCGGGAATTTTTTGGGTGTTTTTTCAAATTTTTTTAAAACCACAAATCGTCGTTCTAGGTCTAAATAATCGCTTTCAAATACTTCCATTACCATTCCGCCTAACCGTTCGGCAACCGACTCGTTTTCAAACACATCATCTAAAATAGAGGGCGTTTGGTAGGCAATCATTTTTCCGCCCACTTTTAAAAATGGCAGGGTGATTTCCAATAAAGTCGTCCACGGAGCCACCGCTCGACACACAATCACATCAAATTGCTCTCGGTATTCTGGATCGTGCCCGAGCGTTTCGGCGCGTTCGTTGATGGTGGTAATATTTAAACTCAATTCGTTTGCCATATTTTGCACGGCTTTTAATTTTTTCCCGACCGAATCTAGCCCAGTAATTTGAGCACTCGGAAAAATAATTCCCAATGGTAATGACGGATATCCACCACCACAACCAACATCGAGTATTTTTTTGTCGGCTAAATCAAAAAACTTGGCTACCATTACCGAATCAAGAAAATGTTTGATGTAAATTCCTTCTTCGTCTCGAATGGCTGACAGGTTTATTTTTGAGTTCCAGTCGGTGAACAATTGGTGCAATTTTTTAAATGATTCGCCTTGGTTGGTTACAAATTCGGGTAATGATTGGGCGGTAGTAAGTTGTTTCCAGTCCATTTTAAGCGATTATTTTAGGCGTATCTTCTTTGTCTTTTTTGGGGAATCGTTTTTTGAACGATTTTTTTGAACTTTGCGTTCGTTTGGTGGCTTGTTTTAGTTCAACTAATTCTTTGTTTACAAAATGTGTTAGTAGGATTCGTAATCCAACCAACACTACAATGTGAATCAAAACGGAAGTGTTTCGTTCTAATACTAGGGTGTCTAAGATGTCTTTGGCTACTAAAAAATCAAGCCCTAATAATAAATGTTGTGATAGTTCTAACCGCGAAGCTTGAAAGAATGAGTCTTCTTTTTTTTCGATATACATTTTGGCGGCTTTCACCACGCCCACCACAATAATAAGCCCGCCAAATAACCCAATGGCGAAGGCAAAAATTTCGATAATCGTTTTGAGTAAAAACATTTTTATAGTTGAAGTTAGAAATTTGGTTTAATTTTAGTTATTCGCCAGTGTTTCAGCGGCTTCAACGGTGTTTTCAATCAACGAAGCAACCGTCATTGGTCCTACCCCACCTGGTACTGGTGAAATGGCTGCTACTTTGTTTTTGGCTGATTCAAACTCAACATCGCCGCACAATTTCCATCCTCGTTCGGTGTCAGGGGCGTCTTTTCGATGAATTCCGACATCAATAATAACCGCTCCTTTTGGGAAATCATCTCCCGTAAACATTTCTGGTCGGCCAACCGCTACAATAATAATATCAGCGTCTGCCATTTTGGCTTTTATGTCTTTGGTTTTTGAGTGACAAACGGTTACGGTAGCTCGTTTGTTTAGGGCGAGGGCGGCCACTGGTTTTCCAACAATATTAGAACGACCAATCACGCAAATGTTTTTTCCCGTCATATCGCCAATGGTGTCTTCAATCATGGTGATGATTCCTTTGGGCGTACAACATTGTAAACAAGGTTCGCCCAAGAATAGTTTTCCAATGTTTTCTGGGGTAAATCCGTCGACATCCTTGGCTGGGGCAATAGTTTGCAGTACTTTGGTTACCGAAATATGGTCGGGAAGTGGTAGTTGGACAATGACTCCGTGAATTGAATCGTCGGCGTTGATTTGTTTGATTTCATCTAAAATTTCTGCTTCGCTGATAGTGTCTTCGTAGCGTCGTACTTCACTTAAAATTCCGGCTTTGGTCGCAAACTTTTCTTTTTGTCGTACATAACTGGCACTAGCCGAATGATTTCCGACTAAAATTACAACCAATTTAGGCTGAATACCCTGCGCGTTTAATTTTGCAACTCGTGGTTTGAGTGAGTTCTCGATTAAGTTTTCGGCGATTTGTTTTCCAGAAATAATTTGAGCGGTCATTGCGATTAGGTGTTAGTGAATAGTTTATGATTTTTTTTGGAGTCGTTCGAGCACTAAGTTTAAAATTTCGGCACCGATTTCTTCTCGTCGTCTGAGTTCTCCGCCTTTATCAACGGATAATTTTTGCCAACGGAAATCGGTTTCGCATCGGTCTAGGGCTACGGCTCGTACTTTGGCTAGATATTCATTATCCGATTCGTGCAAATCGGTGGTGCGGCCTTTGGCGGCGTGTATTTGTTCACGGGCTTCTGGCGAAGCATCTAAAAACAAGACTAAACTTTCACGAGGAAATCCGTTTAGTTCGTATTCAAGCGTTTCGACAAAATGAATTAGATCTTCGGCTTCGACTTTTGATTGTGCTCGTGCGGGGGTATAGATAAGGTTTGAGGTTACGCCGCGGTCAAAAATAACCACATCATTTTCAATCAACAATTTTTGAATTTCTTCGGTTTGAGCCACGCGGTCAGAGGCGTAAAGAGCGGCAATGGCTTTCGGGTCAAGGTTGTGAAAGTTTCCACACTCACCTCGTAAATAAGCCGCAATGCGGGCTCCAGCAGGAGTTTGTTCGTAGCCTGGAAATCGTTTCCAACCGACTTTAATGTTGTGTTTGGCTAAGTTTTTCAGCAAAATTTCGGTTTGGGTTGATTTTCCGCAGGCATCTAATCCTTCTAGTACAATTATGGGAGCTTTTTTCATTTTGTTCACACTAAATTCGACGCTATAGTATTTGTTTCGTTTAAAAAAAACAAACAGAAATCGACTGGGTTTTTGAACGCTTGTTTAAAAAACATACTTTTATTTGACTTAAATTCAAAAAAGTTTTAAAAATATTTTGAAATATTCTTATCTTACAATTTGATGAATAAACAAATACAATTATTAGGGGCTGTTTTATTGCTTGGTTCAGCCGTGGTTTTTGCGACACAGGCGGTTCATTACGGAAACAGAACGAGAAAAAATATCACTCGACGTTTTTCTTATCATATGCGAACGGGAAATAATTCGGCTTATTTGCGAGACAAAACCGTCGAAAAAAAAGGGTATATGCGCCCACGAGTAACGGCAAATAAAGGTGTTACAAGTGAAAAGAATAATCCGATTAGAAAGTTTGTGGGTGGAAGACGATGGGTTAATGGGCGTTCGTCTTTTTCAAGTTTGAAGAAAATTTCGGTGGAGAAAAAAGGATACATGCGCCCACGAGTAACGGTTGATCGTGCGGAAAAATCGCCTCAAAGTACGCCACTTCGAACCATTACAAACCGAACTTTGCCAACCTCGAAAAAACTCAATTCTCCGTATGTGGCAACGAGAAAACACGTGATGTTACATACAGAATTTAAACCTTCAGAACTTAAAAATGTTCAATCAGAATCATTTGCGTTAGATTTGCCAACCGAAATGTTGCAAACCAGCAAATCAAAAACCGAATTGACGGCACGAACAGCTGATGGAGTAAAATTAAATATAGAAATACTTTCACCAGAAAAAGAAACGGGGTTTGACGGAACGGCTCGAGCAATTGCGGAAACTCAGTTGAAAAAACGGCTTGATGTGTCGACTATCAACCAAACACGAAAAGTGTCTGAACAATTTGGGAAAAATCACATTAAGTTTTTGCAAACTCCAGCTACCAAATATTTTGAAAAAGTAAGTACTGGAAACCAAAAATCTCTGGCACAACGGGTGCAAGAAAATCCGAATGGAGGTTTCGTGTATATGGAGGTTTCAGCGTTGGAAAAACAATTGAACAAGGTATTAAATTTTGCCAACCAAATATTTAATTCATTTAATCTGAATTAGTGAAAATTTTCTAACTTTAGGGGAACATTCAATTAGATTCTGTTGTGAACGACAGAATCTTTTTTGTAAAAAAAAAGTATTTTGCTACCATAGTTTGTGATGACTGATTTATTAAAAAAGTTTCGAAAAAAAATTGTTGATTTAGGCTTTTCTCACAACAAGGAGTCAAAAGTTGAAGCCATTGATTTGTCAGATTTGCCAGCCGTACAAACAGAAGAAGTGCCGAAGGTTGAGTTTACCATTTCTTCGATGACGATTGCGAAAGTGTTGTTTGTGGGGGCCTTGTTTTTAGTAGGAAAAGAGTTATTGTTAGAGTTAAAAAGCATCATTATTATGACGGCGTTATCAAGTTTGTTGGCGCTCGGATTGTCACCGTTTTTGGATAGATTGGAACGGTTTAAAATTCCGCGTCCACTGGCAATATTGATTTTATATATAGTTTTTTTAGGGGTGTTGGCGGTTGTGTTTATTCAGGTATTACCAATGTTGTCAGAACAATTATTGGGTATTGCCAAAGAACTAAAACACTTAGTTTTCTCTCCAAAATTTGAAATTCCTTTTATCGGAAAACTTGGGCTCAATATTAACGCGACTGATTTACAAGGATTAGTAGCCAATAATCTGACAGAAATTTCTCAAAATTTACAGTCAGTGGCTGGATCTACGTTTGATATTGTGGGAAGTATCTTCCAAGGGGTATTTAACTTTGTGTATACATTGATTTTATTGTTCTTTATGTTACTAGAACGAGAAAAAATTGGACGTTTTGTTTTGAGTCATTTGCCTTCTGATACGAGAAAATATGTGTACCAAAAAACCATTGACGTGCAGCATAAAATGGCCCATTGGTTTAAAGGTCAAATTATGGTGATGATTGTGGTCGGTGTTGGAATTTATATTGGAATGAAGATATTTTCGCTTATTTTTGGCGTAAAATATGCTGCGACCATTGCTATTGTGGCAGGAATTATGGAATTGTTCCCATATATTGGAGCGGCTTTGTCTACCGTTTTGGCTGGAGTGGTAGCGGCAAATGAATCTGCGACCGCCTTCTTATTTGTGTTAGGATGGATGGGATTAGTTCAATTCTTAGAAGGAAATATTTTAGTTCCATTGGTGATGGAGAAAGCGGTCGGATTATCATCGGTGGTGGTGATTTTGTCATTGTCTATTGCGGGTACTTTGGGGTATGCCGTAGGTGGAATTGCGGTCTCAATTCTTGGTATGATTTTTGCCATTCCGTTGGCGGCCATTGGGTCAATCTTTATTTCGGGTGAGCATAAAGATTAATAAAGATAATGAATAGTTTTTTACTATAAGAATGTCTTGAAATCTAGTGAAAAAATTAGACAAAGAAAGTGGCAGAAAATAGACTTAATTTGATGAGTTTTATTGAACCGAACCGAACCGAACCGAACCGAACCGAACCGAACCGAACCGAACCGCGTTAGCGTTTAGGCAATTTGCTCGCGGATTAGTTAAAGGGTTTACTCTCATAGAGTTATTGGTGGTAATTGTGATAATTGGGATTTTGTCTGGAATGGGAATTGCTCAGTATCGTTCGTATATGAATAAAGCGAAAGATGCTAAAATAACTTCTGATTTAGCTCAGATTTCTAAAATTTTGCAGGCGGATAGAGTGAGTCGAAATAAATCGGATTATTCACATCTTATAAAAAATGAAGATGGGCAACTACGAAATGATGCGGTTGAAGTGGTGCGAATTATAAAAGAGGCTGGTTTTAAATTACCAAGTCCTGATGAGGCCTGTTATTTTATTATGATCCCGTGGGAATTACATGAGAAATCATTTCCTTACGGAAAAAAAACGGATTTTGCGGTGGTTTCATTGCGGTCAGGGATGTTAAACACTAATTTGGAGGCTCCATTTGGAGAAATGATATTGGCGAATGGAACGTCTGAATCAGTGAATGTGTTATTAAACCCAGCACTGAATCCTCGAAGAGGGTCAGGATACACTTGGGGGAAATCACTTCGTTCGTGGTATAAGGATTATTATAAGGGGGCTTGTAAGGATAGCCCATCTTATGAATATTGGAATGGAATAGCTCTAAATGGACAACCGTATATAAATGCTTTTAGTTTTATTCCGATTGATCCGAGTTTGTAAATTTCTTTTAAGTATTTAATTGCTGGATTTGGCATCAACTAACTGTAATTTTATTTGTGGTTGTCCTTGCCAATACTGGGTATCAGCATAAAATAGAATATCGTATTTGGTGTTTAATTTGATGTTTTTTAAGTGGGGTGGGGTAAAAAATGACACGAATCTAATGGGGGTTCCGTTTACGAGTCCGTTCAATTGGAAGTGTTCATTGCTCTGTCCGAGGCTTTTTTGTTCGGTAATAAATACATTTTTAACGCCTAAAATTGGGTTTGGGTTTCCTTCGCCAAACGGAGCGAGCGTTTTTATTTTGGTTATAAGTGTTTCGGTTATCAATTCATACGGAAGCCACGCTTCGACTTGGTGGGTTTTGGGTGGGAACTCGCATTGATTAAAATAGTTTTGCAAGGCGGTTTTAAGAGCTTCAAAGTTTGATTCTTCGCATACAAATCCTGCAGCCCCGCTGTGTCCACCATAAAATGTTAGATATTGAACGACGGTTGGTTCGTGCAGGGCTTTGATAATGGATACGCCTGGTACTGATCGGCACGATGCGCCAATACTTCCGTCTGATTTTTTGGTACAAGCAATGGTTGGCGTTCCCGTTTGTTCTGATATACGTGAGGCAATAAGTCCTAAAATTCCAGGTAACCAATGATCGGCGTACAAAATTTGGCATTTCTGACTTTTATCTATTTGTAGGCGTGATTCTTGCAAACCGTTTTGGGTGAGTTCTTTTCGTGCTTGGTTTAGTTCTTGCAAGTGCCGAATAATGTTTTGTGTATTATTGGGATTGCCCAAAAATAATTGTGCGGCGATAAGTCGGTCACCAATTCGAGATGCGGCATTAAGGTGTGGGGCGATAAAAAAACCAATGGTTTCTTCGTTCATTTCACCAGCGTTGGTTTGGGTGTCTAATAGGGCCTTTAGTCCGCTCCATTCTGATTGGTTCATATTTTGTAATCCGAGTTGCGTAATAAGGCGGTTTTCGCCCACCAGTTCGACACAATCCGCGACTACTCCAATGGCGGAAATTTCAATAAATTTTTTCCAAAATTCAGCGGCTTCACGTTTGGTTGAATATTTTGTTTCGGCGAGGGCTTGTACTAGTTTTAAGGCTACCGCGGATCCGGAAAATTCTTGTTCGGAATAATCGGGATTCAGTTTAGGGTTGATAACGGCTACGGCTGCTTTTGGAAACGATTCTTTTTTTGGGGTGTGGTGGTCGGTTACGATAGTGTCAATGCCAACTGATTGTGCGTAAGCCACTTCGTTATTATCATTGATTCCACAATCGCAGGTAATTACGAGCGAAACTTGTTTGCTAGCAATTTCATCAAATAAATAGTTTTTGAGTCCGTGGTTATCATTAGTGCGGTCAGGAATACGGTACGAAACCAGTCCGCCTAATTCGGCAATGGCTTTGGTTAAAATAACGGTCGAGGTAATACCGTCGGAATCAAAATCGCCAAACACAATAATGCGTTCTTGGTTTTTAATAGCGGTAAAAATCCGCTCACAAGCGGTTTGCATGCCGTCTAACTCAAACGGATTGGTAAACAGATTCCACCACTCGCCTGTAAATTGTGGGGGATTATTGGCATTTGTTATTCGTGGTCTGTTGTGCGACAAAATATCCCACAATTCTTGGTCGGAATTTATGGTAGGAGCTGGAGTCCAGACATTTTTATTCATACAAAATTATGGTAAATGGTTTGCGGTGGTTGGCAAGGTTTGAAATATAAAAAACTTTCCCTAGTTCGCGGGAAAGTTTTAAAGAGATGGTTTCTATGAATTTTTTTAATTCAAATATTGTTCGGCGTCCATGGCGGCCATGCAACCAGCTCCTGCCGCAGTAATGGCTTGTTGGTAGTGGTGGTCGCTTACATCTCCGGCCACAAACACGCTTGGAATGTTGGTTCGTGTTTTGTTGGTAACTTTAATGTATTTGGCGTCGGTTAATTCGATAGATTCGTCTAAGAATTTGGTGTTTGGGTTATGTCCAATCGCAACAAAAATTCCGTTTAATTCTAAAGTCGATTTTTCTCCGCTATCGCTATCGGTTAACTCTACACTTTCAATCAACATGTCTCCGTTAATATCGGTTACATTTTTGTTCCACACCATTTCAATTTTTTCGTTGGCAAACACTCGTTCTTGCATTGGTTTGCTGGCTCGAAGTTCGTTTCGTCGGTGAATCAAATACACTTTGCTGGCAAACTTCGTCAAAAACATTGCTTCTTCGCAAGCGGTGTCTCCGCCTCCTACTACACACACGGTCTTGTTTCGAAAGAAGGCTCCGTCACACGTGGCACAAGCGGTGTACCCTCGTCCCCAAAACTTTTTTTCTAATTCGTCTTGTTTGTCTTTGTCGCCACCAAAATCAAGCCAACGAGCCGAGGCTCCAGTGGCAATAATCACCGATTCGGTTTCGATGGTTTCGGTGTCTGAAATATGAAGTTTTAAGTTTTTTTCGTCAGAAAAATCAACGCTTTTAACCATTTTATTGGCGGTTCGAGCGCCAAAGTTTTGGGCTTGTGTACGCATATTGGCCATTAATTCTGGTCCCATAATTCCGTCTGGAAACCCTGGGAAATTTTCAACATCGCTGGTTCCCATAAGTTGTCCTCCTGGATTGCTTCCTTCTAGTACGAGTGGGTTTAAATCGGCTCGTGCGGCATAAATAGCCGCGGTTAATCCGGCTGGTCCAGAACCAATAATAACAAGTTTTTCTTTCATAATAGGGATGGTTTTTAAAAATCTTTCTTATGATACTAAGAAAGATTTTTGCTTCAAGTAAGAGTTGTGGTTTGGACTACAACAAATTATCGGTAATTCTTTTTATTTTTTAACCACTTGTGGAATTCTCCGATATTATGGAAATGTTCATCTTCAAAATATCCCGTTCCATCTACTTCAAATGTTGGTTTTCCTGAAAATTCGTTATATAGTTGTCGTATTCCATCGTAGATAGCAAATGGAATGGCCGCTGATCTTGCAGAAACATACGTTGATTCATGGAACGTGTCATCAGCTTGGTCAAAGGCATCAGCTTGTCTGGCAGATAGATAATCTGAAATAAAATCCTGATTTATTGTTTGTCCGTTCCAGAATTGTTTATCTAGCGCGAGTAGCGAGCGGAAATCTTCCATTATTTGTCCATCAGAATCAATCATTCCGTTGTCTTCCAAAAGTTTTACTTTCCAAATTGGGGTATCTGGTTTTCCGTCTGGTACTGGGAGTCGGACGATTTCCTCGTGTGATAAGTTGCTGGCTCCTCGATACAAGAAATCGTATGATTCTTTTTGGTATTCGTTGGTTTTCCAAGAGGCTGCGGTGCATTTTTCAGTCTCTTCGTATTCAGCGACAAAAAAGTCGGCCAGAGTTTTAGATTTAGAATTCATAAATCGTTTTCCTAAATCTGTGTCGCGTAAAAATATTCGTAATTCTGACTGGCTAAATCCAATGTGTTTAAACATTTCCCATTTTTCTTCATTAATCATCGACTCATCTGCTTTCAAGAATGATTTGAATCCGTCTTTGGTGATATCTTTGATGTTATTCCAATCTTTAAGTGAAATACCCAATCCCTTTCGTTCGTAAGCAGTTTTGTGTTTATTTAATACGAGTTTATCAAAAATAGTTTTAAATACAGGGTCATCTTTTTGAGCGTACAATTTATTGTAGGCATCGCTGGTTTCCTTAAAGTACAAAGTTTCATTCGTGTTTAAATCGTGTAAATCTTTAGCGAGTTCCGAAATAGTATTGTATTGTTTTTGTTTAATACGAGAATGCCCTTCGGTTACCTCAAACTTTGTACCAGTTGTGTTTCCAATAGTTTCAATTAGATTTTTATCTAAGGCGGTTTTAATTGTTCTTATTTCTTCAATGGTCATTCCGCCCGCGTGTGGAAGTTTTAAAAGTGAAATGAAAAGAGGGTTAATTTTTGCATCTTCAATTGTGTTTAAATTAAATAGCCCTTTTTCTAACACACCAGCTTTATTTAAGTTGTAGAGTTTTTTTATGAATGTTGCTCCTGGTAATTTATTTACTTGGGTTTCACTCAATAAATTTTCTCCATTATTTAATAACAATTTTTTAGCTTTTTCATTAAATTCTCCTTTTCCGTTTTTAGCAATCTCTACTTGGTGCATAAAGTAGTCAGAGAGGTTTTCGTATTTTGATTTTAGGAAGTTTTGTCCTTTGGTGCTGTTAAGCCAGTTTTTAACATCATTTTTATCGTTAAACCCAAGTTTTGCCAGCAATATTAGATGGGCTTGATTGAATTTATTGGTTCGGAATTGTTTTAGGTCGTTTTTTGAAATATTTCGAATATCATTCCAATCATTGGTATCCAAATTAATTTCTTTTTCTACTAACTGTTTCATCACCCATTTAAATTCGGGGGTGTCTTTGGCGGCGTCTAAATACAGACTTGATTCGTTCTCCTCAGGAGTGTCTGGGTCTTCTGGATTTTCTGGGTCGGTATTTGGATCATCGTTGTTCTTTGGTAGATGTTCGTTGATGTTATTTTGGAGGCGAGTTTTGTATCCACTCTCTTCCATAATGTTTAAAAGTTTGGTTTTAATAGTAATATCAACATCTGTAAACGATTGATTAACAATTTCTTCTACGGTAATAGAAATATTTTCTTCGTCTTTTTTGGTGGCGAGTATTTCTTCAAATCCTTGCCTTATTTGTTCTACAAAATACTTGTTTGCTTTGAATAAGGCGTCAATTTCTTCTTTTGAAGCTTTAGATTCTAACGCTTTTTCTACTTCTTGTATTAAGGTAGAAATACTTTTTTCATGTTTTTCTTTCGCTTCTTTGGCTCTTTCCTCTTCTTCTTCTTCTTCTTTTTGCTTTTGTTCTTCGGTTATTTTAGTTTTTACTTTCGTGTTTTCAAATGGATTATCGGTAATTCCCTCAATACCGAGTTCACCGTATTCTTGGGCTTCTTTAAGTACTTCTTCTCGATGTGTTTTGGCATCATCTAGAGCTGTTTGATAAGCGTTTATATTCTTTTTTAATGTAGAGACATTAATTATCTTTTTGCTTCCATTTAAGGCGCCCACGATTGCGGTTACTGTTTCATCGAGGTTTTTTAATTGTTTTAAATCTTCAACATTTGATAGTTGTGTTTTTAAGTTTTCGGCTTTAGCGAGGGCTTCTTGAGCGACTGAGTCCGTTACCACGCCTTCATTTTGGCTAGCATTAATTTGGTCTTGGAGGGCCCCAATTACTTCTTCTAGCTTGGTTTTAAATTCGGCTCCGCTGTTTTCCAAAGCGGTTTTCTGTGTGTCAACTGTTTGGTCTAATTTGAGTTGTTTTCTGATAGATTGTTCCGAAAATGTATCAAAGGCGTCTTTTAGTTTTTGTTCGGTTGCCTGTAATTGTTTTTTGGCTTTTTCCAATCGTTCTTTTGCTTTTGGTCGATTTGGGAAGGCCGCTTCTTGGGCTTCTTTTAATTCAGCTTGGGCTTCTTCATATGCTACTTGCAACGCCGAGAAGTTTTTTTGTTCTTTGTATTTATCAGCCTGTTCTTTGTTATTTTTTCGTTCGTTTTCATCGGTAGAAACCATTTTTGATGCTTCTAAAACAGTTTTATATCGATCATATTCTGGATTCTTGGTGTTGTTTTTGAATCGGAACGCCGACATTTTGAAATCTACCGCTTCGGCGATGGTTTGGTATTCTTGTAATATTCGTCCAGAAGCACGAACCAATTTGTTGGCATTTCGTTTTGAAATTTCGGCTTTTTCAAATAATTCAACCGCTTCTGATACGGCTTTATCCCGTTTGGCAATTAGTTTAGGGTTATTAAGTGACTGAGCGAGTTCTTGTCCTTTTATCCGAGCTTCTAATAACTCTTTTCGAACTTCGTATTGTTTGTTGACAAAGTTTTGAATTTCCAAATTTTTGTTATGGAATTTTTGAAATTCTTCGAAAGATTCTTGGAATGGTTTTTGGAATTCTTTTATCGATTTTTTTAAGGACCGTTGTTTCTCTTTGAAATTTCTTCGGGCTTGTCGTCTTGTTTTTCGAGTAGTTCTTTTTTCTTCTCGGGTGGCGTTCTCCAGTGGTCCGTCATGAGCCGTTTCAAACCCTTCATTCGTTTCGGCTAGTTCTTGTTCGGCTTGTTGGGCTTCGTTTAGACTTTCCAAAATTTCTTGACCATATTTCCCCAAGACTTTTTGAGTGTTTAATTCAACTTTATCTAATCCTGTTTGTATTTCTTGGAACGATTTAGTGTCGTTTATTTTTAAATCTCGTAATTCTTTGAGCCACGGTCGTTCTCCTTTGAATTTGTATTCAGTTTTTTTCTTGTTACAGTTAAACATTTCCGCTACGGTGTTTTTGAGCGAAGTAAGGGCATTTTTTGATTCATCTATGACAGGAGACTTATCAGAGACTTCGGTCTGTTTTAAGACCTCGGTGTTTTGAAATATGAATCTATTTCTTGCTAAATTCGTATTTTCTCCGAAACTGTTGACTACAAATTTCATAGTTTTTTTGTAATGTATCTTGGCATTGTATCATAAATCCGGTAAAAAATCAAGCGTCGAAAATGTTTTTTAAAAAAAACACTTCAAAGTGAAGTGTTTCTTTCTTGAGTTCTTTTTTCTTAAATTATTTTCCTCCGTTCAATTCTTCTTGCCAAGCTTTTAATTCGTCCCATTTTCCAGCGGCTGCCATTTCAGCTTGTTTTGGCCAAGTATCTGGGGTATGATTTCCTCGTACGTCTGCAATAATTTCCGCAATTTTCCCTGCGTCGGTTTTTGCTAATTTTGCAAAAGTTTCTACTCCAGCGTTAGCTAAAGTTTCAGCGATTTTTGGTCCAATTCCTTCAATCTTTGTCAAATCATCTTCTTTTTTGGCACTGGTTTTTTTAGGGGCTGCTTTTTTGGTAGCTTTTGTTCCGCCAATAGAAATAATTTCGATTAAAGTGTAATCTTGTCGGTGTCCTTGTGTTTTTCGGTATCGTTTTCGTGGTTTCATTTTGAATACCCGTACTTTTTTCCCTCGTCCGTGTTCGAGTACTTTAGCTTCAACGGTTTTCCCTTCAATAATTGGCGTTCCAATTTCGAAGTTTTTTCCGTCTGCTTCACTGATTAATAAGGTTTCAAATTGTACTTTGTCGCCTTCTTTTGTGTTTTTTAACAAATCAACTTCAATGATTTCCCCCGCTTCTACGAGTGCTTGATGTCCTCCGATTTTTGCAATTGCAATCATGGTGTAATATACAACTTCATTATAATGCTAGGCGGATGACTATTACACATCGCTCGGTGCCCGATTACAAAAGTTCTCAAAGAATCTAGTGTTTTCATGATTTTTGTCAAATTTTTGAAATCTTGTTTCTGTAATAAAAAAGTTTGCCAATGTCTTGTATAATTTTGTACAATAGTATGTGATGAAATTTAGTATACAACAAAGCGATATTTTAGAAGGGCTCAAGATTGTTTCTCGGGCTGTTTCTACTTCTAATACTTTACCCGTGTTGGGGAATGTTTTGATTCGGGCGGCTGGACGAAAAGTTCACTTCTCGGCTACGAATTTGGAACTTTCTATTATGACTTCGGTAGAAGCGAATGTGCAAAATGAAGGAGCCTTGACGGTTCCCGCCAAAATTTTGACTTCATACGTTTCATTATTACCAAAAGAAGCGGAATTAGAGTTAGCGGTAACTGATGGATCTACGTTACAAGTAAAATCAAATACTTCGAAAACCAAAATTAAAGGAATTGCGGCAGAAGAATTCCCAGAAATTAAATCGGTGGATGTGGGAATTAAAATGTCAATTGATACGGATAAGTTCCGTGATGGAATCCACAAAGTGGCGTTTGCGGCACAAGAAAATTCTTCTCGACCAATTTTATCTGGGGTGTTTTTGGCCACCAACAAAAAAGAGTTACGAATGGCGGCTACCGACACGTATCGTTTGTCAGAAAAAGTGATTGAATTAGAACAAGAAGTAGAACCCGCTTCTTGTGTGATTCCAGTGCGAGCGGTGTTAGAAGCCGATCGTTTGTCTGGAAAAGAAGAATCGGTGTCTTTGACGATTGCCGAAAATCAAATCATGATTACCGTAGGGGTTACGTCGTTGATGTCTCGATTGATTGACGGACAATTCCCAGATTATAAACGAATTATCCCGGCCAAAGCACAAACTACGGCCAAAATTGACCGCAATGCCTTAGAAATGGCGGTGCGTCGAGTATCGATTTTTGCCAAACAAAATAACCAACATATGAAATTGCAATTATTGTCTGATGGGCAATTAGAAATTTTTACTGATTCAACGGAAATTGGGGAAGAAAAAACTACGATTCCGGTTTCAATTACGGGGGCTACCAACCAAATTGCCCTAAACAGTGATTATGTGTTGGATGTGTTGAGTGCTTTGTCATCAGAAGCCGAAATTCAATTAGAGTTAGATAGTAAAATGACGCCAGCGGTAATTAAAACGACCAAAGAATCTGGATTTGTGCATTTGATTATGCCATTAAAAATGTAATTCAATGCGGTGTCCAAGTTGTAGTTTTGGGAGTTCAAAGGTGGTTGATTCGCGGATGTCAAACGCGAATAATTCTATTCGACGGCGACGAGAATGTGAAAGTTGTAAGTTTCGGTTTACTACGTTTGAGCGGTTGCAAAGTACCAATTTTTTTGTGAAAAAACGAAACGGAAGTACGGAACCGTACGACCGAGATAAACTAGAAAAAGGGATTTTGTTGTCGTGTGTTAAACGTCCGATTGATACAGGGAAAATTAAAGAAAATCTGAATGAACTGGAAGAAAAATGGGGACGGGAACAGACGGTTTCGACCCAAAAAATTGGGAAAGAAGTTCTTACCATGCTGAAAGAATTAGATCGAGTAGCGTTTATTCGGTTTGCGTCGGTGTATCGAGATTTTGAAGATTTGGAGAGTTTTGAAACAGAAGTAAAAAAATTATTAAACGAATAAAGAATGAAAAATATTCAACCAACGGCTTTGGCACACACTATTGATACTATTAACTGGGACGGAGCACCAAAAATAAACGGAAAGGTGCGAGAATCGTTTTCGTTATCAAATAATAAACGAGCGTTGGTGGTAACCGACCGAATTTCGGCGTTTGATTTTGTGCTTGGAACGGTGCCATTCAAAGGGCAAGTCTTGAACAAAATTGCGGCGTGGTGGTTTAACAAAATCGATGGAATCGTGCCTCATCACTTGTTATCAGTGCCGCACGGAAACGTATCAATTGTGAAAAATGTAACAGTGCTTCCCGTGGAAATCATCGTGCGAGGATACTTGACTGGAACGACAAAAACGTCGTCTTGGTATGCGTACAACAACTTAGACCGAAAAATTTGTGGGTTGGAAATGCCAGCTGGCATGAAGAAAAACGAAAAGTTTGCACAGCCAATTATTACGCCTACTACCAAACCTAAAGCGGGGAGCGGTGAACACGATGAACCAATCTCGAAAGCCGAGATTTTAGCGCAAGGATTAGTGGCTCCTGAAGTGTATGAAAAAGTAGAAGAATATGCCTTAAAGATGTTTGCGATTGGGCAAGCCGAAGCGGCAAAAAAAGGATTGATTTTGGTGGATACAAAATACGAAATGGGAATCGATGCAGACGGGAATTTGATTGTTATTGATGAGATTCATACGCCAGATAGTTCTCGATATTGGGTGGCCGATTCGTATGAAGCGCGAATGAATGCTGATGAAGAACCAGAAATGCTGGATAAAGAGTTTGTCCGCCGAATGGTGGTAGAGGCTGGGTACGATGTAAATGACGAAACGCAAAATCCGTCTGATTTTTTGACCGATGAAGTGAAATTAATGGCCAGTCAAAAATACATTGAGTTGTACGAAAAAATTACCGGAGAATCGTTTGCGTTTCCAAACATTGAAACGCAAATGGATGATTTATTAGCGGCGTTAGAAGCGAATAATTAGAAAATAGTTAGCAAGTCTACGAGTGATTGAGTGAGCCAGTAAAAAAGAGAAGATTTTAAATCTTCTCTTTTTGTTCTTTATTCAAAAGTAATTTTCTTGTTTGTGCTTAAATCGGTTCGTTCCGATCAGGGAATAGACTTACAGATTTTTCATTCTTGTAGGGGAGTTTTTTCCACGATTTATCTGCTCGGAGTTCAAAGATTTCTCCTGGACACGGAATATCAATATGCGTTTCTTTTAAGTTTTCTTGTAGGTACATTTCTTGTCGCAGCACGGTCATAGATTTGTCTTCTCCGTGCACTAAGAAAATTTGTTTATTGGTTTTTCCGGTCCCATTGGCAAATCGCAACAATCCTTTTTGGTCGGCATGACCAGAAAACGCATTAAAGATTTTTACATGCGCTCGTACGGTGTGTGGTTCTCCAAAAATATTAACGGGGTTTTCACCTTCAATAATTTTTCGTCCCAACGTGTTTTCAGCCATATATCCAATAATCAAAATCAAGTTTCGTTCGTCATTAATATTGTTGGCTAAATGGTGTCGAATTCGTCCGGCTTCACACATCCCACTCGCCGAAATAATAATGGCAGGGCTTGGAACCTCATTTAAATCTTTTGATTCTTCCACACTTTTCGTGAATCGTAATCCGTGGGCTTCGTCTAAGAATGGGTCTTCGCCGGCGTCTACCAAGTCCAACAATTGTTGATCGAAACATTCAGGGTGAATGTGGAACACATCCGTGGCTTTGGTTGCTAACGGAGAATCAACAAAAATTGGTACTTCAGGAATTTTCCCGGCTTTGGTTAACATTCGCAAAATGTACAAAATTTCTTGGGTTCGTTCAACCGCAAAGGCTGGAATGTAAATTTTCCCTTTTCGTTCGAAACAGGCCAAAATTTCAGCCACTAATTTTTCTTCAATATCAGTAATTTCGTCGTGGAAACGGTTTCCGTAGGTCGATTCTGAAATTAATACATCTAAGTTTTCTAGTTGTACGGGGTCCTTTAGAATTGGTAATTTTTTTCGTCCTAAATCACCCGTAAATCCAAATCGAATTTTTTGTCCGGTGTCTTGGTCGTCAATTTCCCATTCTTCCACGGCACTTCCGAGCACGTGTCCTGCATCTTGAAACGTTACATACACTCCTGGTGCCACTCGGAACTTTTGTCCGTAGCTCACACTTCGGAAGTTCCGTAAAGTTCGTTCAGCGTCTTCCATGGTGTATAGCGGCGTGGCATCGGGTTGTTTTCCGCTTTTAACCAGCCATTCAGCATCGTATTCTTGAATATGCGCTGAATCAGGCAACATAATCGAACACAAATCTCGGGTGGCATGAGTACAGAAAATTGGTCCTTCAAATCCTTCTTTAATCAAAATTGGTAACGCTCCGGAATGGTCAATGTGGGCGTGGCTAAGTACCACGGCATCAATCTCTTTCGCATCAAACGGAAAGATTTTATTGGCTCGTTCGGCCGCTTTCCGTCGTCCTTGGAACAATCCGCAATCGAGCAATATTTTTTTTCCGTTAATATGCATCAAATGTTTTGATCCAGTTACATTACGGGCGGCACCAGAGAATTCTAATTTCATTTTTTGTTTTTATTTTTAAAAAATTCTGGTCATTTTATCACAGAATTAAGGTTTTTTCAATGAAATTTCCTTTTCAGAAACAAATATTTATGTTTTATTATTCGTTTTTTGATAGTACCGCCATAATAAAAATCCTAACAGGCAGGCGTTGAGGGTGTTGGCAATAAAGTTTCCAAAGGCCAGTCCGAGCACGGCTTGTTCGCCCGTAAAAACTTGGAGGGCTAATACGGCGGCGGTAGAAGTGGCTAGTAGTAACGAAGTAACCGTGGTTATGGTTGGCACATGGTTTTGGTTGTTAGCAAAAAAAGTTTTTGATAACAATGGGTTTAAGCACGCCATAGGCAAAGATAAAACCGTCCAAAAGAAAACCATGCTGGTCATGTTTAGAATATGTGGTTGCGGGTTATAGAGCAGTTCTACGATTTGGGGCGCAAAACCAGCACAGATGAGCGAAAAGGGAACGGTTAGGAGCAAAGCAAGGCTGACTCCTTGTAGTACGATTCGTTTTTGTTTTTGAGGTTGGTGAATGGTTTGGCTTAGTTTTGGAAAAAAAATCGTTCCAATCGAAAACCCCACAATTGATAACAAAATGTGTCCCAACGCGCTTCCGATAGAAAAAGATGATAATGAGCCGGCTATCAAGAACGAGGCAATAAACACATCGGCTGATTGGTTTACTTGAAACGCCCCACCGTTAATTAGGCGGTAGCCAAAGTCGCTGAGGAGGTTTTTCCATAAATAAACGGGTTTTTTCCAGTTTATAGTGGGCGCTGAAGACCATTTTGTGTAAACAATACTGCTTCCTAAGTGTAGCGCGGCTCCCGTTACGGCGGCTACTCCAATAGCGTTTAAACCCATTTGGGGAGCCAATAATTTGGTTCCAAGCGCCACACTGGCCATGTATAAAACAGGGTTGAGGGCACTGGTTAAAAATCGTTCGTGGGCTTGATGAAAGGCGATAAGAATAGAAGAGAACGACAGCAAAAAAACCGATCCAAACAAGTAACGAGATAGATGTGATATGACGGCTTGTTGTTGGGGTTCAAATCCGCCCGCAAATAAGGGCGTTAAATATTGTGGGAAGAGGGCGCCAAACAAACAAAAGAGGCCAAATATTACGCCTAAAAACAATAAAAAACTATTCAAAAAAAGGTACTGGTCGGTTTTAGTTTTGGCTTGGTGTACACGTGGAATTACCACTGCCGAGACGGTTCCGGCAATAAGGATGAAGTAGAAAAAGTCTGGTATTCGAAAGGCGGCAAAAATTAAATCGCTTTGTCCGTCTGCTTGAAAAAACTCTAAAAATACTCGGTCTCGCCAGAGTCCAAACAATTTGCTTACCAAGGCTGATGCTGCGAGCAAGGCTCCAGCTCCAAGCAGTTTTGATTTAAGCGTTTGGAGTAATAATTTTTTCATACCATTTACTTGTACTATTTTTGCATTTTTGGGCAAGTGTTGTTGACTTGTGGTGTTTTTGTTTTATATTTTTTTTGATGGCACATTTGGCAAATTCAATGGCGGAATATTTAGGAAATGAAAATGATTTATTTGATTTGCAAAACTTGTCTAATAAAGAGCGGTTATTAGCTCATGAAAAGTTTTTAGAGTATGTTAAAAAAATACATAAAGGGTTTACATTAGCAGTGAGAGAATGTAATGAATCTAAAAAAACTCAAAATTCATTCTTGGCGGCTTTAGATTTTTGTAGAAAGCCGTAACGAACCAGGTGTAAAAGCTGTGCTTTCTTTGCCGTCAGGCAAAGTGTGCAATTTTTCCATTAGAAAAAAATTGCACAGCATTGCTTTTTACACCATGTTATCGGTAGTTGTTTTATTTTAATTCTAAATTTGGATATGGATTCTCTTCGCTAGCTTTTCTCCATATACTACTATCTGCTATTTTTAATCTTTCTTGTAAATTAAAATCACCCATTTTATTAAACATGCTTTCTAATATAATATCATCACCATTTTCTTTTTTGACAAAGCCATTAGTTTCTCTAGCTAAAAAATATGCTACTCTATAAACATTTTCTTCATTACAAGATTCAATTTCAAAAAGCAATGGTTTGTCTTTTATTTTAATAATCTCAAAAAATAAATTATTATTTTGTCGAGAACACATATATAACTCTGTCCAATCTTTACTTGTTACAGGGAAAGCATCTCCTTCACTGTCATAATTATAGAAGTCATCTCCAAAAAAATAACTTCCAAAAACTCTAAAATCTGGGCGTTTTAAATTTACTGTAACAATAAGTTTAAACATATTTTATTCCTCAATTACCGATAACACGAGTATATACGCAATAGGTATATTGTAAATTGCGTTTTACACTTTGATTTGGAATATAAAACGCAATTGCCTTTCTACTCTTTCCACCAATCAGATGGATTTTGATGGAATCGTACCAATTCATCTTTTTCTGTGTCCGAAATTTTTCCTGTTTCTACCAAGGCTTCGATAATTTCGTCAAAATTAGTAAGCGGAACCATGTTTAGTCCGCTTTTTTTGGAGTTAGCGTTTACGAGTTTCTGGTTCCAGGTAAAAATTCCTAAAACGTGTGATACTTTGGCCTCAAGTTCGTTTCGTAAGGCTTCGGCGGATTTAATAGACGAGTTCCCAGTCGAAAAAGCGTCTTCGATTACCACAATGTTTTGGTGGTTTTGTCCTCGTCCTTCTACCATTTTTCCGGCTCCGTGCCCTTTGGGTTTACTCCGTACATACAACATAGGCACGTTTAATCGTTCGGCTACAAAGGCCGCCCACGGAATACCCGCTGTTGCGGTTCCAGCCACAAAATCAATGGGAAGATTGTGTTGTTTTATTTCGTTTAAAAATCCTTCTACAATAGTGTTTCGGGCTTCTGGCAATGAGATAAGTTCGCGGCAATCGCAATAAATAGGCGATTTTATCCCACTTGTCCAGACGAATGGGTTTTTAAAATTAGTTTGGACAATTCCAGCCGATACGAGTGTTTGTGCAATGTTTTTCATCAAAATTACTATACTAAAATTTGGGTTTAAAACGAGTTTTTATAGGTTTTTTCGTAAAGAGTCGAGTTGTTTGCGGTTGACGATTTTGAGTAAGGTTTCGTCGTCGGCGTTTTGAATGGCTGAGACGCTTCCGATGGTTTGCAAGAGTTTCTTCTTGGTTACACCACCAATGCCTGGTACTTCGTCGAGGGCTGATTTGACCATTTTTTTGGCGCGGAGGTTGCGGTTAAACGAGATGGCAAATCGGTGGGCTTCGTCTCGGATTCGTTGTAGCAATAACGAGGCCGCGGAGGTGTTGGGAATATTAATTTGCTCGAATTGTAGTTCGCCGTTGATAAATTTTCCTCTAAATACCTCTTCCTCTTGTTTGGCCAGCGCAATGATTTGAGTACTGATATCAAGTGGTAAATTTTGGTATTCTTTGAGCGTTTCTAGTACGGCTGAAAGTTGCCCTTTCCCGCCATCAATTACAATTAAATCAGGGTTTTTAGAGATTTCTTTGGGTGGGAGTTTTATTTTCCATTCGTAACTTTTCCAAATGGTGTTGGTTTCAGGATACGTTTCTGACATTTCTTTAATATATTTTTGTATTTTTTTGAGTGGTTTCTGGTTTACTTTGAATCCTAATTTTGTGTAGAAAATCTCTGCTGAAACGTCTGGTACTACGAATAGTTTTTTGATTCCGTCTTCTAAGACTTTTTGGGAAATTTTTTGTATAAGTTGTGTGCCAAGACCCTTCCCTCTTTGATTTTTTTTTACGACGATTCCTTCTATTTCCGCCATTTGCGGGGGAAATATTTTTAATTTTATTCTTCCCATAATTTCGCCTTTTTTATTATATGCGGCGAGGAATTTATATTTTTCTTCATCAAAATTTTCTTCTTCGAAATTTGTCATTGATGGCCAGCCGAGTTCTTGGCTGAAAATTTTGTCTCCAAATTCAAGTAAGGCTTGTTTTTCAGCTTTGGTGGTAGGTGTTTTGAAGGTTGTCGTATCCTTCTGTTCACTGGTAGGCTTGTTCTTAAAGGCACTAAATCTCCGTCCTAACACTTCTCGCATAGACTGAAAATCATCAATTTCGCCGGGTTTGAGCGTTTGAATTTTGTAGCGTCGATACTCGTTTTTGGCGGGTTTTCCGTTTAAAAACACTATTTGGCTGGCGACGGTTTGTTGTCCTGCAAAATGAGAAATGTCGTAGCATTCCATCCGATTGATGGCTTTTAAATTTAGCTTTTCGGCTAACTGTGGCAAGGCTTTGGTAAAATTCTCGTTTTGAGTTAGTTTGGTAATGGCTGATTTTTTGGCAAAATTTTCCGCGTTCTTCTGCGCGAGTTCGACTACTTTTAGTTTGTCTCCTTGATAGGGGACTTCTTGCTTAATATTGATGGAATTGTTTTTGGTGGCACTTAAAAATTCGTTTAATTCGGTGTCTGAGTTGGGAACAAATGGCAACAATATTTCCTTGGGAAAACTATCTACATAGGTATAAAATTGTTGTAGAAATTGCCCCAGTACCACTGAGTCTTCTTCAAACTCGGGAGCGGATATTTTAATTTCGGATTGGTCCACAAATTTTCCGTTCCGAAACATCATGCGCACAAAGTAAGCGGTGTTGTGTTGGCGCACCAGTCCAATAACATCTCGTGAGACGGTTTGCTCAAACTCGATAATTTGTTTTTGGGTTGAACCTTGGATGCTGGTAATTAAATCACGCGTTTTAGCGGCGGCTTCAAAGTTGCGGTCTTGGGCAAACTGCATCATTTGTGTTTGCAGTTCTTTGATTACATCTTGATTGTCGCCCCGTAAAAACCGAATCATCCGTTTGATATTGGTTTTGTATTCGTCATCGGATAAGGTTTTTTGTAGCATTTTGGCTACATAGTTATCTTTTTTGGCGTCCACCATTTTGGCTCCAAAAAATTTTTGGCAAAAGGCAATGGTGTTCCGAAAACTTTTGGCACTCGTCCGTGGTCCAATGTATGTCGAGCCATCGTTTATGAGCCGTCGAGTGATTTCCATTTTCGGTAAATCTTCTTTGGTGATACGCAAATATAAAAAATTTTTATCGTCTCGTAGTAAAATATTATATTTTGGTTGATGTTTTTTAATGAGTGTGTTTTCTAAGATTAAAGCTTCGGTTTCGCTGCCCACAATACGGGTTTCGACGCTTTGAATATGTTTTACGAGTGACGCAGTTTTGGGTGATTTATTGTTTTTTAAAAAATACGATTTTACTCGTTTTCGTAGGTTTTTGGCTTTGCCGATATAAATAATTTTATCGTTTTTGTCTTTAAATAAATAACACCCCGGATTCGTTGGAATCAGGGTGGAATCTAAAACGAATGGGCTTGGTTTAGTCATAGCACAAATAAGCAATAAGGCTTATCCAGTATAATCTTTTGTCCCGTAAAACACAATTTCGGTTCGAGCCAAATTAAAGTTTTTTTCTTTTTTTAATTGTTTGGCAATGGCATCGTGGTAGTTCAAAAAAATGCTTTCGGCTTGTCCACTTTTTTCGCAAATTAAAAAGTGTTCTACTTCTTTGGTGTTGGTTGGGTTAGCCGTAGGCATATATTTTCGGTCTACTTTTTTGGCCATTCCGGTTTCGAGTAATCGATCCATAATTCGGTATCCGGTGGCTAAATCGATTGATTTTCCGTTAGAATCAACGGTGGCTACCATTTCGGCAATTGAGAGTGGTTTCCGAGTTTCGGCTAGTACTCGAGCCATATTCCGCACGCCAGCGGTAATGCGCCAGTTTTTTTCTTTAAAACGTTGGGCGACGAACTGTTCAAATTCTGCTACTGATAACATCGTGGCGTATAATAGAAAAAAAAACAGTAAATGCAAATGTTTTGCGTTTACTGTTTAAAATTTTTTTAAATGGTGGGAAAGGAGAGAATTGAACTCTCGACAAAGGCGTTATGAGCGCCCTGCTCTAACCACTGAGCTACTCTCCCAATTGAAAGTGCACACAAACTATACTTAAAAATTATTTTTTGAAAATTTTTTGTGAAGAAATTTTCAATAAAGAAAAAACGCCGAAAGGCGTTTTTTCTTTTGATTTCTTTATCTGTTTCTACAACTTGTCGTAGTCTTGCATGACTAATTGAGCATTGATTTTTCGAATAATATCGAGCACTACCGACACGATAATGATCATGCTGGCTCCTGAGATGAAGAGGCTGATGTTTCCGCTTGAAGAAATAGCTCGTTCAAACATTACCGGAATAATGGCTACGGCTGTTAAAAATAACGCTCCCCAGAAGGCTAATCGATTTACTGTTTGTTCTAAGAACGTAATACTTTCTCGTCCGGGTCGGTATCCTGGAATGTATCCGCCTCGTGATTGGATGTTTTCGGCTACTTTTTTCGGTTCAAAGGTGATTGAAACATAGAAGAACGTAAATCCGAAGATGAGCAAGGCGTAACCAAGATTATACCAAATGCTTGGGTTTCCTGGGTTTAGGTGCATATTAAAGAATTGTCCAATGTGTTGCAGGGTTTCGTTGTTCGCTTTTAGTAAGAATCGAGACAAGATTGAAGGCATCGAAATTACTGATACCGCAAAGATGATTGGAATCATTCCCGCTTGGTTGATTTTTAATGGCAAGAACGATTGCATTGATTTGTTTGATCGTTTTGACGTGTAGACTACTGGAACTCGTCGGTCGGCTTCAGATACGTAGACAATGAATCCAGTCATAACAATCATGGCTAAGATGATAGCCGCAACGATAACCCAGTCAGCGGCTTGTAAGGCTCCGGCTAGTTGAGTTGGTACGGTAGCCACGATTCCGGCAAAAATCAGAATAGAAACTCCATTTCCAAGTCCTTTTTCGGTAATAAGTTCTCCCAACCACATCAAGAAGATAGAACCAGTGGTTACGGTTAACATAGTTGGAAGCATTACTCCCCAGTCAGAAAGATTGATGATGCTCAGTCCAAAACTATTGAGCAATGCAATCATTCCGTAACTTTGTACGAAGGCTAATGGAATTGTTAGTAACCGAGTATATTGGTTGATTTTCTTTTGTCCTTGTTCTCCTTCTTTTTTGAGGTCTTCTAATGAAGGCACCATTACTCCTAATAGTTGCATAATGATTGAGGCATTGATGTATGGAGTAAGTCCCATTAACACTACAGAGAATTTGGTCATGGCTCCTCCGGTCAAGAGAGCAAAGACGCTCAAGGCAACATTGCCTTTTTGTGTTTCTAAAAGAGTTTTTAAATTTGCCAAATCAACAAACGGAATTGTTGTTTGGGCGGCTAATCGGAAAATTAATAGAATTGCGATGGTGAAAATAATTTTTTTTCGCAGTCCTTTGGTTTTCCAAATTTGTTGCATTTTTTTTACAAAGTTGCTCATTTTTATGAAGAAATTTCTAAATATATATTCTTTGAGAATTTACGAGAATTTTTGTATTTCGCAAGTTTTTTTGTAAAACTCTTATTTTTTTTGTTTTTTTGCTGAATTTGTCTTATAATTTTTTCAGATTTTGTTTATAAAAATAGTATGAATTTGCAAAAGTCGCCTTCTTTTTCAAAAACTATTGGAAGTTTTTTTACCGGTTTTGGGGCTGGAATCGTAGGATCAATTGTTTTTGGAATCGTAATATTGTTGAGTTGGTCTGTGGTGGGAAATTCTTTGATTGGAGCTCCAGCTGCCACGGCTACAGAAATTGGCGTAAATACCACCATCGAAAAACCGCATGATTTATTCTTGTTTTTCATTATTTTGGCCCTATTTTTAGCCATTTTGTCTACGAGCATGGCGTACACAGCTTTGTCGAGTATTACGGAAGATACTTATAACAAACAGGCTACCGCATTGACGCAGTCTTTTTATGCAAATTTGTTGTTCTTGGTTATAACTATTCCCGTGTATATTGGGTTTAGTGGTTTAAAAGTGCAGGGGTTGATGTTGGCCGCTATTATACATATTACGTTGAGTGCTGTTTTTACGTTTTTTGTGCAGGAATTTTATGCCGAAAAGAAATATCTGATTGTGCGTTTGTATGGCGTGTTAATTAGTTTGTTGGTGTTTGCGGTAGTGGTGTATGCCTTGATTGATAAAAATACGTCTGTATTGGCCTTTTTGGCGTTGCCTTTTATTTATGGGCTACTGAATTTATTCCGAGAAATGGTTGAATCTATTTACATCTGGTTTTACCAAACCTATGGGGTGGATATTTTAAATATCGAAACTCGGTATGGACAAGATTTTGAAGACGAAATAAAACAGCCCAAATAATGGCAAACGTGAATTTTCCGACCCGATTTATCGAACGGATTAAACAAGTTCTGGTTGAGAAAAAGAATCAATCAGAATTTTTTGATAGATGTACGGCTCCGTTGCCCAAAACCGTGCGGGTGGTTCATCCCAAAAAGAATCTCGATACATTGCCGAAAGATTGGACGCTCACGCCGGTGGCGGATATTCCATCGGTGTATTTTATCGAACGACCAAATCAAAAAGAATTGGCGTTAGGAAAAACATTTGAGCACCGAACGGGGAAGATTTATAGTGCTACTTTGAGTTCATTGTTTTCTGCATTTGTGTTGGATGCCCAACCAGAAGAAAAAGTGCTAGATTTGTGTGCCGCTCCAGGAAGTAAGTCGACTTTTTTAGCGGAAAAAATTGGAAAAGAAGGAATTCTCGTCGCCAATGAATTGTCGGCGAGTCGTATTAAAAAATTAGCCGCTAATATGGATCGATTAGCGATAGCGAATACGGTGTTGACGCAGAACAATGGCGCGACGATGCATTTCTTTTTAGATCAAGAATTTGACCGAATTTTGGTGGATGCACCGTGTAGTTCGGAAGGATTTGGGCGGAAAAGTTCAGCGTTTTTTGAAAAACAATGGTTTGAACACAAAATTCACGACTGTGCTAAATTACAACGGCAATTAATTGTGTCGGCGTTTCGGATGTTGGCTCCAGGAGGAACCATGGTCTATTCGACTTGTACCACCGCTCCAGAAGAGAATGAATTAGTGGTGCAACATTTGTTAGAAGAGTTCGGTGACGCGGTTGAACTGCAGTCGATTCCGATTACGGAAATTCCGCATACGAACGGAATTACAGAGTTTAATGGAACAAAAATTTTAGCGGAAGTACAACAGAAATCAGTGCGTTTGTGGCCGCATTTATATTCAGATAAATGGGATAGTGAGTGTTTTTTTATTGTAAAAATTAAAAAAACAGAGGCGACGCAACGGCCACCAGCGGTTAAAGAGTTTTCAGATTCGTTATTGAAAAAAATGCCCAAAAACAAAATGGCTGAATTAATTGTGCGATGGCATAAAAGTTTTGGGATACCACGTGATGAATTTAAACGACTGATTTTAGCCAACAAAAATGGCGAAGTGTTTTTGACGAATTCTGGGGCGTTATCGTTTGCTAAAAAGAATAAGTATCAACGAGTGGGGCTTAAGTTGCTTGATGCTCATGGCAATATTACGCCTGAATTTGTACAACGGTTTGGAGTTTTGATTACGAAAAATAGGGTTGAACTTACCAAGGAACAAGTTCAGAAATATTTAGATGGCTATGATTTGATGTTGGAACCGTCTCAATTGGATGAGTTGAATGTGGATAGTCAATTTCAAAATGCGGTAGTGGTAAAATATGATGGTTTTGCGCTTGGATGGGGGAAATTGCTGAAAGGGGGAAAATTGAAGAACAAAATTGATAGAGGGTTGTTGTAAACAAAAAGGAAACTTCCAAATCAAGTTTGGGGTTTAATACTTTTTTATGTTTGACACAGAATCTCCCTTATATTTTGCAAAAGTTTGGAGTCAGCTTATTAAAAATTTATTTATCAATTTCTTCTAAGATTTTCTCATAAACCCCTTCAGGATTTGTTAACACATCTGTATTCCAAAATCGAACAACTTTAATTCCTAAATTGTTAAAAAACTGGGTTCTAATTTTGTCATACTCTTTTGTTTCATCACTATTATGTCCACTACCATCAACTTCAATAATTATTTTTTGAGACGCACAGTAAAAATCTGCAATATAGTTCCCAATAATTTTCTGCCTCAAAAATCGTACCGAATTTAATTTTCCACTTCGCAACAAATCCCACATTCTTTTTTCTGCATCAGTTGGATTATTTCTCATTTTACGTGCACGAGTCTTTAAATCTTTATTATAAGACAAAAAATATGGCACATATGTATTATTTTTCATAACAAACAAATAATACAAAAAAATATAAAATATTTAAATCCCCCTGAATCCCCCTTTAAACAAAGGGGGAGAAATTTTATTTCCCCTCTTTTTATAAAGAGGGGCTAGGGGTGATTAAACATTAAAAACCCACTATTCAAGCCGTTTTTTAGTGGTTTTGTAAAAAAGTGTGAAAAAAGTTTTGACAAAGGAGTGAAGTTTGCATATAATGACATGAACAGTTCGAAAAAGAGGCTGCGATGACGCAAAGGCGAATAATTCCTTCCTTCTCTAGTAGAACTTGTTCCCCTCTTAGATCTTTCAAATCAACAGAAACATATAAGATTTCACCTACTAGTGAGAGAGTATTGAGTTTATTTGGTTCTTTTCCAAGTAGATTCAACCACTCTCCGCTGTGCGATGACGTGCCCCGTGAGTAACCCTTATGGACGCATGCCAATAAAACGCGTGAGATTGGCTGTTTTCGGGATTTTTTCTGGATAAGACGACTGTTACGATTTTGTAATTAACGACTTAATCTTGAGATCTGTGATTCTTTGATACTGAGTTTATGCTCGGTATGAATCCATCCTCTTCCCATCTTTAAGCCGCTAATCTAACTCGCAAGAGCCGTTTTATTGAAAAATCTTGTAAACCCTATAAAAACCTTTTTATTCCCAATCAGTTTTCCTGATTTTAATATCAACCTTGTTTTTAACTCGCGCTCATAGATTGAGTTTTTAAAAGCCAACCAAAAATAAGTCGGACAACAACAAGCGAATAAAAAAATCCAAACAAAATGAATGAGGTAAGAGTTATTTCATTTTTGTCCGGATCCTTTCCAAGAATTATACGAATTATAAATCAAGAAAGTGGTTTTTGTTTATCAAGTAAACCAACAGTCCGTAGATTAAATTCTTTTACTTAAAAAGTCAATTTATTTCTACATATGGATGCCGAACGAGGAAATGCGGTTAAAAAGATTTCCAGAGCATGGCTTTGAGCGTCGGTAGTCCCGACATTCATTTATAAAAACACCCTTCAGGATTAGCAGATGGGTGTTTTTTTTGTTTTTAATGCCTGTTTCCGAACAGAGGTAAATAAATTCGCGCAAAAACCTCGTTCCCACGGAGGTGGGAATCTTTTAGAAGTGTTTTTGGATTCTGGACAAGCCAGAATGACAGAACATTTTTTAAAACTATCGAACGAAATAGATTAAATTACTTTGTTTGACCATTCTATATTCATCTTTAAAATTTTATTAAGGTATTTTTTAATAAATAAATTTATGAAACAACTATTTGTCGTATTATTAATGGGGTTGTTAACCACGGCTTGTATGCCAAAACAAGAAAAACCAGTTCAATCTGAAATTAAAAATGAAGTGGTATCAACCAACACAGAATCAATGGAAGTAAAAAAATCAGAACCATTAAAAATTGAAGTATTGCAAGACACCAAAGGTGGAAAGAAGGCGAAGGTTGGAGATAAAGTAGTCGTACACTACGTTGGAACGCTTACTGATGGAACAAAATTTGATTCTTCCGTTGACCGCAAGGTGCCATTTGAATTTAATTTAGGAGCGGGACAAGTAATTAAAGGTTGGGATCAAGGAGTAGAAGGAATGAAAGTAGGGGAACGACGGAAATTAACCATCGCGCCAGAGTTGGCTTACGGAAATATGGCTTTGCCAGGTATTCCAGCTAATTCTACTTTGGTGTTTGAAGTGGAATTATTAGAAATTAAATAATGCAAAAATTAGGAACGTTTTTGTCCTTGCTTGTTTTTTTGAGTGGTTGTTCGGTAATTCAGAACCCTATTGCGAATGAGATGCCAGATTCTAAAAATTTGGTTGTATCGGAAATTTCATCAGATACACCAATAGTTGACGCCAGAATAAACGCCGAAAATATTTTATCGGGAAAAATTGTGGTTAAAGATTTAAGCAGAGCGGAAAAGTTTGATTTTTTAGGCGACGAATACGAAATTAAAGATTTACGGGATAAATATCCTTCGTTTGATTTGTCTCTGCGTAAATTTCGGAAAGATATTATTGTTAGTTTGTCGGACCAAGAGTTGTATGAATTTGTTAGCAGAGCTGATAACGAGTTGGTGTTAGGGAAAGATAATGAATGGCGAAAAATAAAACTTACAGAGGCGCAAAAACAAGCTGAAATACAAGCTTTACGATTATTTTAGGTTAAATTTATAACAAAAAACCGCTCAAGCGAGCGGTTTTTGTTTATTCTACCTTGATAAGTTTTCCGGTCCAAATGAGTCGGTTCGTGTTGGTTCCAATCGGGGTGCAAGTCATTAGGGTGATGATTTTTTGGTCGGTTGGTTGATCTAACACTGACACTTCGGTGGGGGGAATAACTCGGCTTTCATCTAGTTTATAGGTGTATTTTTTTCCGCTCCAATAAACATCAACGGTGTCGCCTTCTTTTAATTCGTGTAATAAGGCAAACACATCTTTGTATCGTCCTGGGTCCCATTTGTAGTACGATGAATGTCCGGTCAAAAAGAAGTTTCCAAAGTTTCCAGGATGATGGCTGATAGGGTGTACCACGACTCCATTTTGAAGTCCTTTTTGGATATTGGTCTCTAGCGCGTGCCAATTTTTTTTGGCTTCAACTTCTACTAGTGGAACATTTTTTCCAATCCGTGGTAAGACGATTCGGTTATCCGATGGGTAAACTTTTAAATCTCCAATTACTGAGGTAAAAACACTTTCGGGTGTTTTTTTGATGGTGGCTCTTTTTACGCCCACTTTTTTCATTATTTTTACTGGTTTGGGGGTTGGTTTGGTAAAAAGATTCGCCGTTAATTGTTTGGTTTTAAACTCGGCGATTTGTGCATAGGCCGAAAAGTTAAGTCCTACGTGACTGATGCCCCAAATTGATAATGACGTCGTAGCCAAAATGGCCAATTCTTTCCAGAGTGGTCGCTTTTTTTTGAGTCGTAAAAATTGCCGTTGTTGATTGTGTTTGTGAGCAAATACTTGGGCGATTTGTTTCCGAGTGGTTTGTTTATGCGCGTGTTTGGCTCGGTGTAAGGCTTGTATTGTTTGTAAACTCATCGTTTTTTAATTTTTTCAAAGTTATCAGGGCATTTTAGCACAAATAAATAAAAAACTCCAGCCATTGAGGTTGAAGTTTTAAGTGTTTTGTGGGTTTATATCTTTTCTACTTTTGGTTGGTGTAAAAGCCCGTGTTGTCGCCTTTTTGGATCAGCATTATGCCGTCATCTTCGTCAGTTGGTACAATAACCGCTTGGTAGTCGGTTTCGTTGGCAATGGCTTCGTGGAAACTTTTGGTTTTGACTGGGAATTTTAACACATCATCTACAATGATTAACGTGTTGTCGTGCATGAGTGGTTTGCATAATTGCCAAAACTCAGCGTAGGATTTTTTAATGGCATCGATAAAAATTACATCAAATTTTTGGTCTAAAGTAGGAAGCACTTCTTGGGCTCGTCCAAAAATAGAAGTAATTCGGTCTTCGAGTCCGACCTTTTTAAAATTTTCTAGGGCCCAGTTTCGGCTTGGCGTTGAGTGATCAATAGTGGTAACGTGTCCGTCAAACTCTTCAATGGCATCGGCAAACCAAATAGTCGAGTAACCGTTCGCCGTTCCAATTTCGAGAACCAATTTGGCTTTGTGGAGTCGTGTTAAAAAATGTAAAAATTCGGCATTTTTTTTGGTTACATTTGGCACATTGTCCGCTTCGGATTCGGTTTTTAGCTGGGCTAAAAACTTAATTCGTTCCAGTTTCATCGTTGCTAGGTATTAAAAATAGTAGGATTTCCATTCAAGATGTCTTTTATTGGTTGGGCTTTTTTCCCTGGGATTTGTGCGGTGGCAATAAAAATTTTTGAATGGTTTTTGCACACTACTTCGAGTGTATTTGGGGTGGGTTGTAAATGAATTTCTTTTAATTTTACGTTTCCCAAAGGGGTGGCTACAAAAATTCCTGGCCAAGGGTTAAATGCTAAGTATTTTTGCCATATTTCGGTGGCGGTGTTGGTGGCAAAACAAACCTCGCCGTCTGATTTTTGAAACTTGCCACAAAAGGTAGCATCTTCTTCATTTTGTGGTTGAGGGGTGATTTGGCTGGCAAAATAGTCGTTTAAAAAGGTGGGAAAATGTGAGGCCGTTTCGTCCGCAAATAACTGCCACAATTCGGCGGTTGATTGGTTTTGAATATCGTATTTTTTTTGCCATAAGATGTCGCCCGCATCGAGGGCGGGTACCATTTTTTGCCAAGTAATACCGCTTTGCGATTGTCCGTTTAAAATAGCCGCTTGTACGGGGCTAGCTCCTCGCCATTTAGGTAAAAGCGAAAAATGAACATTAACAAAAGTGTTTTGGGCTAATACTTGGGGCGTAAAAATCATGCCAAAGGCAATTACAATTCCTAGATCAAACTCGGTGGTGGCCACCATATTTTCGAGGGATTTTTTGTTGGCTAATTCAACAATGGGTAAGTGTAAATTTTGGGCACAGGCCTTTACGGGGCAAGGTGTGAGTACTTGTTTTCGTCCTATTTTTCGGTCAGGAAAAACTCCCACAGCTACGACTTCATAATCGTCTAATGCAGAGATTTTTTTGAGGCTGGGCACGGCAATGTCTGGCGTCCCAAAGAAGGCGATTTTCTTTTTTTCTTTCACGGTTTTTAGGATATTATTTTTTCGGAGAAAAACAATAATTTGACTTTTCTCATACGGTATGATTGTTTGTTTTTATGAGAAAGAAATCAATTTTAATTACTGGCGCGCCTGGATCCGGCAAAACAACTATTGCGAATGCGTTGTTTCGGTCAGAGAAAATAGTTCATAATTCAGAGGATTTTCGGCTTATTGGTACCGATACGATTCGAGAGATTATCAAAAGTGCGGTAGATCCTTTGCTCATACCAGAACTACAAGGATCTTCGATTGATTTTTGTGATGAAAATGATATGACCGACTTATCGGGGTTTTTGAAGCAGGCAGAAATATTAGCCCCAGGAATAGAAGGTGCTATTAATCGAAATAAAGAAGAGGGGCGAACGTTGGTGTTAGAGGGAATTCATTGTTTACCAAATTATTTATCATCACTCGCAGACGTTGAATATTTTGTGGTGACTGTTCCGAAGTCTCAACAAGTATCACGTTTGCAGTCGCAACATCGTTCTCCAGAAAAAATCAAAAGGAAAATGCAAAATATGGAACGATATTTACACTATCAGGAGTATTTAATTCGTCTGGCAGAAAAGTATGACAATGTTCATGTCATACAAGAGCAAAACGTGTCAGCGGCAGTCGATTTTATTCTTTCGAAGATTTTGTAAAGTTCCTTTTTTTTGTTTGATTAGATGAATTATTTGAGTGCGTTATCTGATTCAATCGTGCTCACTTTATCTAACTTTTTCTGAATCGCACGAGTACGAACCCCCATAACCGTATCGAGTTGATTGAGTCCTGTTTGAATATTTTTTTGGGCTTTTTCCATCATGCCTCCAAAATTCTCGAATTCTTTTTTAACAGAAGCCAATACTTTCCAGACTTCGTTGCTGCGTTTTTGAATAGCGAGGGTGCGGAAGCCCATTTGTAAACTATTGAGCATGGCGGCCAGGGTGCTTGGCCCAGTCACAATAATTTGGTGTTCTCGTTGTAAGGTTTCAAGCAAGGTGGCTGATTGGACGACTTCGGCATAAATGCCTTCGAACGGTAAAAACATAATTCCAAAGTTCGTTGTAGCGGGTGGGTCAAGATATTTTTCTTGGATATCTTTGGCCATTTTTTTAATGGTGTTGTGTAGGTTTTTACGAGCGGTGGTAATGATTTCAAGGTCTCCGCTTTCGTGTGCGGTTTGCATTTGTTCGTAGGCGTCTTTGGGAAATTTTGCATCAATGGGCAGCCAAACGTGTTGCTTGGTGTCGTCTTTGCCCGGTAATTTAACGGCAAACTCTACTACGCCGTTGCTACTTTTTTTCGTTTTTACATTTTTCTCATATTGTTCAGGCGCTAAAATCTGTTCGAGGAGCATTTCCAACTGGATTTCTCCGACTCCGCCTCGCATTTTTACATTGTTCAAGACCTTTTTGAGTCCGCCCACATCGGTGGCGAGTGTT
Source organism: bacterium DOLZORAL124_38_8 (assembly GCA_002747745.1). Classification (GTDB taxonomy): domain Bacteria; phylum Patescibacteriota; class Gracilibacteria; order UBA4473; family UBA4473; genus OLZORAL124-38-8. The sequence continues at coordinate 146,728 of PDQG01000005.1, forward strand.
TTCATTTCGCCTAATCCAGACTGAACTGCTTCAAGTTGTTTTCCCACTAATTCAAATGATTGGTGCAGGCGTTCGTTGAGCGTTTTTTGCAGTTTTTCGTCCACAGTTTTTCGGACTTGTTCGAGCTGTTTATTATTGTCGGTTCGGATTTCCGTCAAATGTTTTTCAACCGTGGTTTGAATAGCTTGTAAACGTTTTTCAGAATTAGCGGTTAGGTGTTCAAATTTTTTCTCAAGTTTCTCTTGAAAGGTTTGTAAGGCGGCATTTAATTCTTCTCGTTGACTCCGGCTCAGGTCGTTTAACTCTTTCCGATTACGATACAATTCATCTTTGAAAGTTTCGTTTGTTTTTGTGAGCGTTGAATCAAATTTAATAATAGATTTTTTGGTATCTTTCCAAGGGGTTCCTTGATTGGTTTTCCTAAAAAAATGAACCAAAATATTTATAAGTGTCAGTATGATAAGTGTGATGAGTAAATGAAATTCTGTAATAATCATGAGAAAGACTTATTTGGTTAGGAAGTGTGCGACTAGTGGAATTGTAAGTATAGAAAGTACGGTGCTGAGAATAATACTGTTGGAGATAAACGATTTATCTAATTTGTATTGATCGGCGAGGGCAAATGGGGTAATAGCGAGGGGCATTGCCGCTTGAATGACGGAGCTATTGAAGGCCATGTGGGGAATGTCAATAAGAGACAAAATTCCAAAGAGTATCAGTGGGGTTATGAGCGTGGTGAAAATTGAAAACAAAATTACTTCTTTCCAGTGAGAAATCTTTTTAAAGTCAGATGTTCCAATGAAAAGTCCGATACTTATCAATATCATAGGGGTGGCTGAGGCACTTATCATTGATAAGGAGTTTTGAATAAAGTCGGGGATTTTCAGGTTCATCGTACTGGTGGTAATTCCGATGGCTATGGCTAATAATGTTGGATTATGGACTAAGTTTTGGAAGATTTTTTTCCAAGAAGATGCCGTATTTTTTTTCTGTTGGTGTTCTAAAAACAGTATTCCAATGCTAAATATCCAAAAAAGATAAATGGCTGTAATAATACTGGCTTCGGTGGTGATTTGGGGTCCGTAAAGTTCTGTTACAATTGGCATTCCGAGAAAGGCAATGTTTCCGAACGCAATACAAATAAAGAGGGTTTTATACTTTTGTGTGTCGAAGTTAAATATTCGGTTTATGATGATAGTCAGCATAAACAATCCTACGATTAGTGCTGAGTTTGCGGTAATGAGTGGGAGGAATTCGTTCCACGAAAATGGATATTTGTTGAGTGAGTAGAATATTAAGAACGGGAAAGCGATGTTTACCACATATTCGTTGAAAACCGTGCTCCAAGTTTTCCCTATGTTTCGTTTTTTGAGGATAAATCCTAATAATACCAATAAAAAGAGCGGGATAATGGCAAAGATAGTTTGTTGCATTTTTTTGTTTTTTACGGTTTTTATTGTATGTTTCTGGGCTGATGTAGCAACTATTCTTTACAAATCTCTCATTTCTAAAACAATGTATAGTGATGAGATTAAATCAAGCGGTGTTAGAAAAAGTCGCAGAAGCCAATAAGCAGTTGGTGGCGGTAACTAAATATTTTTCTGCGTCAGAACTAGCGGTGTTTCAGGCGGATTTGTTGCGTGAATCTTGTGTGCTAGCTTTGGGCGAAAACCGTATTGAAGTTATTAAGCAAAAACAAATTCCCCGTCAGTTTTGTCATTTTATCGGGAATATTCAGTCTCGGAATATTGCGGATATTGCCGTGCATTGTTCGGTCGTTCATTCTTTATGTAAAGTTTCCCATTTAAAAAAATTCTTACAACAACCGGTGTGTCCGCAGTTTTTTCTGCAAATAAATGTTTCGGGTGAACCGCAAAAAGGGGGACTTTTACCAGAGGAATTGCCTTTATTTTTAGCCGAAATAACCGATACGTCTTTGATTTTGGGGTTGTCGGCTATCGGGGCTTATTCGGCGGATGCACTTCAAAAACAAAAAGAATTTGCGGTGCTGAATCAATTACGACGGGATCATAATCCAGCGTGGAAACTGTCGGCGGGGACTTCGGTTGACTACGAACAAGCTTTAGAAAACGGGGTTGATATAGTACGAATCGGGCGAAAATTATTTGGAAATGTAGTCTAGGCTTGCATTTATTTTTTGAATATTTACGCTGTGTGTGAATATTATGACGGCGAGGTTTAAAAGACGATTTCGGACGGTGGCAATTTATACGCATAGTAAACCCCAAAAGGTTAAGGAAGAAACGATTTTTCTAAAAAAATTGCTTATTTTTTTACGGGAAAAAGGCGTAAAAGTCATTCATGGCGATTTGAATACGCAGTCTTTATTAGGCGAAGGGTTCCCATTGATGAAAGATACGGATGCGTATGATTTAAAGATCGGCATTGGGGGAGATGGGATTTTGTTAAAAATGATTCGAACCCTGCAAAAAGAAGATGGTTTGTTGCTCGGGATTAATTTTGGAACTCTCGGGTTTTTGTCTGAACTAACGCCTGAAACAGCGTTTGAAGGGCTAGAAAAAATCTTTCGAGGAAAATACGAAGTGGATGTGAGAATGCTGTTGAAAGCTTTTGTATGGCGAAAAAAAGATAAAACGAAATCCAGTGTAAAAGTTCATCGTGGATACGCGTTAAATGAAGTGGCGTTTGGTCATGGTGGGGTGTCTCGGTTAACGAATTATAAAGTTACTAGTGATCGGCGAAAACTTTCTACGTATCGATCAGACGGGCTTATTTTTGCTACGCCAACTGGATCGACCGCCTATTCTTTGTCGGCGGGTGGACCGATTATTGCGCCCATGATTGATTCTATTTTATTAACGCCGGTGGCTCCACATCGGCTGTCGCATCGGCCTATTTTGTTACGACCAGATAAACCGTTACACGTCAAATTCGATACGCGGTTTGATTCGATTTCGATGACGCTTGATGGGCAAATTCACTTTTCGGTGCTACCAACTGATAAAGTTTCGATTCACCAAGCGACCCGACGAGCCAAATTTATTCGGTTGAAAGAAAACCATTTCTTCCGAACGCTTCGAAATAAAATGTCGTGGGGCGAAAATTAGGCTTGGTTATTTAGTATTGAGTGATTTTTTGAGTAAAAATCCAGTCAATAGTCCGCTGACACAGGCGGCTCCCCATGGCCAATTATGCCAAATTATTTCCCAGGCGTGTTGTCCGAGAAAATATCCGGCTAATACAACTCCGAGCGCCCAAAAGAACGTTCCTAATAAACAGGCTGGAAAGAATTTTTTGAGTGGGACGCCGACCGAACCAACAATGAGCGACATAAAGGGGCGGACGTTGGTAATGAGCGACGAGAGGAAAATAGCGGGGGTAGAATGCGTATTGACATATTTTTCTTCAAAACGTTGGAGGCGTGTTTCGGGTAAGAAAAATTTATGTCCGTGGGTTTTGAGCCATTTTCGAGCGCCTCGTTGTCCCCATAAAAATAAGATAAAATTTCCTAAAAAGGCATAAACCGTACTGACCAGAATTAGTACCACTGGAGATAATTCGGGTGATTTGGCCGAGAATATAGCGGCCGAAAAAAGCAGTAATGTGCTGGGAACGGGAACGCCTAAATCATCAATAAGAAAGATGATTCCGGCGAAAAGTATTCCTGTATTTGAAAAGTAAGCTTCCATAACGAAAGAAGCCTACTAGGAGAAATATTTTTGCCAAATTTTTTTGTTTTTTACCCAATGGTGTCGTTGAGCTTCATAATTGGCAAGTAAATTGCTAAGATGAAGAATACTGCCCCAACGGCCATAAAGAGAACAATGATTGGTTCCATGAGTTTAGAGATGGTCCCAATTTTTCGTTCGACGGCTTCGTCATAATAATCGGCCATTTTGTTCATAATGCTTCCGAGTGAAGAAGTTTTTTCTCCAATAGAAATCATGCGGACAAACATAGAAGGGAACAACGATTCGTCATCAGAAAAGTTTTCAGAAATTTCAATCCCTTGTTTCAAATCATTAATAGCCATTTGGATTCGTTGTTTGTAAATAGGGTTTCCCGCTACATCAGAAGCAATTTGTAGGCTTCCAATGATAGGAACTCCCGCTGAAATGAGGAATCCTAAAATCCGAGAGATTCGCCCGAGGGTTGACTCGACTACGAAGTTTCCAATAACAGGGATTTTGAGGATTATTTGGGACAATTGTGACTGTCCGCTTGGAGTTTTTTGCCATTGTTTGAACCCCAAGAATAACACGACGAGTCCTCCTATTAAGAGGTACCAATAATTTTGTAAAAAATCACTCATTCCAATCATTATTCGGGTTGGAAGCGGTAAATTATCGGCTCCTTGAAACAAGCCTTCTAGTTTTGGAACAATCACGACAATCATCACAACGCCCAATAAAATCATAACGGAAATAACCGTTACGGGGTACATCATGGCACTTTTTACTTTTTTCTTTAACGTTGAACTTCGTTCTTTTTGTTTGACGAGTTCTTTTAACAGTTCTGATAATTTCCCTGAGTTTTCCCCCGCTTCAACAATAGCACAAGTGGCCTCATCAAAAACAGATGGGTGTTGTCGAAACGCATTTGATAATGTATACCCTCGTCCAATATCATTTTTTACGTCATCAATAATTGTTTTGAGGGTTAAATTATTCGTTTGTGATTTGAGCAATTGCAAAGATTCTAACAAAGATACTCCGGCATTTACTAACGTTGATAATAATTGAAAAAACACGAGTTGTTCTTGGAGTGGCACGCCAGAAGCTCGAATCATCCAATCATTTATTTTATCAAACCAGTCTTTGAGCGATTGTGGTCGGTTTGCGCCTTTGTTGGTTTGAATTGATTGTTGTAAATCAAACACAATGTTGTTGTTTTTGTTTTCCATGGTGGTCTTAGTTTTTTACTAATTTGTATATTTCCTCAATAGAAGTGATTCCCTGCATTACTTTAATAAGTCCGTCTTGTTCTAATGAAACCATTCCTTCTTTTTGGGCGATTTTTTTGAGTTCGAAAGCGGGAACGCCTTCCATAATTCCTTTTTTAAGTCCTTCAGACATGGTAAGTACTTCGTATAGCCCAACTCGTCCGATATATCCTTTGTTTTGACAGTGTTCACACCCTCCTTCTTTGGCACAATAAAATTGAGGGTGTTTGAAGATATTTGGATCAAGTCCTTGGTATGGTTTAAATATTTTGAAGGCGTCTCGAATAGCCGCTTGGGCGTCTTTACTGGGGGTAGTTTTTTGTTTACATTTTGGACACAATCGTCGGGCTAACCGTTGGGCAATAATCAAATTAACGGCGGCTACCAGCAAGAAATCTTGTACGCCCATATTTAGAATACGGGTTACGGTTTCAATGGCCGAATTGGTATGAATGGTTGAGAGCACCAAGTGTCCGGTCAAAGAGGCCTCGATGGCAATATCGATCGTTTCTTTGTCTCGGATTTCTCCCACCATAATAATGTCTGGATCTTGCCGTAACGCGGTTCGTAGTCCTTGCGCGAAGGTGTAGCCAATATCAGACCGAATTTGACTCTGATTGAGTCCTTCCATTTGGTTTTCAATTGGATCCTCAAACGTCATAATGTTAACATTTGGTTTGTTGAGTACCGACATAGCCGAGTACATGGTGGTGGTTTTTCCTGACCCGGTTGGTCCAGACGTTAAAATAATTCCGTTTGGTTGTTTAATGGCACTCAAAAAAGAATTATAATTTCTTCCTACAAACCCAAGACTTTGGAGGGTTGGAATTTTTTTTGATTTATCGACAATCCGCATTACTACTTTTTCTCCGTTCGGAGTTGGAAGCGTTGATACCCGTAAATCAACTTCGGTTTCTCCTACAAAGGTGGTAATCCGACCATCTTGTGGCACTCGTGTTTCGTCGATTTTTAGGTTCGACATAATCTTGAGCTTTGAAATAATCCCAGAATGAATGTTAATTGGGTACTCAACAATTACGACGAGTTCTCCATCGATTCGAATACGAATACGTACAATATTCTTGAGTGGCTCAATATGAATATCAGACGCTTTTTTTTCGAGGGCATATTTAAAACACGCTTCAATTATTTCTGGAATGTTTCCAGAAATAATGCTTTGTTGAAGGGCTTTAATAGTGCTATTCATGGTTTATTTTTTTTGAGTTTCTTTGGGGAGTGGTTGCCCGTAAAAATTAACATTCAGAGTTACTTTTTTTTGATTCGAAACCGTGCGGTTGTCTTTTTGCAGGGTGGTAAAATCAATGGTTTGAATAGTACACAATGGTACAGGATGACTCTTGATGAATTTTCGGAGGGCTATTTCAGATTGGTTTCCCAGTCCTAACGGAAGAACATTGGTTTGCAAGTACTGAATAAATTGTCGGGCTTCTTTTTCTGAAGCGGTAAATTCTATGTTAACTGGTAAAACCGCCACGTTAATGTCGGTATCCATTTTTGTTGTTCCAAAAGACAAGCTTGATAAATTAAACGATTGGTTTACGAGGCTGTAAACTTCGAGACTCTTCGATATTTGTTCGATTTCAAGTTTTGGTGGAAGGAGTTGTTCCTCTGACTTGATAAATTTGCTCGCTTTTTTCTGAAACTGTGCTTGTTGGTTTGAAAGCGTGGTTTCGAGTTGGATAATTTCGTCGTTGAGGGTGTTTTCTTGTTGTTCAAAGGTATGAAGTGCTTGTTGTTGTTCTAGGTCGGTAAGAGTTTGTGGAATGATGATTATTCCAATCCATAACACAGTTAAACCAAGAATGGTTCCCCAAAGGAGGAAAGATTTTTGGTGTTCAGATTTTTTTGGTAGTACAGTTTTATTCATCGTGCAAATTAGTTAGAAAGCCATTTTTTTAAAGGTGCAAACCGGATATCGGCTGGGTCTTTTTCGGTTTCGGTTTGTCGGTCAAGATTAATGGTGAATTCCATTGAATCAAGTCCGGTTGATTGGTCTGTATTTCGTGAAAACTCAGACAAGGTTCCATTTTTGAAGAATGGATACGCGTTCATTTGTTTGGTTAATTCATTCGCCAAATAGAACAATCGTTTATAAGTTTGAGCGGCTTCAATCGTAATAGTTGCGTTTTCTCGGGTAATAGATTGGTCTTTAATTTTAATTTCGTTTCCGTCACTGATTAGGTTTTGGTTATCTTTGAATCCGTGTTTTTTGAAATATAGTTTTACTTTGTCAGCCGCATCAAAGAGGCCAATCTTCAGTTGATTGTTTTCTTTACTATCAAACCAGTTGATGTGTTGTGCTCGAATATTTTTGATTTCTTCGTGAAATTTCGAAAACTCATTTTTTTCTATTTGAGTTTTAATTTTGTTTATTTTTTGGGTTAAATTCAGTTTTTCTGATTCTAATTCTTGGACTTTTTCTTTTTTGTCGGCATAGGTTTTTCCAGTGTTTTCTAAACTAATTTTTGATAAATACTCGTTTTGAGGGTTTAAATCCATAATTAACCATCCTTGCAAAATGGCGGTTATTATCAGCGCCGATTTGGTTACATTTTTTAAAATAGTCAGGAGTGAATCAGGCGTATAGTTTTGAAAAGACTCAGCTATAGACGACGCTGGTGGAACCGAATCTTTCTTAGAATTCGTTGGTGGAGTGGTTGGTATGTTTAACTCTACTTTTGGAGTTGGGGGGGTAGAGGGAGTAGCAACCGGTGTTTGTTTTTTTGTGTTTTCCATGGTTTTAAAGTTTGTATTTCTCTTCATTGTACCACCTTTTACAATTAATTACAACAAAAAGACTCAACAATTTGTTGAGCCTTTTGATAAAATATTCTTTTGTAATGGTTTTTTACTTTTCGTATCGCACGAACGGAAGTAATCCCATGTATCGAGCGTTTTTAATAGCGGTGGCTACTTTTTTTTGTTTTTTCAAAGGCATTCCTGTGTGGAATCGGCTTTGGATAGAACGATGGTAAGTAATAAATTGCGCTAACAATTTAGAATCTTTGTAATCAACGTAGGTTACTCCGGCTAATTTTAACGGATCGATGAATTTTTTTGGTCTAATTGGTGTCATTTTTTTATGAGGTTAGATATTAACTTGGTAAATTATTTAGTTTCTTCGGCTGGTTTTTCCATAGTTTCGTTTTCTTTTTTCATATCAGCGTATTTTTTTGGGGCTGGTGCCTTTTTGTCAACGCTGGTAATCAAGAATCGTACAATTTGTGTATCAATGTTTAAGTCTCGATTCAAAGTGGCTAACTTGTCAGTTTCCATTTCAAATTGTCCCACAAAGTAATATCCCCATTTTTTGTTGTTGATTTTGTAGGCAAACCCGCGGGTTCCCCAAAAATCTTCAAACGTCATTTTTCCACCTAATTCTTTTACTTTTTCAAGAATAGATGTTTTTACTTGTGTTTGAGCTTCGGTTTCCGATAACTCATTTTGAATGATGGCCATAATTTCGTATTTTTTCATGCTTTTTGGTCTGTAAAAAAATAATTTTGGTCGACTGATACTCGTTTGTGCTCTCGGCCAGAAAGACGCAAATATATCAGTAAAGCGAGGGCAACTTAGTTGTTTTTCTAAACAATGCAAGGAAAAATGCCGTGAAAACTTGATTAGCGTATGATTTTGGTTTTAGGAAGGGAAAAGGGAGACCCCGTATCAAGTACGGGGAGTTAATAGGTTTGTAACTTTCCGAGCTTGACTCGGAATCTTCGAATTCTCAATAAAAAAGACGGAAATGAAAAAGTCTTACAAAAAATCGGAAGATACTTCGACTCGCGAATGCTCGCTCAGTAATAGTGAATTTTTTTTTAAGTATCGGTCATTCTGGCGTGTCCAGAATTCAAAGACCGTTTTAAGAGATTCCCGCCTGCGCGGGAATGAGGTTTTTGTGGACTTATAAAGAGACTCCGTCATTTTTTTGTACACACTTTGGACGGGGAGGAGTTTTTCTTTTCGTCTAAAGAGTATTTGAATATGACGAAATCTTAAAAATGTTAGAAAAAAGAAAAACTGACTATTAAATCTCCCTTAATCCCTCTTTAAACAAAGAGGGAGTTTTTTCCCCTTAATGTAAGGGGAGATTAAGAGGGGTTATAAGGAAAAAGTCTTATAAAAAATCGGAAGATACTTCGACTCGCGAATGCTCGCTCAGCAATAGTACATTATTTTTAAAGTATCAGTCATTCTGGTGTGTCCAGAATCTAAAGACCGTTTTAAGAGATTCCCGCCTCCGCGGGAATGAGGTTCTTGTGGACTTGTAAAGAGACCTCCGTCATTTTCTATACACGCCTTGGTCGGGGAGGATTTCTCCGTCGACTGTGTGGTGGGTTTATTTTTTTAATATTTCTTGACAAATTGACGAAAAAAGTATAATATTGCATTGAAATATTTGTATGTTGGTATACAAATACATTCTTAACCCCCTCGACAAATGAGAATGAAAAAAACCGTACCGTTGGCTTTGGCAACCTTAGCGCTTGGGTTCGCGAGTTGTGAAGGTGATGACCCAACGCCTCAACCAGAACCAGTAGATAATCCGCCAACCACCGAAACCGTGGCGAGTGTTCAAAACGAAGTAAATTTGGTGATAGAAAATAGGAATAATGATCCGGATGGAGATTCGACTGAAACTGAAATTACGGTTACGAATAAAAGAGGGGAAGAGGTTTTTGCAAAAACGTATGAAACGAAGGAAATACATGAAGTGTTAAAGAATTTGCCAGAGGATACGTATGTGATTAGTACCAAAACTATGGCGGCGGGTAAACGGGCAAACGACAAAGATGAGGTAAGTATTGAACCACCAACACCAGAAGTGAGTTATAATTTGGAAGTAAACAA
>PDQG01000001.1 GCA_002747745.1 bacterium DOLZORAL124_38_8
TGTAGGAATGATGGAGTTGCTTGTCCTTGTGCTGATGACGAATCGTGTAAAGGAAGAGGTAATATATGTTTGCCTAGCGGAAATTGTATGTATTGTGAAAAATAATAACGAAGAAATTGTTGATTTAAAGCCCCTAAAGGGGGCTTTTTTGGTAGTTTGTAAGTTCACAAGTCAGTACCAAGCCCTCATTCCCGCGCAGGCGGGAATCTCTTAAAAGGGTGTTTGGATTCTGGACAAGCCAGAATGACCAATACTTTAAAAATAATGTACTATTACTGAGCGAGCATTCGCGAGCCGAAGTATCTTCCGCTGTTTTGTAAGACTTTTTCATTTCGGTCTTTTTTTATGAGAATTCGAAGATTCCGAGTCAAGCTCGGAAAGTTACAAACCTATTAACTCCCCGTACTCGATACGGGGTCTCCCTTTTCCTGTCACTCTGGCAACACCCAGAGTCTGAACAGAAACCTCATTCCCGCGCAGGCGGGAATCTCTTAGCAACAGTCTTTGAATTCTGGACACGCCAGAATGACTGATACTTTAAAAATAATGTGCTATTACTGAGCGAGTGTTTGCGAGCCGAAGTATCTTCTGCTTTTTTGTAAAAAATTTTTTCCTATAATCCCTCCTAATCTTCCCTTACAAGATTTAGGGACTTCTTCGAAATTAGAATTGGAGACATCTTGAAACATCATACAATTTGGGTATAATACGAACCGATGAAAGAAAGAACTTTGCGAATCTTGGCGGCGTTAGTAGACGATTTTACTAAATCGGCCGCACCAGTGGCCTCACAAAAATTGCTGAAAAGTGGGCAGTTTAAAGTGTCTTCGGCAACGGTGCGCAACGAGTTTTCATTATTGGAATCCGTGGGGTTAATCCAATCGCCGCATACGTCAGCTGGAAAAGTGCCAACGCAAAAAGGTTACCGATTTTTTGTGGATGAGTTGCTCGATCGGGGGTTTCAAGATTTGTCGGCCGACCGAAAACTGATTTCGAATGTGTTTCAAAAACATGTGCAAGCATATCGGAGTGCCAAAACGAAAGAAAGTTTGTTTGATTCGTTGCGTTTAGCGGCACAATTATCTGGCAATATTGGGTTTTGTATGCTCGACCATAACCGAGGGTTTTTCTTGGGACTTTCAAACGTGTTGCGAGCGCCAGAGTTTGCTCAAAATCCAGAAAAAGCCGCCGAAATAGTAGAAATTTTAGAAGGGAGAGAAGCGTTTTCTCAGTTTTTGAATGAGTTGAATTTGCCGTACAACCAAGTAGAAATTTTTATCGGAGAAGAAAATTTGCTCGAAGCCGTGTCGAGTTGTGGGATGGTTGTGTCTCGTTTTCAAACCGAGTTTGATTCGGGGTACATTGGTTTGTTGGGGCCGATTCGTATGCGATACGGGTTTAACCGTGAACTAATTCGCAATCTCTTGCAGATGATTCGGTAAAATATCGAAAGGGAGGTATTTGACTTTTGCAAACCATTCACTAGTATTCGGGACGAAATAATTTTTAATCATTTTTACCATAGCGGTTCGATTTAAAGGGAGACGAAAAAAAGGAACGCCGAGAGAAACACGGCGGGCTCATAGAATTAACGAAGAGATTAAATTACCAGAACTTCGGGTGGTTGATGATCAAGGCGAAATGTTGGGCGTTATGTCGCGCGAAGCGGCGTTGCAAAAAGCCCGGGAAGCCGATGTTGATTTAGTAGAAATTTCACCTAATGCTCGACCGCCGTTGTGTAAAATTATTGATTACGGAAAAATGCTCTACGAATTGAAGAAGAAAGAGCAAAAAACCAAATTAGCCAACAAAGCAAAAGAGCAAAAAGGCGTACGGTTGACGTTTAAAATTGATGTAGGAGATTTAGAACGACAACGAAAATTGGCCGAAAAATTTTTGACCGATGGTCACGCCGTGCGAGTGCAAATGCGATTACGTGGACGAGAACGAGCGCATATGCCAATGGCCTTAGAAAAGATGAAAGAGTTCTTGGCGTCTTTGGCCGATATTTCCAAAATTGATTCGGCTCCAAACGGAAATGGTGGACAAGTAGTGGCGATTATTTCGCCTGCGAAAGGAGCCAAAAAATCTTAAACGTTCACTTTTTTAAAAAAAGTTTGCATTTTATTTTTTTCTAACTATTTTGCGTGTCGATGAAACAAAAAACTAAATCTGCTGCCAAAAAACGGGTAAAGATTTCTGGAGGAGGAAAACTTCGAATGGCCAAAGCTTGTAAAAAGCATTTGTTGAGTTCTAAGTCTAAACGACAAAAGAAATTTGCTCGACTTGGAGTTGATGCTCCAGCTGGACACACACAAGCACTTTCACGAATGCTAAACGTGTCTCGATAATTTAACTAATAATAACCACTCAATCACATGGTACGAGTAAAAGGAGGTGTTGCTTCACGAAACAGACATAAAAAAGTTCGAAAAGCAACCAAAGGATACCGAGGAAAAAACCATTCTACATTTAAGTTGGGAATGCAAGCGTATATGAAAGCAGGAATGCACGCTTACAAAGGACGAAAGCAAAAAAAACGAGATTTCCGACGGTTGTGGATTTCACGAATTTCTACTGCTTTGCGAGCCGCTGGGTTGCGATACTCAGAAGTAAAAAACCAATGGTTGCATGCTCGAATGGAAGTTGACCGAAAAAATTTATCTGAATTGGCCGTAAACTACCCAGCCGTTTTTGACAAGGTGGTTGAAGTAGCAAAAAACTCAAAACGAGTTGCCTAAGTTAAAACTTTAAAAATAAAAGAAAGCCGCTGAAAAGCGGTTTTTTTGTTAATTTGGGAAAAGGAAGACCCCGTATCAAGTGCGGGGAAATTAATAGCTTTATAATTTTCCGAGCTTGACTCGGAATCTTCCTCTTTGTCTCTCCCCTTGAATGTAAGGGGAGATTAAGAGGGGTTATAAGGAAAAAGTTTTACAAAAAAGTGGAAGATGCTTCGGCTCGCGAACGCTTGCTCAGCAATAGTAAAAATACTGGTCATTCTGGCTGGTCCAGAATCCGAAAGCGGTTTTAAGGGATTCCCGCCTGTGCGGGAATGAGGTTCTCGTAAAATTGTAAATGAGACCCCGTCATTTTTCAGACATACATTGGACGGGGAGGAAATACTTTCTTTTCGTCTAGTGAGACTTTGAATATGACGAAATCTTTAAAATGTGAAAAGAAGGTTTCTCTCAAACGTGAAAATATTTATACTTTGTTCTGAAATGACACGATACCAAAACTTTTTCTTCGAATCATACGAGTTTAATCACCAAACATTTGTTTTATCGTTAAAATATTCGTTTGATCATCAACAATATTTTACAGAAACAATTCAGTTTCCAGTGTCGGACAAAAAATATAATACGGAACTAGTTGATAGATTGTCGTATTTTTTGTGGATAATGGCGGGAATTTCGTATTACAAGGCGTTTTATCCAGCAAAAATTCAGTTTACTCGTAGTGAGGACGTGCCCAGCAAGTTGTGGGCTGATTTTTTTGCGAAATCGTATCGACACGGATTGGGAGAGTTTTTTGTGGTGAATGATTTGCCAGTCCCCTCAAAAATTGAGTTTCCGTTTTCAGCGGAGTGTGATTTGCACCCGATTGAAATCGATTCGTACGGAGCGTTTTTGCCTATTGGAGGCGGAAAAGACTCATTGGTGTCGGCTTATTTATTGCAAACGGCGGGAGTAGAATTTGATAGTTTTTTTGTAAATCCAAAACCGCTGCAACTCAATTGTGCCGAGCCTTTGCTGGGTGGTTCATACGCCGTTACGCGAACGATTGATAAAGCCTTGTTTGCTTTGAATGAGCAAGGCGCGTTGAATGGGCATGTGCCAATTTCGGCGATTTGGGCGGGAATTATGTTGGTATCAGCGGCGTTGGAAAAGAAACAATACGTGGTGCTTTCGAACGAAGCGTCGGCTAATGTTGGCAACCTGCAAAAAGATGGCTTAGCGGTTAATCATCAGTACTCAAAATCATTAGAGTTTGAAACTGATTTGCAAAATTTAGTTGCGCAAACCATCACGAATTCGATTACGTATTTTTCTCTTTTACGTCCCTTGTCTGAGTGGCAAATCATGGATTTGTTTGCTAAACATTGTTGGCCGAACTTTAAAAACTTGTTTGCTAGTTGTAACAAAAATTTTAAAGAGAGTGCCGCGAAACAATCAGAAATTCCGTCTGGGAACTGGTGTGGAAATTGTTCAAAATGCGCGTTTGTGTTTTTGATGTTAGCTGCCAAAGTTCCACGGGCAGAATTGATAGCGGTGTTTGGTGAAAACTTGTTTGAGAAATCATCTTTGAAGCAAGTGTTTGAGGCCTTATGTGGCGTGGCTGGGCAGAAACCGTTTGAATGTGTTGGGGAAATAGCCGAGTGTCGACTGGCGGCTGTAGCGGCTCAAAAAGAGTTTGATGAAGTGGCGTTTTTGGTGTCTCAGTTTGCGGTTCCAAACGAAGAATTATTTAATACACTCTCCCCACATAAAATACCGTCAACGCTGTTTGAGAAAGTATTTCCAAAAAACTACTAGAAAAACGCGGTTTTGGTTGACAAATCTTACGAAACAACAAAAATCTTGCGTGATTTTATTTACTTATATATTGATATGAGCACAAACAACCCAGTAATTGTAAAAGTGTCAGGACCATTGGTTGTGGCCAATAACATGGAATCAGCCAAGATGTACGAAGTGGTACGTGTTGGGAATGAAGGATTGGTCGGAGAAGTTATCCGATTGGAAGAAGGAAATGCTTCGATTCAAGTGTATGAAGAAACGGCCGGAGTAGGACCTGGAGAACCAGTGAAATTGACTGGACAAACCTTGTCAGTAGAACTTGGACCGGGATTATTAGAAACTATTTACGACGGAATTCAACGACCATTGCGAGTGTTGGAAGAAAAAAGTGGAAAATTCTTGGCCCGAGGAATTGATGCGGACGGATTAGACCAAACAAAAAAATGGGATTTTGTGGCTACAGTTAATAAAGGTGATGTAGTTTCAGAAGGAGACGTGATTGGAACCGTGCAAGAAACAACCTTGATTAACCATAAAATTATGGTGCCAGTGGGGGTGAAAAACGCAACGGTTGAAAGCATTACCTCTGGACACTTTAACGTAACTGAAACGGTTGCGACTATTAAATTAGAAAACGGAGAAACGCAAGAATTGCAAATGCGACAATTCTGGCCAATTCGGGTAGCGCGAAAATTCGCGAAAAAACGAGTGCCAGATACTTTGTTGCGAACTGGAGGACGATCAATTGATATGTTCTTCCCATTGGTACAAGGGGGGGCGGCTTGTATTCCTGGACCATTCGGGTCAGGAAAAACCGTGACACAACAAACTTTGGCCAAATACTGTGATGCGCAAGTGATTGTGTACGTAGGATGTGGAGAACGAGGAAACGAAATGACGGAAGTATTGTCAGAATTCCCACACTTGATTGATCCAAATACTGGAGAACCTTTGATGAAACGGACGACAATGATCGCCAATACTTCAAACATGCCAGTGGCGGCACGGGAAGCCTCTATTTATACAGGAATCACCATTGCTGAATACTACCGAGACATGGGATACAAAGTAGCGATGATGGCGGATTCTACTTCTCGATGGGCCGAAGCGATGCGAGAAATCTCGGGTCGTTTAGAAGAAATGCCAGGGGAAGAAGGATACCCAGCTTACTTAGGGTCTAAAACCGCTGAGTTCTATGAACGAGCTGGATCAGTAGATTGTTTGGGGTCTGATGGACGACAAGGAGCCTTGACCGTTATTGGAGCGGTATCTCCACCAGGGGGAGATTTGTCTGAACCAGTGTCTCAAAATACTTTGCGAGTGACAAAAGTATACTGGGGGTTGGATAAAAAATTGTCGTACCAACGGCACTTCCCAGCCATCAACTGGTTGAAATCATACTCATTGTATGAACCAAATTTGGTTGAATACTTCAAGAATAACGTAGCGTCTGATCATTCAGAAGTAAAAGCGCAAGCTATGGCCTTGTTGCAAGAAGAATCTAAATTGGAAGAAATCGTGAAATTGGTTGGTCCAGAAGCGTTGTCTTTCCGAGAAAAATTGGTCTTGTTAACGGCTAAATCTATCCGAGAAGATTATCTCTACCAAGATTCGTTTGATCCAGTAGATGCATACATCTCTCCAAAAAAACAATACGAAATGGTAAAAACAATCCTTTCATTGTTTAATGAAGGAATGAAATTGGCCGACGTAGAAGAATTTGATTTCCGAAAAATTGAAGAATTAGATGTTTTGGCAAAAGTAGCCAAATGTAAAACCATTAAAGAAGAAGATATGGCTGATTTTGGAGCGTTGCGAGATGAAGTTGCTTCAGCTATGGCAGCTTTGCGATAAGGCGTTCTTTCTGAAATCTTATTAAAAACCTCAGTTTTAAACTGAGGTTTTTCTTTTTTATTGATTTTCGTCTGAAACTAGTGGTCGTTTGATTGGTTGAGAAACTGTTCCAGTTTTTCGCTGGTTTCGGGGCTCAATAAATGTTCTATTTTACAGGCATCGGTTTCGGCTTGTTCTGGTGACACGCCGAGGATTTCAGTAAAAAATTTTAGTGCCAATTTTTGGGTTTTTTCTACGGCTTTAATAAGGGTTAATCCTTTGGGCGTGAGTTGGAAAAATTTGTCTTCGTTTTCTTTGATGAGATTTTTATTGAGAAGTGATTTGAGACTTTGTGAAGCACTGGCAGCGGATATATTTAAGTCAAACGAAATATCTGTGAGGCGGGCGTATCCTTTTCGCTCTTCGATTTGACGAATACTCATCAAGTAATGTGCCGCACTGTGAGACAATGGGTTTTGTTTGTATTCTTTCCAGATATCAGGATTTTGTATCATGCTTTCGTTAGTTTTTTATTGAGAAAAAAATGACCGTGAGGATTCCAGTCAGGATAATTCCACCACCGATGTATTGTCCGAGGCTGAGAGACTCTTTAAACAGAATGTGTCCAAATATTAATCCTGATAAAAGTGTTAAGGCGGGGGCTAAAATTATAAACCACGATAAAGATGAATTTTGAATTCCCTTTATCATTCCATAAGATGAAACAAAATAGACTAATAAGGTTATGACGAGTATTTTTTTAGATTGTGTTTCTGAATAATAGCGGGCTAATACGTCGCCCGCCATATAGCTGATAGCTGTAAACAAAAGCCATAAAAATTTCATAATTTATTGGGTGAGTTTTTTCAATAATTGTTCGGCCGCGTTTAACTGGTCTTTGGTTTGTTGTACGAGGGCTGCTGGAGCGTTATCAACATAGCTTTTGTTGCTTAACCGTCCTTTTAGATTCGCAATTTGTTTTTGTATAGCTTCAATTTCTTTGGCTTTTTTTGCTTTTTCCGCTTCCTCATCAAACGGAATTTCTAAAATAATTGAATAATTGGCTTTTTTAATTTCTGCTTTGTGGGCTGGAATTTCAGCATCAGATATATTTTTCACGACGGTTAATTCTTTAATACCCGCTAATTCTTTGATATACGCTTGTTTATCGAGGTGTAAATCGCCCACAAAAATCATGTTAATTTTTTCTTTCGGGTTTAGTTTTTGGTCGTTTCTGAGAGCTCGAATTTCGGTAATAATTTCTTGGGTGTAGGCAAAGAATTTTTCGGCTTGTGGGTCGCGTTTGTCGATTTTTGGGAATGATTGTTCGACTAATAATCCCGTTTGGTCTCCTTTGAGTTCTTTCCACAATGTTTCGGTTACGAATGGGCACAATGGATGGACGAGTTTTAAGATTTCTTGGAAGACAAAGTTTAGCGTTTCTATGTTTGTTGATACTTTTTGGCATTCGAGGTACCAAGCACAGAATTCGTCCCAAACAAAATGGTAAATGGTGTCTCCGGCAGTAGAAATTTCGTATTTTTCTAGAGCGGTTGCTACTTCTTGACTGACGGTTGCCAACCGAGACAAAATCCATTTATCGGCCAAACTATTAGGGGTGTTTTTATCTTGGGTTCCGATTTGTTCGTTTTTCATTTGTACAAATCGTCCGGCGTTCCAAAGTTTGTTTACAAAGTTTCGGTAGCCTTTAATTTTCTTTTTTCCTACCGGAATATTGTTTCCTGGGGTGGTTCCAATAACCAAACTTAATCGCACGGCATCGGCTCCCACTTCATCAATTACTTCAATGGGATCAATTCCATTCCCTTTTGATTTACTCATTTTCTTCCCTTTTTCGTCGCAGACTAATCCGTGTAGGTAGGTGGTGTGGAATGGGTATTTCCCCGTAGCGTAGCGTCCAAACATCATCATACGAGCGACCCAGAAAAAGATAATATCCCATCCGGTTTCGAGAATATCGGCTGGGTAAAACTTTTTAAAGTCTTCGCCGTCGGTGTTTGGCCAACCAAGGGGTGACATTGGCCACAAAGCTGAACTAAACCAGGTATCAAGGGTATCTTCGTCTTGTTTTAGATTTTTACCAACCGGGGCTTTGAACCGAGTGTAGGTTTTGAAACTGCCCGCCTCTAACTGACTATTTTTAATTCTATTTTCAATGACTTGCTCAGCTGGTTGTTTTTGCTGAATGGTTTCCATCATAGAAATGATTGAACGGTGTGAAATTACCAAAATGTTTTCGTCTGGTTCTGATTCTAATAATTCGATTCCGGTTTGTACGCGTTGGAATACTTCGGCTGGAGTTTCTCCAGTCGTACCAATTTTTTTCAGATTTTCTGGTGTGTTTGGGAGCCCTACTAATTCTCCGTAATCGGCCGAAATAAATGCTTGATATTTTTTGATATTAGATTCTGGAATTCCCAGTTCTTTGGCTACAATTTGTGCAGTTTCAAACGCCCGAACGGTTGGAGACGAAATAATCTTCGTAATATGTTTTTGTTTCATTTCGTGGGCTAAACGCAAGGCATCTTGTTTGCCTTGTTCGGTCAGTGATGAGCCTATTTGACCTTGGATAAGCCCTTGAGCATTTTCTTCAGATTCTCCGTGCCGAGCCAGATAAATATTTTGTTTGGTCGCTAAATGAGTGTTTCCTTGTTCGTCGTACCAAACAGGAATTTGGTGTCCCCACCAGATTTGCCGAGAAATACACCAGTCTTGTAAATTATCAATCCATTGGAAATACATTTTTTCAAATCGAGATGGGATGATATTTACGTGGTTTTCTCGAACGGCGTTTTGTAATATTTTCTTTAGTGTGGTGGTTTCTCCGGTAAATTTATCAGTAAATTCTTTATCAACCATCACAAACCATTGGGGCGAAACCATAGGTTCGATCACCGTTCCAGATCGGTAACAGAATGGAGTTCGGTGTGAATATTCTTTATTTATTCCGGTGAGGAGCCCTTGTTCGAGCATCGCCTTTCCTGACATTTTTCGAGCCTTAAACACTTCAATCCCTTCTAAATCACCAGCTACCGTGGTCATTTTTCCGTCAAAATCTAATTTTTGAATAAAGTATTCTTTTAATCCGAGTCGTTTTACTAAATCGTAATCTTCGGCCGAATGATTGGCCGAAATCGTCATAATTCCGGTTCCTTTGCTAGGGTCAATGGCTTGTTTGTCAGCCATTACTACAAATTTTCGTTCGCCAGCATAGGTTTGGGCGGTAAATGTTTGTCCTGAAAACTCGGCTCCCGTTTTAGTTTCAACTACGGTAAAGGTTCCATCATCAATTAGTAATGAAAACACTTTTTTAAATTCGTCTTGGTTCTCAAAACAATCTTTACTTACAATAAAGTGTTCGGTGTGTCCGTTGTTAGCTTGGTATTGTAATCGTACGTATTCTGCGGTTGGGTGTACCATGACGGGACTATCAGCACATTTGGTTTCGGGTCGAACGGTTCCAACAACAAATTCGTTGCATCGAATATAGTAAAAAGGTTCCTTTTTGTCGTCCCATTCTAGTTCGTCGTCTGAAATTACTGATTGTGCCCCCGTAGACCAGTTAATCATTCGGTATCCTCGCTCAATTAGTCCGTCTTTGTATAATTGTTGGAAAATTTCGTTTACGGCAAAACTTCGAGTGTCATCAAAGGTGTAACATTCTCGACTCCAATCCATCCAGGCCCCCATTTTTTTCATTTGGGTGACAATGCGGTCGTGTTTTTCGTTGGCAAATTGTCGGCAGTGGTCTAAAAATTCCTCACGACTAAATTCTTCTCGAGAGGCTTTTCCAAGGGCTTTTAATACTACATTTTCGGTGGCGATTGCCGCGTGGTCGGTTCCAGGAATCCACAATACTTCGTGGTCGGTCATTTTTTTAAACCGAATAAAAATATCTTCAATTGCTAGCATCGCCGCGTGCCCCAAATGAAGTTGTCCCGTTACATTTGGTGGCGGAAGCGGGATAGTAAATGGTTTCTTTTTTGATTGGGCATTGGCTCGCATTTTACCGCTTTGTTCCCATTGCTTATACAGTTTGTCTTCGTGTTGTAAATGATTGTAGGCTTTTTCCATATCTGAATTGGTTGGTTTAATAAAATAACTCGCGGGGAAGCGAGTTTTTTCGGTGAAAAATTCTCACTTCAAAGGGAGGGCTTAACGGTTGACCACGACAGAGAAATTTTTCATAAATTCGCTCCTATTCTAAAAAAAGTTTCGGTATCGTCAAAAAAATGTACTAGTTTTCGTGAGAAAATTGATTACACTCAACCAAGAACGTTTTTTTAACTTTTATATAATTGCGGTATGCCTAAATTTACCAATAAATCATCGGGATTTCTCTTGATTGATAAGCCCGTTGGGTGGACGAGCTTTGATGTGTGTGGTCGATTACGAAAAACGCTTGCTATTAAACGAGTGGGACACACGGGAACACTTGATCCGTTTGCGACGGGGTTGTTAGTGGTGGCGTTTGGAAAAGCTACGAAAATGATTCCGTTTTTAGATAAAGCGAGTAAAACCTATGTGGCCAAGATATTGCTAGGGAAAACTTCTGAAACACTTGATACGGAGTCGGAAATAGAAACTTTAACGACGGATTTTGATATTTCGGTAGAGCAAGTTTCGGATATAATGACGAATCATTTTTCGGGAAAAATTCAGCAGATTCCTCCTAAATATTCAGCTTTAAAGGTCGGTGGAAAGAAAATGTGTGACTTGGTACGAGCGGGGAAAGAAGTGGAAGTGAAACCACGCGCGACCGAAATTTTGAATTGGAAGGTTTTGTCGGTCAATAATGATGAAAAATCAGTGGAACTAGAATTAGAAGTAGCAGCTGGATTCTATGTGCGTTCGTTTGCACGTGATTTAGGGTTAAAAATTGCTGGAGGAGGGCTTTGTAGTCAATTACGTCGGACCAGAGTGGGGAATTTGTTGGTTTCACAAGCGTTGGAAGTTGAATCAGTTGATAAAAATCAGACGCTTGTTGATCCGGTAGATATTTTGACAAACTTTTTTAAATATGTTATAAATAAATCAAGGGTAAATGATTTTATGGCCGGTCGGGCGTTTCCAATAGTAGAAACGGTTGAAAATGGCACAAAAGTCTTAGTGATTTGTGATAACAAAACTGTCGGAATGGCGGAAATTGTGGATGACAAATTACAACCCAGAATAGTTTTTTAGAGAAATTTATAAGTTATGGTAGGGAAAAGAAATTTGGTTAATGCAATTTCGCCAGAAGAATTAACTTCGACCTTGAAAAATATGGCGGAAGATTCTTTGGAGAAACCGTATGGAAATGGAAAGAAAATTTCGGCGATTGATTTGGCTGGAATTTCGGAAAAGTATCTTCGAAATAAGCACGACTTTATAGATTTTTTTAAAAAAGAGTTTTTTGAATTGGATGCATCTGGATTAGCTCGGATTCATGAATTATTAACTTTTGCGAAGCAGAGCTATTGGGCTTCGTTTAATGGAAAACAGAAGCGGTTTGAATATTCTTCTAATATCGAAAAGACATTAGAAAAAGGGTTTGAATCAATAAAAGATGTATTTGATTTTTTTCGGGTTGTTAAGGTTGGTTCGTCTGATACAGACTTGCATGATATGTTCCAAACGGACTCAAGAAATACTCAAAAGTTGACGGCGTGTCGTTTGTTAAAACGAGCGTTTACTTTGAATTATACGCAGGAAGCATATCAAGATACGATTAAAGGGATTCGTACGATTTTTGGTTTAGATGGCGATAAATTTAAGGGACAATATGATTTTTTACTTCCATTAGAGGTTTTGTCTCCGAAATTTAAGGAGAATATTAAATCTAAAACTGGGACTATGAATGAAATGATTAATGCAACGGCGTTGCATTCGTTTCGAAAAATAGAAAGTGGAGTAGTTCCAATTGCTGATGGGACTCATACTTTAAGAGGGGTTAAAATGGTTGAAGCTCGTGTGAAAAGTCCTGCCAAATTTATCCAAAAAATAGAACAAAAAGCTGACATCAGGAATGATGATGGTTTTGGTGGGAGAATTTTACTTGATGATACCGATGAAAATACTTTTGAAAGTTTATTGTATGAGAACTTAGATAATTATTTAGAGTGTATTTGTGCGAATGATAAATTGGGAATAGAAGTCAGAGTGAAAGGGGAATATTTAAGTGATACAAATGTAAAACAACAGCAAGAAAAGTATTCAGATTATAAAGACCGTATTAAAATTAAGAGTCATAAGAATGCTCAATCGGATGATTCTTACCGAGCAATTAATACGAAAGTTTCGTATTTAGGCGATGACGCCAAGCCAATGTTCTTGTTTGAAACGCAGTTTTTAGGAGAACGGCAAAATTTACGAAATGAGTGCGAAACTAGTACGGCCGCTCATTTTGGAAAAGATTTAAAACGATTCATTGCTTTGGTGGCTCGTCATGAGGGACCATTGTTGAAGAAAGATTTACTCGCTTTAATTGAAGAATACATACAGCGATATGCACTGGATCGTTATGAACGAGCTAAAGATTTAGTAGAGTTTTATAAGGAATTTAATGCTGAGAGTAAAGAGTGGAAATTTAAGGATCGATTTGTTCCAGAAGAAATTAAAGATTATGTAAATGCATTGCATGGTAGTTTGCCTGAGTCGCCTGATCAATCACTATTATTTTTACCCAAGTTGTTAGTTGGAGAATATGCAAACGATAAATTAGTAAATGAGAAAACTCCTCGTTGGATAGAGAAGAAGCCGAATAGTATGGAATTTAAAGTGGATTTGAAAAACAAAGATAATTTGGCAGAAAGAATTTGGTATTATTTGGTGCATACGGGTGAATTGCAAAAATTACCAGAGAGTCTTCGAACTTTTTATAAAGAAGGAAACGGGCAACGATATATTGCAACAGCAATGGTCAATAATCGAGAAAAAATTATAGAAGAAATTGCTTTTGATAAGGTAAAAGAAGACTTTTTAACGAAAATTAGAGCTGAATTAACTCATAATGATATTGAGTCTGCAGAATTATTTGATGTGTTAACGCAGGGGTTTGAGAGTCATTATGAAGGAAAAGAACCTGTTATTGAAGAATTAAAAAGAACGAAAAAATTACAGGAATTATTAGATAGATTTCGAAATAAATGTAGTCTGGTTTGGAGTAAGGACGTGTTGAATTTAGATATTTAACGATAAAAATAATTTATGCTCTACCAAAAAGCGTTTGTGGCGGGAACGTTCGATAATTTTCATGTGGGACATCAGTACCTATTGTATCAGGTGTCGCAACTGGCGGATAAATTTGTGGTAGTTGTGGCTCGAGATGCAACCGTTAAACGGATTAAAGGGCGTCTACCCGTTTTTTCCGAGGGGCAACGAAAACAACGAATTGAACAAGAATTTTATTCAAAAATGAAGGTGAAATTAGGGCGTTCAGATGCGGACTTTTTTCAAATTTTGCAAGAGGAAAAACCAGATGTGTTGTGTTTAGGGTATGATCAACGGTTTAATGAAAAAAAATGTCAGGAATTATTTCCTCACTTAAAAATTGTTCGTTTACAACCGTTTTATCCAGAAATTTTTAAATCTTCCAAATTTTTATCAACCACGGTTTAATTTTTTGCCACCAATGTTTGGGGTGATGTCGATATTCTTGGGCGATGGCTCCTGCCGTGAATCCAACGAAGAACGCGATTAGAAGATATAGCCAACAATAGTGGTTTGCTTTTGGTTGAATTGGAGCGGAGTGTAAGAATGGTTCATTTGGTGTGTGATTTTTATTTTGCGGTGGTTCAGTGAAATGCAAATTTCGTCTTTTTGATTGCGACAAAACAAAGTTTTTGTGCGGAGTTTGTTTATGATCCGTTTTTGCTTTGGTCTTTGTTTGAGCCGTGGATTTTGAGATTCGTTTGTGTGCGTGTGTTTTTTTATGGCGGGGTTTTGGTTGTGTTTTTTCAGTTTTTAACGGTTTGTTTTTCGCAACAGGTGGTTTGGTTTTGTTTTTATTTGAGGCCTCCTTTTTAGGATGCTTCGGTTGTGAATTTGCGGTTGTTTTAGTTTCCTTTTTAGGTTGATATTGAATTGTTTTGTTGGTGGTAATAATGCCTTGAATGAGGGCTTGAGGGTTATAAATTCTGGTACCACCGTTTCCGCCTTTCTTTGCCTGATTGGTTTGGTGTTCAGTGGTATTTGAATTTAGAAGAGAATGATTGATAGCACTATTTGAAGACGAATTATTATTTGGGTCTGTGTGGTTGACGGCTGTTTCTGGTTCGGCTTTTTTTATTTTGAACGAACTTGATTTTCCCTTTGATCCAATGCTGAGGGTTTTGGTTTGAACGGTAAAGCTATTTGATTTTGCTACGGATCCACTCGAAACAATTCGAGAGGCTTGTACCTTGAAACTGTGGCTGGTGTGAGCCTGTCCGATGGACAAGAAAAACATCATTCCTAACAAATTTGTTATTCCGATTGCCAAAAGGGTGTTTTTTTTCATTGTATCGGGTGATTATATCAAAAAAGTGTGAAAATATCAATTCATTTGCGGTTCGTTTTTTTTGCCCTAAACTTTGATTGATATGTCGAAACAAAAACTATTGTTTATTGCTTCTGGTCCACTTATTTCCGAACAAGGAATTATCAACCAAACAGCGTTTGGATTGCGAACGTGGCAGTTTTTATCGGTGATAAAAAATTACGAAGGGCTTGTGAGAGTGATTTTGTTAGACGAACCACGGTTTTACGAATCGTTTCCGACGGAAAATACGGTGCGGAAAGTGACCGTTTTTGGTCGAGATATTGAAGTGATTCATGTACAAAAAAATAAAAAAGGGTTTTGGAAAAATTTAAAGAAATTTGCGAATAGTTTTAAACCGAATGTTTTAGTGGGAGTAAATTTGATGCCTTGTTTTTTTGCTTCTAAGTTAAATTTAAAGGTTCCGTTTTGGGCTGATTTAAATGGTTGGGCTATGGCTGAGGCACAAAGTCAGGCCTTTGTAGAAAAAAATAACGCGTACATACCCGCCATTTGGCAACGAGAACGAGCAGTGGTGCAAACGGCTGATGTTATGTCGACGGTGTCTGATCCACAGCGATGTGCGGTGTTTGGGCAGTTGGCCTCTTTGGGGCGGTTGCGGTACGAAACCGAAAATCATTCCTTTGTGTACACGATTCAAAATGCGAATGAAACGCTGTGTTTGGAAAAACCAGATACCAATCGAAAGCGGTTTGATATTTATACTCGGGTGCCAAAAACGGCTAAAATTGTCTTTTTTTCGGGGGCATATAATACGTGGTTAGATGAAAAAAATTTGTTTGCTGGATTAGAAAAAGCGATGCAACAAGACGAAAATTTATATTTTGTTTCGACTGGGAGTGGAATAAAAGGGTTTTCGAATAAGGTGTTTTCGTCGTTTAAAACTCGTATTGAAAAATCAAAATTTGTTCATCGGTTTGTGTTTTTGGGGTGGCTCGATAGGGCTGATTTGATTTACTGTTATGGGCAAGTTGATATGGCCATAAATTTAGATAGAAACAATGCTGAAGGATTTTTTGGGGCTCGAAACAGAATTAATGAATGGTTGATGTATGGAGTACCGGTCTTGTCAACGGCGGTGTCGCAAATAACCAAAGAGTTGGCTGAAAAAAATTTGATAACGGAGGTGCAGGTGGAAGATGCGGATGATTTGTGCCGTAAAATTCTAGATTTTGAGTGTGAAAAAGGAAAAAAAATGGCACTTGAGGCTAAAAAATTCGCTGAAGTCGATTATTCATACCAAAAAACAATGGAACCATTGCGGTTATTTTTGCAAAACCCAGTAACGGCTCCAGATAAAAATCAGCGCTTGTCGATGAATGATTCGTTTATAAAACGAGGCGTATTTAAATTAAAGCAAGTTGGGGTGCGTGGGGTGTTTGATTTAGTACGGAAGAAGTGGTTTTAGGTAGAGTCATATTTTTATGAGAGGATTACTCAAAATTCTGTGAATTTTTTCTGGTCGGGATGAGAGTATTCTTCGCTTTGCTTAGGATTTTTTAATCAATCACTTCGTTCTTGGAAAAAAGTACGAACCCCTTGTGGTTCGAGTGTTTCTAACCTGCGGTCAAAAACTCAATTTAAAAAAAATACCTCACAAGGAGGTATATTTTGTAAATTGTCTCTCTGGTCGGGATGAGAGGACTCGAACCCCCGGCCTCACGGACCCAAACCGTGCACTCTAGCCAACTGAGCTACATCCCGTAACGCGTGTGTGATTGTATGAACCAGTGTAGGAAAGTCAAATTGAAATAAAAAAAAACGGTTTGAGTTGAAAAACCTTTATTTTTTGTCGTATTTCTTTTGGGAAAAACGAAACAACTATTTACAATACATTCGTATTTTTAAATTGATTTTGTTGATGATTTTGAATCCGAAAATTTTTCGTGCTTATGATATTCGAGGAGAAGCGTTTGTTGATTTTGATGAAGATGGGTTTTTCCTGATTGCACAAGCGTTTTCTACGCATATAAAGACAAAACATAATGTGGACTCTCCACGGATTTTTGTGTCAGGTGATGGGCGTCAGTCTATGCCTGAGCTTTGGCCAGCCGTGGTGGCGGGGTTAGAATCTTCTGGTGCGCAAGTGGTTTTTGGTGGGGCTATTCCTACGCCGATGAATTATTTTTCTTTATCTGCTGAAGGGTTTGATGCGGCAATTCAAATATCTGCTAGTCATAATCCAGCGGCTGATAATGGGTTAAAATTAACAGATAAATGGGGGGCTGTTTGCGGGGATGAAATTCAAGAAATTCGTAAGTTGGCGGAATGTCGTGTTTGTGAAAAAATATCGGAAACTCGTGGTGGGTGTGTTGATAATTGCCAAAAATTTGATTTGTTGCCCGCTTATAAACAAATGTTGCACGAACGAAATGTGCCTCATAGTCAAGCCAAAAAATTAGTGATTGATGCAGGGAATGCCATTCCTGGGTTGTTTTATCCTGATTTGTTGCGGTCGTTTGGGCACGAAGTAAATGAATTATATTGTGATTTAAATACGACGTTTCCGAATCATCAACCCGATCCAGAGCGGTCAGAAAATTTGGCTGAGTTGGTGCAGTCAGTTCAGCAAAATCAAGCTGATTTTGGGTTTGCTTTCGATGGAGATGGAGACCGAATTGGGGTAGTGTTATCAGATGGAACTATTTTAAATGCGGATAAGATTTTGTTCGTGTTGGCGTCTGATTTTTTGACTCGAAATCCACGTGAAAAAATTGTTTTAGATGCGATGTGTAGTGATGTGCTTGCGGCTAAAATTGAAGCCAAAGGCGGTGAAGTTGTTTGGAGTAAAACGGGGCATAGTCATATTGAGCACGCTATGAAAAATTCAGGCGCGTTGTTTGGGGGAGAACAAAGTGGACATATTATGTTTGGCGAGAACTTCTTTGGATATGATGATGCCTTGGTGGCGGCGATTCGATTTTTGCAGGCGCTTGAAAATAATCCATCTCTATTAAAAGAAGTAACAGATGGTTGGCCTGAGTTATTAGAAACGTCGGAGAAATTTCTGACTACTGATGAACAAAAGTTTAAAATATTAGGTCAGTTTGTGGCGGATATTCAAAAAAAATTCCCGCAGGTGAATACGATTGATGGAGCTCGAATTAGTTTTGGAAATAATGAATGGGCAATTGTGCGGTGTTCGAACACAACGCCTAAAATTGCCGTGCGCATAGAGGCTCAATCAGAAGAAAATTTAAAACAATATGCGGAAGATTTGATTGTGCCATTGCAACGATTGTTGTAAGTTGACATTTTTTATAAAACTACTATAGTTTATTTATGAATAATGAATCACATTTAGACAATAGTTCTTTGATTGAGGGGGGGGTTAGATAGAGAGACGTGTCAATTTTTAATACAATCTGGACATGAAAAACTTTTGAATTGTTATGGTAAGATGCGGATCTCAGATTGGAGTCCTAATGAAGAAAATGTACTAGTCTTGTCGGATACAGATTTTGATAGGGTGTTTTCTAAGTTGGAATCTGGGGTAAGTGGTGTTGGTTTTATAGGTTATGCTCATTTGCCATCAAGAAAAGTTTTAGTACGTTTGTCGGCCTCGAATAATGATAAATATTTGTTTTTGCAAACTTTTATGCACGAAGCTTTGCATGTATGGTGTCAAAGAAATAAAATTGAAGACGATAAATATTCATATTATGTAAATGAGGCGTTTATTGAATACCTTTCTTTGCGTGCGTTGGGGGCAATGGATATGAGTTTAGAAGAATTGCCTCAAGAGTTGGCGGATGGGGTGAGTAACTTGCGTTATATTCATGAAACTTTGGAAAATATGGGGAGAGGGGCTTGTGAGTGGTTATTTGATGTTTGTCAGGGTGGGAATCAAGATTTTTTGAGAGAGAAAATGAATGCTTTTTATGGCGATGGACCGTTAGAAAACAAGAAGATGGGAAAAATGTTTTACGGAACAGATTTTTATAGTCGATTTAAAGAATATGCGGCATTAATTTATTTGGTGGGAGTGCAACCTAATTTGCAAAGTCTGCAGTTGTTGTCTTTTTTTCATATGATGAATAGGTGGGTTACATCTAAGAAAATAATAAATAAAGTTTATTGATAAATTGTATCTTTTGGTTTTTCTTTGTTTGTAGAATGATTTTTTTTGCTATAAAAGTGGTTCTAAATGATTTTTTCGGAAAATTTTTTGGGTATCATTTTAAAACTAAAAAAAAATCTTGACAGTATTTGTGAATACAATATATTGCGGCGGCTTTTTTGAATAAAAAAAACATGCTTCAACCTAAGAAAACCAAGTTTAGAAAACAGTTTCGATTGCGAAGTCAGTCGAAAGGAATCGCCACTCGAGGGGCTTTGATTGCCTTTGGGAAGGTTGGTTTAAAATCGCTTGAAGCCGGAGAAATTACGGCTCGTCAAATAGAAGCGACTCGTCGAGTTATTTCTCGGTATTCAAAACGAGGAGGAAAGACTTGGATTCGAGTGTTTCCAGACAAAATTCTTTCTGCCAAAGGAGCGGAAGTTCCAATGGGTTCTGGGAAAGGGGCGCCTGATAAATGGGTGACACAAGTTCGACCAGGAAAGGTTCTCTTTGAAATGGCTGGTTTGTCAGAAGATGACATGGTGAAAGCCTTGAAAGCAGCGGCATATAAGTTGCCTGTTAAATGTAAAGTAATTACTACTCAATTATAGATTATGAAATTCATTCAAGATTTGCGAGTGATGACTGTGGGACAACTTCATAAGGAGTTGGCTGCTGTGAGAAGAGATTTGGCGGTAGCTCGATTTCATGTTCGAACTGGTCAATCAAAAGAAGTAGCAAAAGTGCAAGGATTGCGAAAACATATTGCACAAATAAAAACAGTTTTATCAGAAAAATAGTATGATTACAAAGAAAGGAACGGTGACGAATATTTCTGGAGAGAAAACCATTAAAGTAGAAGTTCATACTTATAAGGCTCACCCAAAATATAAAAAACAATACCGAGTTACAAAGAAGTTCTTGGTGCATGATGAAAAAGGGGCCGCGAAAGTTGGTGATTTAGTGCAAATCACGCAAACTCGACCTATCTCAAAACGAAAACATTGGATTTTAAAAGCAGCATAGAAAAATGATTCAACATATGTCACGAATGTCGGTTGCGGATAATACAGGAGCGAAACAAGTTATGTGTATTAAGGTTTTGGGTGGTTCAAAACGACGATATGCTCAAGTAGGAGATGTGGTAGTAGTTTCAGTAAAAGAAGCCGCTCCACGAGGAGTAGTAAAGAAAAAATCAGTAGAAAAAGCGGTGGTGGTGCGACAAAAATCACCTATCCGAAGAGCTGATGGTTCTATTTTGCGATTTGATGAAAATGCGGTTGTGATTATCAATGAGAGTAAACAACCAAAAGGAACACGGGTGTTTGGTCCAGTAGCACGAGAATTGCGAGGGGCTGGGTACCAAAAAATTATTTCATTAGCCCCAGAGGTATTATAAACATGAAATTACGAATTAATGATACGGTTATGGTTGTGACTGGTTCTGATAAAGGGCAGTCTGGGGTAATTACTAAGATTAGTAAAGATAAGCAACGAGTAACAGTAGAAGGTGTGAACCGAAAGGTGAAACACATGAAAGGTCAAATGGGACAAGCTGGACAACGAGTTGAATTTTTTGCTCCAATTAATGTTTCAAATGTTTCGTTGGTAGATCCTAAATCAGGAAAACCTACGAAAGTGGCTTATAAATATGAAGCTGGAAAAAAAGTCCGAATAGCAAAAGCGTCAGGAATGGCAATTGATGGTTCTGCTCCGGCAAAAGTTAAAAAAACTACTAAAAAATAGATTGATATGAATTCTCCATTGTATGATTTGTATGTAAACGAAATTAAAGCTCAGTTGCAAAAAGACTTAGGGCTTAAGAATCCTGTGAATGTTCCTCGGGTTGAAAAAGTAGTAGTAAATGTAGGTATGGGGTCATACTTGCAGAAGCTTGGTACGAAAGATTTTTCAATGGTAGAAGAGAATGTAGCTCGATTGACTGGACAAAAACCAGTGGTAAAACGGGCGAAAATGTCTGTGTCTAACTTTAAATTGCGAGAAGGACAACCGGTGGGAATTATGGCGACTCTACGAGGAGATGCGGCCTACAACTTTTTGTACAAAATGATTAACGTGGCGTATCCACGGGTTCGAGATTTCCGAGGACAAAATCCAAATGTGTTTGATGATAAAGGAAACTGTACCGTTGGGTTCTCTGATATTACGGTCTTCCCAGAAGCTATTGTGCCAGAAAACTCTTCTCGAGTACATGGAGTACAAGTAACTATTGTTTCATCTTCAAAAGATGCAACACACACCAAAGCGTTGTTAGATGCTTTTGGATTCCCTTTTAAGAAAACCGCTAAAAAACAATAAATCATGGCAAGAAAAGCAATCGTTGTGAAACAGAAAAAAATGATGGAGCGAGCAATGCGAATGAAAGCATTGGGAGATGATGCTCCACGAAAAGTAGCTCGAAAAGCAAAAGATAAATGGCGAACTCGAGCATATAATCGATGTGAGTTGACTGGTCGACCACGAGGATATATGCGTGATTTCGGTATTTCTCGATGTTGTTTCCGAGAATTAGCGGAAAAAGGAGAAATTCCAGGAGTACGAAAATCATCTTGGTAGAAATAAATATAATCACTTAGTATACAAAAAAATGGTAGATCCAATTGCAGACTTTTTAACACGAATTAGAAACGCACAAATGGCACGAAGAACTTCTGTGTCAGCTCCGTATTCTAAAATCAAACACGAAATTGCCAACGTAATGAAGAAGAACGGATTCTTGGCAGACGTGAAGAAAGATGAATCTGAAAAATTCCCAAAATTAGAAGTAACGTTTGTGGAAGGAAAAACAGTAAATCTAGAACGAGTGTCAAAATGTGGACAACGAATTTATTCTTCATCTGAAGATTTGCGAAAAGTGTTGAACGGTTTAGGGATTTCAGTGGTAACGACTTCTCAAGGCGTGATGACTGGATACGAAGCTCGAGCGAAAAAAATTGGAGGAGAAGTGTTGTGTCACGTTTGGTAAGAACCAATTATACGATAAAGATGAAATAATAACTCGTGTGTAGCGGGTTATTTTTTTTACAAAACGTTTCTGTGGTAAAAAAATTTGCTGAAAATACAGAATTTGATACAAAGGATAGGAGATGAACGAACTGATTCATATTTATTGTCCAGATTGTCGCGGGAAATTCTATATTGACCGAACAGACGTAATAGAAGACGAAATCATTGAATGTGATTTGTGTGGGGCTGAAATGGTTATTACCAATGAAGACCCAATAAAAATAAAGATTTACGACGGCGACTTCTAAGCGAAGTAGGTGTGAACGGATTCTTGCCAAGCTTTTCCACGGTCTTGGTAGTTTTTGAAGGAATCATAACTTTTGGCTCCGGGGCTAAGAATGACAGATTTTCCGGCTGGGATGAGCGGGAACCCTTGTTGCATTAAGGTTTGAAAATCGTTTCCTTGAATGATTTGCGAAGCAGGGAAATGGTGCGTTTTAAGCGTTTGTATTATTTCTGAACGGGTATTTGATGCCGGAAGCCAAACAAAGGCCTTGGGGGCCTGTTTTTGAAGCGTTTGAACGGTTTTTTCATACGTTCCACCACCAGAATAGCCTCCGAGGATAATAGCGCCTAAATTTGCACCAAATACTTTGATAGCGGCCGTGGCGGTGTCGGGGTTACTTGCAATGGAATCATCATAAAAGGTGACGTGGTGGTATTCGGCAAATTTTTCGGTTCGGTGTGGCAATCCAACAAAATTCTGAGCGGTTTTTTTTAAAATTTCTGGTGTTTTAGCACCGACCAATATTTTTAGCAGACTTTGGACACACCCAAAGTTTTCACGGAAGTGGGCCGCCTGAAAGACGGATTCGGCTGGAAAAATCGAAGCGTCAATGGGGTGGCTGGGGGTAAAAATAGTCTGAGAGGTTGATTCATTTATCCACAGTTGTTGCCGTATCATTTGTGTTCTACTACTTTGTGGCACTAGGCAGTGGGTCGCAGGCGGGGTGCCATTGAAGATGTTTTGTTTAATGCGGGCATAAGTTTCCAACGTTTCGTGTCGGTCTAAGTGGTCGGCAAAAATGTTTAGGAAAATGCTGTAGAAAGGAGATACTTTTAGAAACTCCAGTTGGTAACTCGATAGTTCGGCCACGAGGAAATCTAACTGGTGGATGGTTTTAAAATGGTCTAACAGTGGAGAACCATAATTGCCGCCAATGGCTACTTGTTGGTGGGCGGTTTGTAAACACTCATACAAAAATTTAGTCGTAGTTGATTTTCCTTTGGTTCCGGTGATACCAATTATTTTTTTTCGGTCAGATTCTGCCACATTTTCAAAAAAAATTTCGGTATTACTCGTACAATGTTTGGTTGGGATGTTGGCGAGTAATTTTTGTCGGTTAATGCCTGGCGATACGATATAGGCACTATTGGGTTTTAATTCTAATGGCGATTCAAGGGTTTGAATAATTTCTTGGTCGGTGTGTGGAAACACGGCGCTTAAAAATTTGGCACTGGATTTTCCTTCTACGCCAAACCCGACTATGATAAATTGTTTGTACTGAGCCAGTCGTTCTAGTTTCATCACGGTTTATTGTATCGTTGCGGGGTGGGAAAATCAATTTTGGTTTGGTTTTATACACGCAAAAAATGGTTTTCCACTGACATCATTTTTGAAACAAACCTGATATTCCGCAAAAATCTGTTTGATTGTGTCGGCTGATTCTGGGAGAAATTCAAGCCACAATTCTTTAAACAAAATGTCTTTGGTTTTGAGTTGTTCTGCCAAGGTTCGAATCAAATTTAATCCATCATCGCCAGAAAAAATAGCCTGTGGCGGTTCCTGTTTGACTTCCGGGCTGATGGTGGTTGTGGTTGGAACATACGGCAGATTGGCCACAATTATTTGGTACGCTTGGCTCGGAAGAAGGCTATCGAGCAAATTTGATTGCCAAAATGAAACATTTTCGGGGTATTTGGCGAGTGTTCGAATATTTTGTTTGGCTACTTTGAGTGCCATGCCCGAAATATCGACGGCCTCAATTTTACTGGTGGGAAAAATGTCTTGCATGGCTAGGGCAATACAACCACTTCCGGTTCCTAGATCGAGTATTTTGGTGGGGGTAAAATCTCGTGATTCGGTTTGAATATGTTGGATTAAAACCTCGGTTTCATCACGTGGAATGAGCGTATTTTTATTTACTTTTATTTGATAGCCATTCCATTGTTTGTAGCCGAGAATATAAGCCGCGGGGATTCGTTTTTTTCGTTTTTTTATGCAACGAAAAAAAGTTTCTTTTTGTGATACGGTAAGTTCGGTTTTTGGATGTGTACGAAGCTCAGTCATAGACCTTTTGAGTAAGGATGACAATAAAAACTCCGCTTCAAATTGGGGATTTTCTAATTCTGAGAGATGTTTTTGTGCCCAAAAAACAGCCGATTGAACCGACTGTTTTGATAAGACAAAAGTAATAAAATTCATTTTTTGTTTGAAAAAACAAATTATGAAGACATGAATCGTCGTCGTTTAGCCGCCGCTCGATTAGCTTCTCGAGATAAAGCTGCTTCTCGGATTTTCTTTTTGGTTGGTGCTTGGGCGAAGTATCGGTTTTTTCGGAATTTTTTTACTAATCCAGTTGTTTTGATGTATCCACCAAATCGTTTGATGAATTTATCAGCTGATTCTCCGTCTCGCAAGTTGATTTTGATAAACATTACGCAATGATTAGTTAATTTCTGTGCCAAATTAGTTTTTTCTGTTTCTTTGTCAAAATTTTTTGTGGAATAACCGTTTAGTGGTTGAATTTTTGACCGTTTTTTGAAATTTTATTGAAATACTTGAACAATGTACACGCCTTTTTTGTTTTTCGCCATTCCGAGTCCAACTTTGCTCCACTGCGGGTTGGTCATATTGCTGGTGTGTGCGGGTGAGTCGAGGAGTGATTGTAGAGCCAATTCTTTTGTGCTTCCAAAGGTAAGGTTTTCACTGGTGGGTTGGGTGAGGTGGGCCATTTTTAAACGAGCTTGAAAGGTGAGTCCATTGGGGGCGGTGTGGCTGAGGAAATTTTCAGTCGCGAGGCGTTCGGCGTATTGTTGGGCAAACTTGTCTAATGTTTTATCTGAGCGGAGGTTCGTGGTTCGTTGTTGGTTGGTCCATGTGAGGAGGTTGTTGGTGTTTAATAACGGAAAACTTTTTTGGTGGCCAACGGGTAAAACGTTGTTTGGGTCTACATATATTGCGCGATGAAAGACGGTTTTTCCGTTTTGGTCAATGATTTGTATTTGGTACATACCCCAGTCGGTTGGGTGGAAAGCAAAAGAGAACGTGTGGTCGTTGGCAAACTTTATGGGTTGGGTTATCAGATGTTGGTTTGGCAGTTTGATATAAGCTTTGTCTGCAAACTTGGTTGTTCCGAGTCGTTTTCCGTGTAGTACGATGGGCGTTTTTTGGTGAAGAAAACGTTGGAAATTTTGAATTGAAATGGCTTTTGTTTCGGTGTCTTGAAAATACGGTGCCACGAGAAAATTTTTGAAGCCTGCTTTTTCCCAATTTGATTGTTGGTTGGCAAACGTTCCGTCTTTTGATTCGGCGGCCATCAAATCGACGGTGAGTCGGTCATTTGTTTGGCTAAATTCTTGGAAAAACGAGTACGGGAGGGTGATTGATTCGAGACTGCCCGGTAAAAAAACGCTTCGGAACACGCGTTTGGTTTTCGAACTACTAAATTCTAATTTGTGAAGCACCGTGCGGTCGGTGTCGTGCCAAGAGAAAACAACGGCTTGGTTTTCGGGTTTGGTGTTGATATTGAGGGTGGTTTGGAATGTTTTTTTACTCCGAGGAAACGTTCGTTTGACATCGCTTGGAGTAACTTCCAAGTCAGCCATTTTGGCATCTTTTTGGTCGTCTAACACCATTCCAAATGAGTATTTTCCAGTCTTGAGCATCGGAATGGGCAGATAAAAATGTCGTCCGGTAAGCGGATAAGTAAATTCTAACGGGGCGGCTTTGGGGTTGCTTTTTGACTGTAAGAAAAACGTGATTCGGTGATGGGTGTCTAATCGGGTTTGTCCAGACACAATAACGACTTCTCCAGTACGGATTTTTTGTGGAAACGGATGACGAAGTCGGATGTCTTCAAAAAAAGTGTCAGCCAAATGTGGGACACTTTCTTGGAACATTTTTGGACCTTGTTCCAAACTTTTAGGGGCTTTTTGGGTGATGTATGCGGGCGTATTATCTTTTTCGAGGGCTTCGGCTACGGGTTCTGGAACGACCATGTTTTGGCTTTCGGTCGAGAGTTTTTTTTTAACCGCTTCGGGTACTTCAATCATGGTTTCTTTGGGGTCGGTGTACACTTCAAAATTCGCTTCTAGTACGCCTTGACTGAGTGGTGCGAGTTCGGAAAACGCTTTTTCAGACAAATCAATAATTCGGTTTTTGTGGTATGGTCCACGGTCATTAATGCGGACAATTACGTATTGATCTTTTTGGTCTCCAATCCAAACTTTGAGTCGAGTGTTAAACGGCAAGGTGCGGTGGGCGGCCGTAAGGGCATTTTTGTCATAAATTTCGCCGTTAGCGGTGGATTTTCCATGAAAACTCCCGCCGTAATGGCTGACTTTTCCGCTTCCAGAGTAGATATATGGTTTGGTAAAATTATTTTGTTGGGTGTGATGCGTTCGGAAAATAATTTCGGCAACTTCGCCACGGCTGAGGGGGTGTTGGGGGGTACTGGTATCGGTGATTATTTTTAGTTTTTGGGCTAATTGGATAAACGGTTCGTACCATTTCGCCTGGTCGTTATCGGCGGCGGTTTGATGAATCGGTGCGTTAAAAGTCATGAAAGCCATTTTGAGCATTTCGGCTTTAGTTACTTGGGTGTTGGGGTAGAATTTTCCGTCTTGGAATCCGTGGACAATACCGAGTTTGGTGGCAGTTTCGATGTATGGGTACGACCACAATTTTTTTGGTACGTCGGTGTATGTTTTGGCGTTGGTGTTGAGCGGTTTTTTGGTGGCTAACAACAACATTTTAAGGGCTTCCGCTCGGGTGACGGCTTGGGTTGATTTGAAAATACGGGTGTCAGCGTCGACTTTGTATCCTTGCACAATGTTTTGTCTTTGCAAAAACTGAATCGCGTGAAAGTTGGGGTGGGTGGTGCTAATGTCTTGAAAGTGCGCTTGTGAGTGGCTCAAAGGTAGACACAACCAAAGGCATAATACTGCAGTGGCGTTGATAAACCGGCTAAAAAACTTTTTCATCAACGGTTAGTATAGCGGTTTTGGTGATGATAAGTCAATTTTCGTCCTTTTGTTGGTTATTTAAAAAAGGGGGAGAAAGAGTTTACAAGTTGACGAGTAAACCTCATTCCCGCGTAGGCGGGAATCTCTTAAAACTGCTTTTGAGATTCTGGGCAAGCCAGAATGACCAATACTTTCACTATTGCTGAGCGAGCGGTAGCGAGTCGAAGCATCTTCGGCTGTTTTGTTCTACTTTTTTATTTAGATTTCGTCATATTTAAAGACTCTTTGGACGAAACGTTCCCCCTCTTAGGTTAAGAGGGGGCTAGAGGGTGTTATCTGAAACAGATTCTGAAACAAGTTCAGAATGACAGGAAAGGACGTATTTCCTCCCCGTCCAAAGTATGTAT
Source organism: bacterium DOLZORAL124_38_8 (assembly GCA_002747745.1). Lineage (GTDB taxonomy): Bacteria > Patescibacteriota > Gracilibacteria > UBA4473 > UBA4473 > OLZORAL124-38-8. The sequence goes on from PDQG01000001.1 coordinate 27,574, forward strand.
AAAAAATGACGGGGTCTCTTGGCGAGTCTACAAGTTAACAAGTTGACGAGTAAACCTCATTCCCGCGTAGGCGGGAATCTCTTAAAACTGCTTTTGAGATTCTGGGCAAGCCAGAATGACC
>PDQG01000006.1 GCA_002747745.1 bacterium DOLZORAL124_38_8
TGAGTTAGATAAAATGTTGCGACGAAAATATTTACATCAGCGTTTAAAGCATTTAGATGTGTTGATTATTGATGAAGTTTCGATGTTATCGCCGGCGGTTTTTGAAATGATTGATCGGGTGTTGCGGGCGTTTAAAAAAAGCACAGAACCCTTTGGCGGATTGCAGGTGGTATTAACGGGGGATTTTTTTCAACTACCGCCCGTTACCAAAAGCCGAAATATCGAACTACGATTTATTTTCCAAACCAATTTATGGGAATCGCTGGGGCTGAAAGTTTGTTATTTAACCGAAACTTATCGGTTCGAAGACGAAAGTTTGTTAGATTTGTTATGCGAAATTCGTCGAGCGGATTTATCAGAAGATTCGTTTGATGTATTAAAATCTTGCTACGAAAATCAGCCTGATATTGGTTGCGAAATTACGAAACTTTATACGCATAATGTGGCAGTAGATGATCTAAATTATCAAAAATTAGAGGCTTTACCTGGCTTATCAACCAACTTTTTTGCTAAAGTAACGGGGGCTAAAACCTATCACGAAAAAATTTTTCAGTCATCGTTGGTGTTACCACACCTAGAGTTGAAACGCGGAGCATTGGTAATTTTTATTAAAAATAATTACGAAGTAGGGTTTGTAAATGGAACCTTAGGAACAGTGGTCGATTTTGACCTTGAAGGTTGGCCGATTGTAGAAACTGCCGATGGAAAAGAAATTGTAGCGAAACCGATGGATTGGGTAACCGAAGACGAAATGGGAAAGGTAAAAGCCACGGTGCATCAAGTGCCTTTGCGGTTGGCATGGGCCATTACCGTGCATAAATCACAAGGAATGACGTTAGATGCGGCGGAAATTGATCTTTCGAAAGCGTTTGAACCGGGGCAAGGATACGTAGCGTTGTCTCGAATTAAAACTCTATCGGGGCTAAAGTTAAAAGGGTTTAATACGATGGCCTTAATGGTCGATCCACTGGTGTTATTAGTTAATAATGAATTAGAGCGTCGTTCAAATTTAACTGAGAGTAAATGGGACGAATTAGGAACAGCACAACAAGAACAGTTGCAAAATTTGTGGTTGTGGCGAGTGGGGGAGTCGAGAGCGTAGGTTCAGTTTATTAGCAGGAAAATGATTGAAAAAATATATAAAAAAATATTTGGGAGGAGTATTCGGCGCGTTAAACAGCGGCGAGTTACAAAAAAAATTGATTCAAATTATTTACAACAAAAAGAAACTGCGCGGAGCATTATTGTGCCACGAGTTGAGTTTTGGGCGCAAAAAATGGGGGTTACATATAATCGAGTAGCCATACGGAATCAAAAAACTCGGTGGGGGAGCTGTTCGGCGAAAGGAAATTTAAATTTTAATTATCGTATTGCGTTTTTGCCCACCAAAATGATGGATTATGTAATTGTACACGAACTCTGTCATTTAAAAGAAATGAACCACTCATCACGATTTTGGGCGTTAGTAGCAGGTGTTTTGCCAGATTACAAACGGATACATAATGAGATGAAAGCTATGAAAATTAAATAAATTGACATTGTTTGTTTTTTATTGACTTTTTCTTGTATTTGTTTTATAATGATTTTGTTTTTTATTTAATATTATTATGTCAGAAAAGAGTAGGGAGTTTTCAGAAGGTCAACCAGAACTATCGTTAGATAAGCGTCTTCAAGAAAGTGCTAAAGATTGTGTGTCCGCTATTTCAAATATGTATGAAATTAGCAAGAAACTTTTTGGTGAAAATTATCTTTGTAGTTCTAGTGAGTCTGCAGTTGGTCAACAATATTTCCACTTTTCTAGCTCTTTATCTCAAGAGGAGTTTGATTTGCTTTCGGATCCAGTTTCTAGTATGTGTATACCAGCTGAATATAAAACAAAAGAAGTTAAAATTTTTGATGGAGAGATGAGAGATTTGGTATTAGAAATGATTGATGATTTTGAGGAAAAAACGGCTTTAGCGAAAAAAATTACAGAGAAGTTAAAGAGTTATCGGCCCGTTAATTTCTATGAACAACGATATAATATGCGAGTGGTGGACGGTGTTTTAGAGATGGCGGAATAAATTAAATATTTTATCTGAAAAAAAACTCCAGAGCGAAGGCTTCGGAGTTTTTTAATATTTTGTAAAATAGGTAACTACATCATTCCCATTCCTGGCATTCCGCCTCCCATTCCAGCGGGCATAGCAGGGGGAGTGTTTTCTGATTTTTTGCTTACAATGGCGGCTTCGGTTGTTAAGAAAGTTGCCGCAATAGAAGCGGCATTTTGTAGCGCTGATCGAGTTACTTTTTTCGGATCAATAATTCCGCTTTGTACCAAGTCTTCGGTTTCGCCTGTTAGGGCATTAAATCCAACTTGTGGGTTTTCGTTTTTTAATACTTCGTTAATAACCACCGAACTCTCAAACCCTGAGTTTTCAGCAATTTGTCGAGCAGGCGCTTCTAAGGCGTTTTTCAAAATTTCTACTCCTACTTGTTCTTCGTTATTTTCGAGTGTTAACTCGTTCAACATTTTAGCGGCTCGTAAAAAGGCGGTTCCTCCACCGGCTACCACTCCTTCTTCGGTGGCGGCTTTGGTGGCTAAAACAGCGTCTTCAATTCGGAGTTTTCGTTCTTTTAGTTCTACTTCGGTGGCGGCTCCGACCTTAATTACAGCCACTCCGCCAGCCAATTTCGCTCGTCGTTCGGCTAATTTGTCTCGGTCGTAGTCTGATTTTACCGTTGCCATAGCGGTTTCAATTTCTCGTACTCGATGTTCAATTTCGGTTGGGTTTCCGTTTCCGTCTACTACCATAGTGGTGTCTTTGGTAGCAATGATTTTGTGGGCTGATCCTAAATCGGCCACGGTAGCGTTTTCTAGTTTTTGTCCTAGGTCCGAACTAATCACATTTCCACCCGTAAGAATGGCTAAATCTTTTAACATTTCTTTTCGTCGGTCACCAAATCCAGGGGCTTTAACGGCCAGCACATTAAATGCCCCGCGTAGTTTATTGACAATCAGTGTTGCGAGGGCTTCTGAGGCTACATCTTCGGCGATGATAACCAAGTTTTTTTCGCCACTTTGTGCCAATGATTCCAATAATGGTAAGATTTGTTTTAGATTTTCAACTTTTTGATCCGTTAACAGGATTTTGGCGTTTTCTACTTCGGCTGTCATGGTTTCTGAGTTGGTTACCATGTAAGGCGATAAATATCCAGAATCAAACTGCATTCCTTCTACAATGCTGGTTTCTAGTTTTGAAGTTTTTCCTTCTTCAACGGTTACTACGCCTTCGGCTCCGATTTTTTCAAAAATATTGGCAATGATTTCTCCTACTTCCTCGTTTTGCGCTGAAACAGCAGCTACTTGTTTGATTTTTTCTACCGAATCAATTGCTTCGGCCATGTCGGCTAATTTTTCGGTTACAAATTCAGTGGCTTTTTCAATTCCGGTTTTAATAGCCATTGGATTCGCTCCAGCGGTTACATTTCGAAGCCCTTCCGCAATCAATTTGTCGGCTAAAATAGTGGCAGTCGAGGTTCCGTCTCCAGCGGAATCGTTTGTTTTGCTGGCTACTTCTTTGGCGAGCATCGCTCCCATATTTTCGTATTGGTCTTCAAATTCAATTTCTTTGGCGATGGTTACTCCATCATTGGTAACTAATGGTGAACCATAAGCCTTTTCTAAAATTACGTTTCGACCTTTTGGTCCCATCGTTACTCGAACGGTATCCGCTAATTTTTTTACGCCGTGGGCAATAGCACTTCGGGCGTCGTCTCCATATTTAATTGTCTTAGTCATTTTTTAATGTGTTTAATAATTTAAGTTTACGAGTTGAGTTTCTTTCTGCTACATTTAGGCGTCTGCTTCGATGGCCAAAATTGAGTGTCCACCCACAATGTAATATTCTTGATTGTTTACTTTAATTTCGGTTGGGGCGTATTGGGTAAACACAATAATGTCGCCTTCTTTTACGGGAATCGGTTGAGTATTTCCGTTGTCTAATAGTTTTCCGCTTCCTACGGCCATTACTTTTCCTTTTCGTGGTTTTTCTTTGCTGACACTGTCTGGAATAATAATACCAGAGGCGGTGGTAAGTTCTTCTTCAACAGGGATAACAATCACGTTATCACCAATAGGAATTAATTTTTTGTTACTCATAGTTTATATAAATAGTTAATAAATTTTCGTTTTTTATCTTAGCAGTCATTTGGTTGGTTTGCAAATTTTTTTAGCAGTCTCTTAAAAAGTCTGCTAAAAAGTTTTGACTTTCAATTTTGGCAGTGATAAAATCCGACTGCTAATTTTTAAATTACAGAAGTAAAACTTAATCTAAAAAAACATGAGTAAAATTATTGGAATTGATCTTGGAACTACCAATTCGTGTGTTTCGGTAATGGAAGGGGGAAAAGCCGTAGTAATTCCGAATGCGGAAGGACAACGAACGACTCCATCTATCGTGGCTCAAAAAGGAGACCAAACATTGGTGGGAGTGCCAGCCAAACGGCAAGCTTTGACCAATGTAAAAAACACCATTTCTTCGGCAAAACGATTTATTGGTCGACAATGGAGCGAAGTAGAAGAAGAAATGAAGCACTATGCTTTTGGATTTGAAAAAGGACGAAACAATTCCGTTGATATTAATTTTGACGGAAAAGCCGTGCAACCAGCGGAAATTTCAGCCAAAGTGTTGGCAAAATTAAAAGCGGACGCCGAAAAATATTTGGGAGCACCTGTAACTAAGGCTGTTATTACGGTGCCAGCCTACTTTAACGATGATCAGCGGAAAGCTACACGAGATGCGGGTAAAATTGCCGGGTTAGACGTAGAACGAATTATTAATGAACCAACTGCGGCGGCGTTGGCGTACGGAATTGATAAGAAAGGAAAAGATGAAACCGTAGTGGTGTACGATCTTGGGGGAGGAACCTTTGATGTGTCCGTGCTAGAGATTTCGGACGGAACGTTTGAAGTATTGGCTACCAATGGTGATACACACCTTGGAGGAGACGATTTTGATAATGCTATTATCGAATTTTTGTTGACTGATTTCCAAAACGAAACAGGGGTAGATTTACATAAAGATCCAATGGCGATGCAACGGGTACGAGAAGAAGCCGAAAAAGCCAAAAAAGAACTTTCTACCACTTCTGAAACAGAAATAAACTTGATGTATGTTACTGTGGGAGAATCTGGGCCATTGCATTTGAATAAAAAAATTACTCGGTCTGATTTGGAAAAAATCACCCATGATTTGGTGAAAAAGTCTTTGATTCCATGTGAAAAAGTAATGAAAGATGCGGGCGTAACTAAGTCTGACATTAACGAAGTAATTATGGTGGGAGGAATGACACGAATGCCATTGGTACAAAAAATGGTGGAAGAATTCTTCGGAAAAAAACCAAATGCGGGGCAAAATCCTGATGAAGTAGTGTCGCTTGGAGCGGCGATTCAAGGGGGAGTTTTGCAAGGAGATGTGCAAGATGTATTGTTGCTTGATGTAACACCTTTGACGTTGGGAATCGAAACCGCGGGCGGAATTCGAACGCCAATGATTGAACGAAATACGACCGTGCCAACTAATAAATCACAAGTATTCTCAACGTATGCGGATAATCAAACTTCAGTTGAAATTCACGTATTGCAAGGAGAACGAGAAATGGCCGCTGGGAATAAATCACTGGGGAAATTTGTTTTGGATGGAATTGCACCGGCTCCACGAGGAGTGCCACAAATTGAAGTATCGTTTGATATTGATGCTAATGGAATCTTGAGTGTGTCAGCGATTGATAAAGCGACGGGGAAAAAACAAGATATTCGAATTGAAGGATCAAGTGGATTGAGTGATGACGAAATTGAAAAAATGAAAAAAGATGCCGAAGAAAATGCGGAAAAAGATAAAGAATTGAAAGAACGAATGGAAGCCAAAAATCATTTAGATTCAGCTATTTACCAAGCAGAAAAAACAGTCAAAGAAGCCGAAGAGATGAAAAAAGACGAAACAAAAGAATTGTCTGAAAAAGTAAAAGAGGCCGTAGAAGTTGCAAAAAAAGATTTGGCTGATGAAAACAAATCGGTAGATGAATTGAAAAAATCAGCGGAAACTTTGACGCAAGCCTTGATGGAACTTGGAAAGAAAATGCATGAATTAGGGCATACACCAGAAGCCGCTGCCGGAGAACGATCGGCTGATGCAACTGGAGAAAAAGAAATTCCTAATAATGATGAACCAGAAATCATTGATGCGGATGCGAAAGAGTCAAAAGACTAAAATTAATCCAGTATGATAAGAAAAGTGCCTGCGTTAACGCAGGCACTTTTTTGTTTAAAAAAAAACTTACAGATGTAAGTTTTTTTGATAAAGGTTCTCTTAAATAACGCCGAGTTCTTTTCCGACTTTGGTAAAGGCAGCAATGGCTTTATCGAGGTGTTCTTTTTCGTGGGCCGCTGAAATTTGGGTTCGGATTCGAGCTTTTCCTTTTGGTACTACTGGGTAGAAGAATCCAATGACATAGATGCCTTCTTCGAGTAATCGATCGGCAAATTTTTGTGCGAGTGGCGCGTCATAAAGCATAACGGGCACAATTGGATGAGTTCCTGGGACGATATCAAATCCAGCTTTGGTCATTCCTGCTCGGAAATATTCGGTGTTTTGTTTAATTTTATCTCGTTGTTCACTTGAGTCTTCGAGTAAGTCTAATACTTTTAATGAAGCCCCCGTAATACAAGGTGCTAAAGTGTTTGAAAACAAATAAGGACGAGATTTTTGACGTAAAATTTCTACAATTTCTTTGCTGGCAGCGGTAAACCCTCCAGAAGCACCGCCAAGGGCTTTCCCAAACGTTCCGGTGATGATATCAACTTTTCCAAAAACACCACAGTGTTCGGCACTTCCACGTCCTTTTTCTCCCACGAACCCTGTGGCATGACAATCATCGACCATAACTAACGCGTCGTATTTTTTGGCGAGCGCGACGATTTTATCGACTTGGGCAATCACTCCGTCCATTGAAAACACTCCATCGGTCGCAATCATAATTCGTTGTGCACCATTGTCGCGGGCTTCTTTTAGTTTGGCTTCTAAATCTTCCATATCATTTGAATTGAATCGATATCGAGCGGCTTTACAGAGTCGAATTCCGTCGATGATAGAGGCATGATTCAACGCATCGGAAATGATGGCGTCTTCTTTGCCGAGTAACGGTTCAAATAAACCACCATTGGCATCAAAAGCGGCGGCGTAAAGAATTGCGTCTTCAGTACCCACAAATTGTGCGATTCGTTGTTCAAGTTGTTTGTGAATATCTTGTGTTCCACAAATAAACCGAACAGAAGACATTCCAAATCCGTGCGAATCGAGAATATTTTTGGCGGCGTCAATTACGCGTTGATCAGAAGAAAGTCCGAGATAATTATTGGCACAGAAGTTTAAAACTTCTTGACCATTGGTGGTTTTAATGGTGGCTTTTTGGGGGGTTGTAATGACTCGTTCAGATTTAAATAATCCGTTTTCTTTCAAAGTTTCTAATTCGCTTACGAGTGTTTGTGAGAGGAAATTCATCTTATTTTTTTAGGTTACGTATCATATCTTCAACCATTTTGGCTAAGTCAAACTCAGGTTTCCAACCCCAATCATTCCGAGCGTGTGAATCGTCAATGCTTTCGGTCCAACTTTCGGCAATGGCTTGGCGGTAATCTGGTTTATAGGTGATTTTGAAATCTGGAATATGTTTTTTGATTTCGTTGGCAATTTCTTCGGGCGTAAAACTAATAGCGGCCAAATTGTAAGCCGTTCGTTGTTTGATTTTTTCTTTCGGAGCTTCCATGATATCCAATGTGGCTTTCATTACATCGTCCATATAAATCATTGGCAGTCGGGTGTCTTTTTGTAAGAAACATTCGTACGAACCGTGTTTCAGCGCTTCATGGAAAATTTCTACGGCGTAGTCGGTTGTTCCGCCTCCTGGTAGGCTTTGGTAGCCAATAACACCTGGGTAGCGAAGGGCTCGGATGTCTAATCTGTAACGGTCAAAATAGTATTTAGACCATAATTCACCCGTTACTTTACTAATTCCGTAGACGGTTGATGGTTCGAGTGAGGTAAATTGAGGCGTGTTTTCTTTAGGGGTAGAATCACCGAAAACCGCGATTGAACTAGGATGGAAAATCTTTTCGACTTTACAAGTTTTGGCAATGTCAAAGACATTTAACATTCCATCGAGGTTAATGTTCCAGGTTCGGGCTGGATTTGCTTCGCCACTGGCTGATAGAATAGCGGCCAAATTATAAATTTCGGTGATTTTGTAATCTTGTACTATTTCATAAAATCTATGAGTGTCTAAAATATCTAAGTATTCAAAATTACCCGTTTGTGGTTCTAATTTTCGTACATCGGTAACTAAAACGGCCTCTTCGCCATATTTTTTTCGTAATTCTGCCGCGAGGACTTGTCCTAGTTGGCCATTTGCACCAGTAATGAGTATTTTTTTGTTAGACATTTTTGTTGGTTAACAGTTAAAGTGATTTTAGTATAAACCGAATGAGGAGAATATGCAAAGTTTGAAATCGGTTAATAGGAAACCTTGAAAGAAAATTCAATTCCGCATGTTTTGGAAACAAAACAAAAAAAAGACCCTACCGAAGTAAAGTCTTTGTTGTCTTTTTTAGATTGGCATCGCCAAGGGGAATCGAACCCCTGTTTCTGGAATGAAAATCCAGCGTCCTAACCACTAGACGATGGCGACAAACTTTCTATCAAAAGAGCGAGAGAATTCTATGGCTTTTGTTTTTTCGGTCAAATTTTTTTTTGCTTTTTAAAAATATCGTCTGAAGTATGAAACTATTTACATTCTTTTTTCGATTCAATACAATGCCTGCGAAATAATGGCGACTCAAAAAAAGATTCTTGGAAACGCATTTGCTCAAATAATAGGGAAGTTTTTAACTATCCTGGCGAGTTTAGTGGTGGTCAAGCTTTTGACCGGGTTTGGAAAGAGTTTTTACGGAAATTATCTAACTTCGTACGAATTTTTAGCTTTTTTTGGTATTTTAGCGGATGCGGGTTTGTTTGCCATTGCGGTGCGAGAAATATCTAAATCGAAATCGCAACTTGAGACGCAAAAAATCTTCGGTAATATTTTTTCTATTCGGTTGCTCTTTGTGGTGGTGGTTATGTTGCTGGCGGTTATTGGGGTGAGATTTGTGCCGAATTATCCAGCGGTGGTAAAAAATGGAGTATTGATAACCGCCGTGTCGATGGGATTAACTATTTTGTGTGGAACGTTGAGTAGCGTGTTGCAAGCACGGATGAAAATCCATTGGTTTTCGCTCGGATTAGTATTGTCGAAGGTTATTTTGGCATTAGGAATTTGGGCTCTGTTTCAAAACGGATATGCCACCTCTGAAACTGATTTTTACTCATACTTAGGCGTGGGAGTTTTGGCTAATTTTGTGTTTTTGTGCATTGTTTGGTGGTTTGTACGACAAGAAGTAAAAATTCGTTTACAGTTTGATTTTTCGTACTGGAAAAAATTACTCACCGAGTCGCTTCCGTTTGGATTAGCCTTGATTTTGCAAACTTTATATTTGCGGTTAGATATTCTCTTAATCTCGTTTTTATTAGGTTCTTCGGCGGTGGGAATGTACGGGGTTTCGACAAGGGTTTTAGAGGCCTTGTTTGCGTTAAGTGTGTTTTTTGGGCACGCCGTTTTGCCTAAAATTTCGGCGGAAGAAACCGATGTTCAAGCGGCGAATAAAACGCTCTCGTGGGCAATAACGGTACTGTTGGCCGTGGTTTTGCCAATTATTATGGGGCTTAAAAAATTCTCAAACGAACTCGTGGTAATTTTGAGTAATAAGGAGTTTTTGTCGGTGTCTGGAGTTACGGGAGCCAACACGGTGTTATCGGTGTTGGCGATTACGGTTTTCTTCGCTTTTTTTAATCAATTATTTACTTTTTCGTTGGTGGCGAAGAAACGACAAAATTATATGCTTAAAGTGAACGCTCTGGCTTTGCTTTTGAATGGGGTTTTGAATGTGTTGTTTTTACCGCAATACGGAATTATCGCCGCGGCGTACTCAACGATTGTGTCGGCGGCGTTTGTGTTTTTGTGTTTGCAGTATGAGGTGCGAAAACAGTTTACCGTTTTCTTAACTTTTGATTTGCTTTGGCCGGTGTTGTTGGCGAATGGGGGATTATTGGTTTGGTTGTTTTTTACTCCTATTGGTGATAGTTTGCCCGTGTCTTTTGTGGTTGGAGGTCTCTGGTATGGGGCGGTCTTTGCTTACTATCGAAAACGGTATTTGTAGGGTTATTTTTTTTGTTTTAAAAAAAGGACTTGTTTTTTTTCTTAAATTGTGATACAATGGCCTGATTTAATACGTAAATTATGGCTCAATTTGGTAGTTATGGACCGATAGATGCACTCAATCCAGCGGATGAGCAAAATTCTGTGTTGCATGATGAACAGCAACTAGAGAATATGGCAAATTCGGCTGAGAGCCTCGTTTTGGATACGTATAATGATGCACGAGGAACTAGTGGCGGACAAGGATTTGAAGGAATCTTCGATGATTTGTCGTACGAAGGTATTTCTCGTTTGACGTCGGTTGATGGATTGAGCAAAGAAGGCGGAAGAATTGGTCGGTACCAAAGACAGATTCGGGAACGAACGATGTCTATTATCAACCAATCGCCGCAAGAATATTTGAACACGCTCAATAATTCTAGTTCGGCGGCATTGGATAAACAAGTAATACAATTGCAACAAGATCGAATTCGAACCAAGTTGGATTTAGACAATATGAGACAAAACTCGCAAGTGTCTTTGTCGGTGGCTAAACTGTACCGAGAGTCGGTAAAAGCTTCGCGAGAGAAAGTGATGTCTGAATGGCAATATAATAAAGAATTAAACGAAGATGTGATTACGAATCGGTCTTGGTTTAGAAAAAATATTTTGAATAATTGGGTGTCCAAAAAGACTGGTTTGCAAAGAAGTTATGACCGCCGAAGTGAGAAATTTAAACAAACTTGGGTGGGAAGAAATATTAGTAAACGAAGCAAACTGAAACGAATTCAAGATAAATTAGAACCAAAGTTATCGAGCACGTTTGATGAGTTAGATAAAAAAATTAATACCATCGAATCAGCGGCCGAAAAACGGGTAACCCGAATGGAAAATAAATTGAAACGAGCGTTTAGAGGAGCCAAAACCGAAAACGACAAGAAAAATTTGTGGGAAGAGTTGAATAATGCGGTTCGGCACGACGGAAGTATTGGAACGCATTTAGCGGTTCCGTCTTTGGGTATTACGCTTAATGCTCGTCATCGACAAGAATATGTTGATATGTTGGAAGCGTTAAAACGGGTTGATTTTATTCGAGATGGACTGCATGCCATTGGTAAATCGACTGAATTACACGCTCGACAAAAAGATGTAATTGCTTCGACGAAATTGCAAGAAGATTTAGTGGAAGACTCAACAAATTATAAATTTGATGAAGTTTTGAAGGCTATTGATTCAAAAATACCGGCCTCAAAAGATAAGATTGAATTACCAGATTTAGTGCAAAAACTAGAGGAAGAATTTCATACAAATGATTCTATTACAGTAAATCCATTAGACGGAGATGGAACACAATTAGATTTAATGACGGATTCTTATAAATTGATTAAGATTGTAAATTTTTTAGGGAATCATCGTGGAGTATTGTTAGTTATGGATAGAAAACTTCAATCTGAACTAAAAGGTTGGATTGAGCAGAATTATGATAGTGAAGCGGTTGGAAATACTGCTGAATATACCAAAGAAGCAGATGTTCAGGTACAGTTAGACGTTCTGCAGAATGATGGTGAAGTGTTGGATGAAGTTGACGAATTAGTTGGAAAAGTAGTTGCCTTAAAAAAGGATTTATTAGATGACCCAATTGGAAAAGTTGGTGCAATTGCAACGTTGAAAGGTGGAACAGAATATGGTAAAATTAAAGATTTTTATGCGAAAGAGAAAGCTTTTGCTTCTGCTTCTAAATCTTTTAACAAAAAAGACAAAAAAATTATCGAAGATATGTGGAAAGAGGTTTTCCAAGCTACAGAGTTGATTGAAAATACTTTAGCAAAATGGGAAACCGAAGCATTAGATAACAAAAAACATCAGAAAGATATTAATAAAGCTCAACTTGATTATGATGCTTTGAATAAATCTAATAAAAATGAGGCAATAGTTGCGGATGGATTGAAACGACGAATAAACGAGTTAAATTCGAAGATTAAATTATCTGATGGCGGGGTGTCACTATTATCTCAGAAAGTAAAAAGATTAAAAAATAAATCGGTTGATGTAACTAAAAATGCGTCTGCCCTTGAATCTAAAAATGATGTGTTCCAACGAATTTTGACGGAAAATTTCCAACAAGAAATGGAAAAGAAAGCTTTGGATAATATGGAAGCGAATGACCAATTTGAAATGTTGGCGAAATGTCCAAAAGGAATGCAAGTTGAGATTGAATATAAAAAAGTAAATGCTTTGAATTCGATTAAATTCCCTAAACAGTTAGAAAAAGATGCGACCTTGAAGTGTTTTGTGCAAAAAGTAGAAGAAAAAGATGGACAAAAAGTGATTTATTTGAAATCAAACGGAGCACCAGATAAAGTGATAACACTTATGGGACCCGCTATTAAAGACGGAAAGCCTATGAAAAATGGGTATATAAAAGAATTAAAAGATCGTCCTGGGGTAAATAATTTTGCTCTACCACACGAACCTGAACATGGAGGGGCGGGCATCCAAATTATGACCACGAATATGAAAATTAAACCTTAAACCACAATACAATGGATAAAACAATGCAATCAGAATTAAGCCAATTTGTACTATGGTTTGGCGAAAATACACAAATTCCAGCCGATGTGCGACGAATGGTAGTAGGGGAGTATTTGTCTACAGCTGAATTGTCGCCCGAAACGGCTGAGTTGGTAGACCGTTGGTTAGCGTTTTTGGAATACGAAAGTAAACAAAAAATGGATGAATTAGCCGCCGATTATCAAACCTTTAATGTGTTGGCGGAAGCAGAAGAAAACCCCGAAACGTCGTTTGCTGGTTCGGTGCTTCATCAAGCCGAAACCGAAATGATGCGAGTGGCGTTGAAGTTTAAAAATGAGTTTGAGCAAATGAAAAAACAACGACTTGCTGCGGCCGAATCAGATGAACATTTAGAGGAATTAGCTGAAGTACAAGCCTTAAAAAATAAATTGTAAAGACCGACTCGTCTTTATCTTTATTCCCCGTATTTGAGACGGGGATTTTTTTGATTTGAAAAACTTTTCGTTAAAAAATTTGTCTTTTTGAGAAAAAGGGTTAACTTGTGAGGGCTACTCATTTAGGCGCGTCGTATAATGGTAGTACAGGGGTCTCCAAAGCCCTTAGCGAGGGTTCGATTCCTTCCGCGCCTGCCAGAGAAAGAACCAAACACCGGAAAGGTGTTTTTTTTGTAAAGTATGTTATTGACTTTTTGTGTTAATATTTTATAAATAGGTAAATGAGTTTGAAGAAAACAAAAATATTCAGATTAGAAGATTTTGAATTAACTGATGGATTGCCTCCAATGCAATCTTCATTGGAAAATCTATCGGTTCAAAACAAACAAATTGTAAGCGTTCAAACTGTTGAGGATTCTATAAAGAGGCAAATTTTTAGTAGTTGTGGATTAAGTCTCAATAAAAGTATAGAGATTGATACTTTAACTACGGGGTTATTACAAGAATTGGAATCGGCTTTAATAAAAGATGAACCAAACATAGATTTATTCAAGGTTATAAGCAATATTATTTTAAGTTTTCACTATATTCCTGAAATACAAAATGAGCAGGGTTTTCTAAGTGAAGTTATTCAGCTTTGTATTAAACATAATAAAGGTCATTTTCTAATCCCCGAAATGGTAGATATAATAGAAAAAGCTTGCTTGTATGAATTGGAGAGAAAAAATATGGAGGTTTTAGAAGATTTATTTAGTTTTTATACGGAATATTCATATAGTGATTTTAGTTCTGAGGTAAGAAGGTTAAAAGAAAGTTTTTTAAATTATTATTGGGTGAACGTCTCAGATAATTGTGAGTCTATTTCAAATAGAATTTTGAGAACACATATTAATGAAATTTTAGGAGAAGATTCTCCTATGGCCCTAGAATATGCGGATGTATTAGAAGGTATCGATATGAATCGAGTTAGAGAATGTTCAAGACACTTATTAGAACAAAGTAAAAATCGTTTTGAAGAGTGGTTATCGGGTAAACGTATTAGTAAAGAATCTTTTAAAAAATTGGGGCTTAAAAACTTTATCCAAAATAAACGTTTATCTAATGAACCTTTAATTCACAGTTCTGTTTGTGATTTTCGTTTAAATGATTTAATTGTTCGAGATAGCTTAAAATCTTTGCGTGTGGTTTTACAACCTATGAACGAAATTTCAAAAAATGTTTCTAAAACGATAGAATCGCTAAGACAGGGATCAGAAAATTTCTATCCAATTGGAGCAAAAATTCACTTTAAAGAACCATTGTCTCAACATCATAAAGAGTTGCTTTTCTCTCAGTTTAATTTTGAGAGTACTCCGTTTAAGATGATTCATGCAGATTCTTCTATGCTTCTTCCTCCTAGAAAATCGTCTCAAGAACTTATACATATTATCGAATCATTATTTAAAATTGGTGTATTAGATGCAGATATGGATTTAGATTTGCAGCCTTGTATTCCAGGAAGATTGAATAATCAGTATGCTGGGATATTGGGAAGTGCTATGATATTTTCCTCTTATACTTGTGTGACTTATGAAAAAAATTCATTTTGTACTTCGCATGATGAGATAACCGGTGCACGAATTATGGCATATGATGATGGAGTATTAGATAGAACTATTGGTAATTTACCAAATTCTTTGATCGGACGAACTGATATGCTTGGGCGGAGGGATGCTCGGGATTTATATTTATATCAGGTTTTAGGTTCATTGGTTTCACAATCGGTGTATGGAGGTCCTTTGCAAATCATTGGAAAGCGTTTTATTGATGATTATATATCGCTTCTTAATCAGCACGAATTATTACATATATTGGAGGGGCAATGGATTTACAATAAGGAGTTTGATACAGATTTTGGTGCAGAGAGTCATTATGAACTGATTAAAACTTGTACAGATCAATGGTTGAGTGATTTTCATGAAGGGAGTAAAACCGGACTTATTTACCAAGTTCGTGATTTGTTGACAAAATATATAAACATCATAGAATCAAACCGACATTACAAAGAATAATTTAAGTATTTTAAAATATCATTTAGTACAAATGTGTGATAATCATAGACATTCATCGGGATCGGTTGCAGCTGTCGAGGAACCTAAGGAAAAATCCCTAGAAGATGGTACGTATGAAGTTACAAATGCCTCTGGTGAAACTTTTTGTGCAAAAGTTGTTAACGGTTTTATTTCGAGGCTGAAAGGTGTTACTAAATAGGTTGTTTGGTATTGTGTTGATAAATAGAAATTTTTTTAGTAAAAATTTTCACAGATTATTACAAAATCGCCAAATAACAATCTTCACATAAAATTCGTTGGTGGTACTTTGCTGGTAGATTTGTTTGGATTGATTTTTGGCATTTGGCACAATGGCTTGGTGTTAGTTTTCCATTAAAAAATAACCAACCAAAATTTTCTTGAATGCGATTCATATAAAAACAGTTGGGAAGGGGACAATTCATTTTTCGAGCAAATTTTATGTCTGCTCCTAAAATTTTAAATGGTCGTTGATACTCCTTGTCCCAAAAACTTTGTTGTCTTAGACTCGCTTCGTCTTCATCGGTTAAGTTGGTAACCGAGTCTGGAATGTTCGTAATATCTAAATGATTTTCGTGATTTCTTGGTGATTTATGAAGGGTTCTAAATCCAAGTTTTTGTTGTTCGGTTTGGCTGAGTGGCCAATAAAAACTAGACCAACTTTCTTCGTATGAATTGGGAGCAAATTTTCCTGGGAAGAATTTCCCCCACTCGTTATTTTTTTTCATTTGGTCGATGATTTTTTGCCGAATGGTTTCGTATTCAGTCGGGGAATACTGCTTATTAAAAATACAATATTTTTTCCCAAATAAACCACAACAGCCAAAACAATGTTCGCAGTTTTGTAAAAACATCGAGTAATCACAAAATTTACAATTATTAACCGCCGAACAAAAACGAACAAAGTAGGAATAAACGGGTAAAACACATTGGTAAGCTAGTTCCGCTCCAACGGTTCCAATCGAATCAAGACAGAGCCGAGCTTTTGGGCCCGAAAAAGCCACATTTACACAATCTTCGTGGTGGGTTAGGAGGTGGCAATTTTCACAATTCTTCACGTGTGAAATGTAACTTCCAGAAGCGTTTTCGTAGTGTTCAATGTCTTGGAATTTATGCCAAGCTTTGTGAATCATCATATCGGCAAAAAAGTATTTGGCTTTATCGTACACCGCTCGAGAACTCAAATCCCATTGTTCTTTTTTGGCTTCAAATTCGGTTTTTGTAAGTTGTTGGTTTCCAAAACAATATTGCTTGTTGCGAAGATTAAAACAAAATAAGCAATCGCTACAATTTCGACAATCGTACAAAAAGGCTGAGTTGGAAATATTCCAGCAGCTAAGAAGATATAAACTATCAAAACAATGATGAGAGTTGATAATATCAACGCCTAACTCCGAACGAAAAGCGCGTCCGCTGTAACATAAATCTTTGGCACTATCGCACCCGTATGAATACATTAAATCTTCATTGTTTTGTCCCGAATGACATAAGTAACAATTTTTGCTGTTATAGAAATCATCGGTATAATCACAGTTTTCATTTTTGGATTGAAATGTGTGTGGAAGTGGGCATTGTTGAAATAACTCCCAAGCTTGTTCGAAAAAACTTCGTGAAAAATCATACGAAGCAGTTGGCGGATTATTTTCTTTAATCCATAAATCTTTGTGCCAGATTGGATAGGGGCATTGTTCGTTAAAGACCGAAATGATTTTTTCTCCACTTAAATCACAAACACGGTTGTGCAAGTTCCAATGCTGCCAAAACGCCCCGAGTTCTCGAAACCGCACCCAAGGGGCGGTGGTAGGATTATCAGATAAGTCAAACTTTTGGCGCAATGATTGTTCCAAATCCGAAGCCTGAAACGTTTCGCCTGAAAGCGTACATTGAGCTTGTTTCATGCTGATTAAGTTTAGGTTTATGGTTCTAACCGAGCGAATTTTCGTTTTCCAACTTGTAAAATCTCTCCGCCGTTAATAGTAACTTCCATTTGTGGGTCGGTAACTTTTTGTCCGTTAAAGGTTACGGCTCCTTGCGTAACGAGTCTTCGGGCTTCGCCGTTTGATTTACAAAATCCACACTCGGCGGCGATGAGGGTTAAAATTCCTAAGGTTGGAGCAGAAACTTGTACCGTTGGCATTTCGTCTGGAATTTCTTTTTTTACAAATTTTTGTTCGAAATTTTTTAGTGCTTTTTCCGCCTCTTCAGCAGAGTGTAACCACGTTACAATTGATTGGGCTAAGAACACTTTGGCGTTTCGTGGATTGTCAGCAATTTTTTGCCGAGCGTCTTCTATGTCAATATCGGTAAAAATCTCAAAATAGGCTTCCATTTCTTCGTCTTTCATCGACATCAATTTTCCAAACATTTCGTTTGGTTCGGCGTTGAGCGCTACAAAATTTCCGTACGATTTAGACATTTTTCGTCCATCAGTTCCGTTAATAATTGGCGTCGATAAGACATATTTCTCTTTGTCTTTCATTTTTCGGAGCAAATCTCGTCCCATTAGCATGTTAAAGGTTTGGTCACTTCCACCAATTTCTAAATCAACTTCCATGGCTACCGAGTCGTATCCTTGCAAAAGTGGATACATAATTTCGTGTCCGTGAACCGTTCCGCCTTTTTTTAATCGTTCCTGAAACATATCTCGTTCCATTAATTGTGGCACGGTTACTTTGGCCATTAGTTTGACGATGTCAGAAAAACTCAGTTTATCTAACCAATCGCCGTTGTATTTAATGGTAATTTTATCAAAATCGAGTACTTTTTCGGCTTGGGTTTTCCAGTTTTTAAAGTTTTCAGCAATGGCTTCATCGGTTAACATTGGCCGAGTAGTATCTTTTCCGGTTGGGTCTCCAATTCGCACGGTTCCGTTTCCGATAAGTAAAATTACTTCATGCCCAAGATCGGCAAATTGTTGTAATTTTTTGAGTACTACGGCGTGACCAAGGGTTAAGAGTGATCCGGTCGGGTCGATTCCTAAATACACACGGATTTTTTTCTTGTTTAACAATTTCTCTAAGTTTTGAGGATTTGGTAACACTTCGTTTACGCCTCGAGTTAGTACGGTTTTTATATCTAATTTTTTCATCGTTTTTCATTTTATATAAAAATTATTTTTCGACAACGAGAAATGTGGCACTTTGTTTTGTTTGACAATTTGTCTTAATTTGTTTAAAAATAAAATATATTATATTGTTTAATTATTTAAAAATGGGAGACGTATCAGAGGTGATTAAGATTGATAATGATAAATTACCAGCATCAATTCGGAAGCCAAAAGATGAAGTATACAGATTTATTACCGAAAATTTACGATTAATTGTAAGAATAGTTGAAAAATTAGAGGGAGATAGTCGAAATAAATTTGAACAAGATGTGAAGGTTTCAGAGACAAAAAAGAAGTATTTGAAAGAATTTTCTACCCCAGAGCCAGAAAATTTAGCTTCATCTGTACAAGAATTAGCTGTTTCTAATAAAATTAAATCGGTTAAGAAAAGTGTTGAAGAAGTATATATTTTGCCGTATAAAAAAGAGTTAGAACGGGCACAGCGATATATTGAAACAAAAGGAAAAGGGTATAAAGTTGATTTTTCTAATATCGAAACAAATAAAGTTGATATGAGTATGTTGTATGCATACTTGAAAGAGTTATATTTAGGAGGGAATAAAAAAATGATGTCTATAAGGGATAAATATAGTGATTTTTTTGCTAAAACTCCAGATAGTTTTATAGAATTATTATCGATGTGTGATATTCCACAAAATAAAAAGCATGAACTTCAAAAAATTATTAATAATAAAATAGAAGAGAATATTTCTCGTCGTTCATTTCATGGTCCTAAACTTCCGGTAGATAAATATGAATTATTGGTAAATATGCTTTCTGTATAAAATTTGAATTAAGGGAAAATTACAGAGAAAAAAAGACCTGAATTTCTTGGAAATATCGGGTCTTTTTTAAAATGAAAAAAAATGTTTGACATCTATATAGTGTGTTATTAATATGTTATCAACACAATATGTGGTATTAATTGTCTTAATTGAAATTTTTTAAAAATGGTCTTCAAAGTTCAGAAACGTACCGGTGAAATTGTTGATTTTAATGCTCAAAAAATTCAAAAAGCTATTTGGGCGGCCGCTCAAGCAATTGATGGAAAAGATGAAAAAATGTCGAAAGAAATTGCGCAGAGAGTTGTTGATTATTTAAACGAACAATATTCTGAACAAGTGCCATCGGTAGAACAGATTCAAGATGCGGTAGAAAAAATTTTGACCAAAGAAGGGCACTATCAAACCGCTAAATCATACATTTTGTACCGAGAAAAACGATCACAAGCTCGGTCTGATAAAAATGTAGTGGTTAACGTGCAAAATACTATTTCGGAATACTTAAATCGTTTAGACTGGCGTGTTAATGCCAATTCTAACCAAGGATATTCTTTGGGAGGAATGATTTTGAATACGTCTGGAAAAGTTACCGCAAATTACTGGTTGTCTCATATTTATCCACAAGAAGTTGGTGATGCTCATCGAAACGGAGACTACCATATTCATGATTTGGATATGTTTGCTGGATATTGTGCGGGATGGTCTTTGCGAGCGTTATTGGAAGAAGGATTTAATGGGGTAGCTGATAAAACAGAATCAAATCCACCAAAACACTTGTCTACGGCGGTTTCACAAATGGTGAACTTTTTAGGAACCTTACAAAACGAATGGGCTGGAGCACAAGCGTTTTCTAGTTTTGATACGTATTTGGCGCCTTTTGTAAAAAAATATGAATTGAAAATTGAACGAGAAATTAAAGAAATTAATCCAAATATTTCGGAAGAAGCCTTAGCGGAATTAGTGGATAAAAAAACATACGAGTATGTGTTGCAAAATATGCAAAGTTTTGTCTTTAACTTGAATGTTCCTAGTCGATGGGGAACACAAACTCCGTTTACGAATGTGACTCTTGATTGGACTTGTCCAGAAGATTTAAAAAATAAACGACTTTTGTTGGGCGGAAAACCATTTGAATATACGTTTGGAGAATTGCAAAAAGAACGAGATGTGGTGAATAAAGCCTTCATTCAAGTAATGACCGAAGGGGATGCGAAAGGGCGAGTGTTTACGTTTCCTATTCCAACGTACAATATTACGCCAGATTTTGACTGGGAAAACCCAAACACGGAACCTTTGTTTGAAATGACGGCTAAATATGGAATGCCGTATTTCCAAAATTTCTTAAACTCTGATTTAGATCCAGGGCAAGTGCGATCAATGTGTTGTCGATTGCAACTTGATTTGAAAGAATTGTTAGCTCGAGGAGGCGGATTGTTCGGATCAGCTGAAATGACGGGGTCAATTGGTGTAGTGACAATTTCATTACCACGAATTGGGTACCAATATCATGGCGATGAAGAAGCTTTCTTTGCGCGAATTGAACATTTGATGTATTTGGCTCGAACGTCTTTGGAAATTAAACGAAAAGAAATTCAAAAATGGATTGATCGTGGATTGTTCCCTTATACAAAACGGTATTTGGGGAAATTAAATAGTCATTTTTCAACTATTGGGTTGAACGGAATGAACGAAGCGATTCGAAACTTTACCCAAAATAAACATGACATCACCGATGAATGGGGGCAAAAATTTGCGGAAAAAGTTTTAGACTTTATGCGAGATAAATTGGTGGAATTTCAAGAAGAAACCGGGAATTTGTATAATCTAGAAGCCACTCCAGCTGAAGGAACTACTTACCGATTTGCCAAAGAAGACAAGAAACGATTCCCGGAAATTATTCAAGCGGGAACTCCAGACACTCCATATTATTCAAATTCTTCACAATTGCCCGTAGAGTTTTCTGATGATGCGTTTGAAGCTCTTAAATTACAAGAAAAATTACAAGGAAAATACACTGGAGGAACGGTCTTTCATTTGTATATGGGTGAACGAATGTCGGATGCGGAATCATGTAAACAATTAGTGAAAAAAGTATTAACGCAATTCCATATTCCGTATATTACTATTACGCCAACGTTTTCAATTTGTCCCAAACACGGATACTTACCAGGCGAACACGACTATTGTCCAAAATGTGATGCAGAATTAGGACAAGCACCAATTGAAGATGCTGAATCTCGTGATAAATATGATTCACGACGACAAAAAACGAGTCAAAAATGTAAGATTTGTTCTCATATTTCTTAAGGTATTATATTTTTAATTTTTATACACCATGACAACTACTTCTACCGCTAACGTTCAAGATAATTCTAAACGACAAAAATGTGAAATTTGGACTCGTGTAATGGGATACCACCGACCAGTTTCTCATTTTAATACCGGAAAAAAATCAGAACACTTTTCTCGACAACATTTTGAAGAAAACTGTACGATGAATTCAAAATTTTGTGAAAAATATTAAGATGGATAAACAAAAAGTAGAGAAAGAAATATTTAATTTTCTAAACTTAGTAAAAAAATTTGAAAAAGATGAAAGTTTTTCGGATAAGGTATCTGTAAAATTTGGAGAATTAGAAAAATATATTTCAAAACTAGGGAAAAAACAGTATTTAAAAAACCCTATTAATGGGGTTTCCTGTAGTATATATGAGGCTATTTATCAAGGTGAATTGTTGTGGGGTACAGAAATATTTTCCTATGTAATTAAAGATTTGAATTATATTTTGGGAAAATTAAAAGGAATGGGAGAGACAGATTTTAAAGATTTGTTTTCTCTTGATAAAAAAGAAGTTATTGAAAAAGAAAAGAAAATAATTGTAGAAAAAAAGGGATTTTTTTATTATTCCAATCCTCTTTTTTGGCTCTATTTTATATATAATCAAGCATCTATTTTTGTTAGAAAAAACAGAGTATTGTCGGGGGTAATTGGAACAATAATTTTAGGACTAATAATAAATTACTTTTACGCAATATTAGAACCATATTTACCTTTTTTACCAACTAAACAATGAACTATCTTTTATTTACTACTACGAGCTGTCCCAAGTGTCCGGCTATGAAAGAATTTGTATCGCAAAATTTGACGGAATTTACGGGTGAAATTTTGGATGAAACCAAAGAAAACTTTCTGGAACAAGTGCAAAAACATGGCGTTACGGTGGCTCCAGTTTTGATTCTTTTTGACGGAGAAACTGAAGTTTTCCGTGGTTCGGAACCGTATGAAATAACTGATTTCTTAGCAACTTTGTGAATGCTGATTGGCGGAATTCAAACCCTAACGATGTTGGATTTTCCAGGGAAAATTGCGGCCACCATTTTTACGGCGGGGTGCAATTTTCGTTGTGGATATTGTCATAATCCTGAGTTAGTACTGCCGGAACTTATCAAAAAAAATCGTCATGATTTAATTCCAGAAGAAAAATTTTTTAATTTTTTAAACACGCGCAAAGGGTTGTTAGACGGCGTAGCTATTTCTGGTGGAGAACCAACGGTTCAGCTAGACTTAGTGTCGTTTATTCAAAAAATTAAAAATCAAGGATTTTTAGTAAAATTAGACACCAATGGCGGAAATCCGAACGTGGTTGAAGATTTAATCAAACAAAATTTGGTCGACTATTTTGCGATGGATATTAAATATCCACTGGAAATTTATGATAAAATGACCAACGTGGATATTTCTCAGGAGCGGTTTGAAAAATCAATTGAATTAATTCGAAATGCTGGCGTGGATTATGAGTTCCGAACAACGGTTATTGCGGAGTTTCATGATGAAGCCAAAATTGAACAAATTCTTCGAAAGATTCAAGGATGTAAAAAGTATACGTTGCAAAATTTTCGTCCAGAAATTACGCTTGACCAACAGTTTGCTCGCTTTCATGGGGTAACAGAAGAAAAAATGGCAAAGTTTCGAGACCTTGCCAAAAATTACGTGGAAGAAGTGCGAGTTATTTAGAGACTTCGACTATCTACGTAATTCGTAGACGGTAAAATCCATAATCGTTGGAGCATTTCTGCAGGTACTTTTTTTAAGTTTAAATGGGCTTGAATAACGTTCTTGAATGTTTGGGCGATTTTTTCAATATCGGCATTTGCTGGTACTGGAATTATTCCAACTCCAGATTGAAGTAGTGATTCGGCAATCATCGGTCCATCAGCACGGGCAGAATCTCCGGCAGCGGAAATTAAAGGGCCTCTTGTTGCAGCAGCTTGTTTGGCGATAAGGGCTTTTTGTGGTCCGATGACTGGTGGTCCAAATACGTTTTTTCCAATCGTAAAAATGTTGCTATTTTCTTTGAATGTTCCTTGCATTTGGGTGCCATGAACATTGTTTTCTGGGAATATATTTCTTAATCCCGTTTCGGCTATAGCCGCTCGAACAATTGACATATGATTGGTGGTAATAATGGCTCCTTCGTGCCCATTTGTTTTAAAATGATTATAAATTTCAAAGAGATCTTTATTGATTTGTAAATGACCATCTTTTATCGCTTGTAGGGTGTTGTTTTTTATGACGGTGTGATCTTTTTCAAACCAAAAACGAAGGCGAAAGAATATTTGATTTCCGAAAAATTCTTGAAAATAAGGCTCCAATTGATAGGTTAAATCATCAAACTGGAGCATTTTTAGTTCAAATTCTTTTTTGAGTTCAGCCGTTGGAGAAATTTTAATTTGTTTATATAGCTCCGTAATCTCATTATAAAGTTCCAAAAATTTCTGGGCATTTGCATGCTCTTTTATGGTTGATTGAGGGTTGCCAATGGCGTTTTCAACCAAATCGTAATAAGAAAGAATATTGTCTTGGTATGGTTCTTTGGGCAATAGTATTTCGGCAAATTCTTCTGGGGTATAATGCCAGTTGTCAAGGTCTTGGAGCCATATTTTAAAACAAATTACGCCCAAGTCTTTTTCCGTTAAACATTGATCAAAATCACTCACAAATAAACCACCTTTAACTTTAATAAATTCTGTTATTAGAGCGTTTACCTTTGTTAGTGAACCGGTTTTTAGTCCGTCCAGTCCTGTGTAAACACAAATATTGTCAATATTGTTTTCTGCTTCCATGATTGAATAAGTAATTATTTTTTTTGTATAAATAATAATAAATTTAAGTAAAAGTCAACTTTGTTTTATTAATTTTTGTCGGTAGGGAGAGTGGCTTATGTGGGGAGTGATTTGTACATTCCTGAGAAATATATATCATTCTTTTCGTGGAAAATTTACAGAATTTGTTTTCGCTTAAACCCGCTATAAACTTGTGGTCTATCAAACGAGAAATTCTAATTTGGTTAGGCCTCGGGATTGTTTTGTATGGAATTTCGTACTTGTTAGATACCACCGTTTTTGATTTTATTGATGTATATTTTCGAAGACCGTGGATTGATCATGTGTCGGTGTTATTAACCGAGCAACTGGTTTATGGAATTTTTATTTTATTCTTATTGGGAGCGGTTTTTCGAGCGTGGTACAACGAAGATAATCGTTCAAAATTACTTCCAGGGGCGTTTGCGTTGTGTACTACGAGTATTGTGACGGTGGTTATCAAACAATTTTTTGCGATTCCGCGTCCGTTTTTGCAATTTGAAAACTTAGACCCGTTGGTTTCGGCGTCGTTTGCGAGTTTTCCTTCCGGGCACACGGCGGCATCGTTTTCGTTATTGATTCCGTTATATCGAGCTAATAAAGTCTTAGGTTGTTTGTGGGGATTTTTTGCGGTGTTAATTGGGATTTCTCGAATTTATCAAAACGTTCATTTTCCGTCTGACATTGCGGGTGGAATCTTTTTAGGGGGCGTTATTGGCGCCATATTTAGTAATCCAAATACCGAATTATTACTGCGAAAATGGTGGAAAGAATTGGAATTTCGACGACAATCTTTTCATTTCTTATCTGGATTTTTGTGTGTTTTTGCTTTGTGGGCAGGAATATTAAACTGGTGGGTGTTGTTAATATTATTGTTTGTTGGGTTAGTTATTTCGGCTATTTCGGTTAAACGAACGATTCCGTATATTTCTGATATTTTAAAAATGTTTGATCGAAAACGAGATCAAAAATTTCCTGGACGGGGAGCGTTTTATTATGTACTGGGGATTTTTCTCGCGATTTTTTTGTTTCCCACCAAAATTGCTTATGCGTCAGTGCTCATTTTAGCGGTAGGCGATAGTTTGAATCATTTATTTTGGGCTCGGAGTCCGCGTCGAATTAATTTGCCGTGGAATCGGCGGAAACATGTTATTGGGGTATTGATTGGAATTCTGGCTGGAACGTTTGCGGCTCAGTTTTTTGTGCCGTTGATACCAGCTTTTGTGGCCTCCAGTGTGGCCCTGATTTCAGAAACGTTTCCGTTAAAAATTCGAGGATTTTACATTGATGACAATGTTTTTATTCCGTTAATTGCGGGAGGAATTTTGTTTATTTTGGCGTGAGTGTTTGGTTTATAAATAGATTTGACAATATATGAAAAACATCCTAATGTATTATTGAATATTAATTATACAAATTATGAGTTTGTCTACGAATATGGCTTTGGTTTTGAGTATGCTAGGTGGCGATGGAGAAAAAATCACTCAATCTATGTCCCCTGAATATAATTATAATGCAGCTCTTAATCGTATTATTGATTTGAATTATTTAAATCCTGAAAAGATGTTTAATAATGAAGAAACAGCACATTTTTCAGTGGTTGCTAAAAAAATGGGGGATGTTTCAGTGTTGGTTCAAAATATGGTAAAAAAAACAGAGAATTTAACGCCAAGTGAAGGAGTGTCTCCGTCAGGTAAATCAGAAACCAATCGTACCGTGCCTGACCAGTTAAAAAATGATAGTGAAGATTCTAAATGGGGTGAATATGCCATTATTGTGGGGCTTGTGTTGATTGTTTTAGTGGGTCTTCCTTCTGCTTTTGTTTGGCAGAATTCAAATATATTTTCCAATATGAAAACTTTTAAAAAAGAAGCGAAATAGGTTGTTTTATTTGTTAAGTGTAAGATTTTCAGAACCGTGATAACGAATACTTAGTTTTCGGGGAGTGAAATATCAAAGATTGCTTGTGGTTCAAGCACGACTATTCCGTGGACGGTTCGTTCGGGGAAGTTTTGCTGTACCCATTGAGAAACGGTATCAAAGATTGTTCCACTAGTTTGATACTGATGATGGCTTTTTATTTGAAATCCAATGGTGTCTTGCCAAGCCACTAGTGAAGAAGTGGTAGAATTTTGTAGATTCGAACGGGTTTTTCCAAAAAAATAATCAACTAATATAATTTGATTGTTGTCAGTTATTTTAATCGTTGATACAGGTACGACATTTAGTCCCTCTGGACCATTGGTAGCCAATGATTTGGCAGAAGCATTTAATAGAAAAGAACGAATTTCTGATAATTGGATATTTTGGTTCATGTTTATAAAAAATAGAGGACACTCATTGTACTCCTCTTAACTTTTGTTTGGCAAATTTTTTTGGTGCCCCCACCAAGGATCGAACTTGGGGCTTCGGTTCCGCAAACCGGCGTTTTTCCACTAAACTATGGGGACAACTTTTTTAGAGCGTTCGTATTTTAGAAAATATGGAACAATATTCAA
This sequence comes from bacterium DOLZORAL124_38_8, assembly GCA_002747745.1. Taxonomy (GTDB): domain Bacteria; phylum Patescibacteriota; class Gracilibacteria; order UBA4473; family UBA4473; genus OLZORAL124-38-8. Next base: position 26,830 of record PDQG01000006.1, read on the forward strand.
GTTAATTTTACTGAGAAAAAATAAGTAAATATTCGACTTTTGGTTTTTGTTCGTTACAATTTGCGTGATGAAAATATTACAAGTGTTGGATTTGTTTAAGAATAAAATGGTGCAATTGCCATTACCAGAAGCAGAAAATTTTTCTACGTACCAATTAGTTTTGTTAAAAACAGAGAAAGAACAAGTGGTGGGGAAAGTGATTACGTTTACGAGAGAATTATCAAACCCATCGCTCACCGAAGGATATTCGTTTGAACGGGTTTTAACAAAAGAAGAAAGGCAAGCTTGGGAGCAAAAAATGGATGAATCGTTTGCACGTGTGATTACCGCACGAGAATTAGCGGAAAAGAATAAACTTGATATGCATTTCTTTGAATCACGAGAAGATTTTGAATCAAAGGTATACTCTTTTTTCTTTGTTTCGCCCGGAAATGTCGACTTTCGAGAATTGTTGAAAGACATGGCGCAAACGTTTAAAAAACGGATTCATTTACAGCGAGTATCGCCAAACGATCGTTTGAAAATGATTGGTGGATATGATTTAAGTGGGCGAGAAAATACCGATAATTTTGCTCGGTTTTTTAAAGAAAAACCAACCATGGATGTCGTGCGAGATCAAGGAATTATGATTCGAAATAATCCGAAAATTTATGATTTTAGTGGAAAAATTAAGGGAAGTTTGGTGTACGAAGTTGAGTTATATCGAGAATTACGGAAATATATGCCTCATATGAAACAACGAATAAAAATTGGGGACCGAGTGGGAAAAGTGAAGGGGTTAGATATTCTGCAGAATCGAGTAAAGATTGAGTTTGATGGCGGAATTATTGATTATTTTGATGTGGCGGACATTGAATACGAAAACAAAAAACCGTTACCTCCACAACGAGCTTTAGAAGTTAGGGCCGATTTAGATTTTTGGGGAGACGTGGTTTAGTGACTTTTCTTACGGGAGAGGGAAGACCCCGTATCAAGTACGGGGAATTAATATATTTGTCATTCTGGCGGAGCCCAGAACCCAAAGACAGTTTAAATTTATAAATACTTTTTCAAGCAGTTTCTTAAACATTCTTATTGTTTTATTTGAAAAACTCGGTATAACCACTAAGAAAATACCTTAAAACCAAACAAAATGTTTGTAGATGAAGCGAAAATTTCGGTGAAAGCCGGAAACGGAGGTGACGGTTGTGTTAGCTTCCGACGAGAAAAATATATTCCGAAAGGTGGTCCAGACGGAGGAAACGGTGGAAATGGCGGGAATGTGTACATTGAAGCTGTTCACAATATTCACACCTTGCACGACTACCGTTCGCAGGTTTTATTCAAAGCCGAACGAGGAAAAAACGGAGCCTTAAATAATAGAAATGGGAAATTTGGCGAACATTTGGTGTTAAAAGTTCCGGTAGGAACCCAAGTACGAAATGCTGAGACGGGTGAAGTAATTGTTGATTTGGTGCGAGAACATCAAAAAGTATTGTTAGCCAAAGGTGGAATTGGTGGAAAAGGGAATGCAGGGTTTGTGACGTCGGTTCGGCAAGCACCGAACTTTGCGGAAATCGGAGATAAAGGTGAAGCGTTAGATTTGGAACTAGAGCTAAAATTGGTAGCCGATGTGGCGATTATTGGGTATCCGAGTGCCGGAAAATCAACCTTTATTGCGACGGTTTCTAATGCGAAACCAAAAGTAGCGGCGTATCATTTTACAACGTTGGTTCCGAATCTTGGCGTAGCACAAATTCACGGGAAAGAAACGGTGTATGTAGATGTGCCTGGATTAATAGAAGGTGCTAGCGAAGGAAAGGGGTTAGGACACACTTTTTTGCGACACATTGAACGAGCTTTAGTGGTGTTGCATCTGATTCGGATTGATTCGGATACGCCAGTGGCGGATTATCAAGTTATTCGAAAAGAATTAGAATCGTTTTCTGAAACGTTAAAAAATAAACCAGAAATTGTGGTGTTTTCTCAATCAGATTTGGTTGATAATGAAATGGCTCAATTTTTACAAAACGAGTTTGAGCAAAAAACGGGGATTCGTCCGTTGTTGCTGTCGGCGGCTACGCATAGCGGAATCGACGAGTTACAAGAAACCGTTAATAAATTGCTTCCAGAAAAAGAAGTCGATGAAGTATGGGAAGAATTGCCTGTAGAACCGACCGAAGAAGTGGTTGAATATCGACCGGGAGAACAAGTTGATCCACGAAAAGTGGAAATTGCGCTGCAAGAAACGGAAAACGAAGACGGCGAAATGGTTCGTAATTGGTTGGTGGAAAATACTCGGTTAAACCAAATGGTGCGGATGACTGAGTGGGCGAGTGAACCAGCACGAGAACGGATTCAAGATGTGTTGAAAAAATGGCATATTGATAAAAAATTGTTGGATCGAGGGGCTATTCCTGGAGACAAAATTATTATTGAAGAGAAAGAATTTCAGTTGCGAGGATAACAAAATTTTAAATAAAGAATTTGTTTAGTAGATTTTTTTAGTATTTTGATTTAGCTTTGTCTTGAATGGTTGATTTTTTTATTTTTTACTGTATAATGACTTAAGTTTATTTAATAAAATAAGAAAATGGACTTTCCTGAATTTCTACAAGCTGAATATCCACAAGCTCGTATGAGTAAATATGGTTTGGCTAAAAAACCTGAGTTTAGTGCCGTGAGTGGTTACGAAAGGTTTTTTAAAGCTATTTTGCAGTATGTTAATATTCCTCGTGATCCAGATAATTCTGAGGTGTTTTCTTTAGATGGAGTGGAGTTTCGTGTAACGCCAGACATGTCTGTTGATGATGTAAAAGAAGCGTTTGAATTAAGTTTAAAGGAAAAAAAAGAAAAAATTGCTTTAGCAGATTCAAAAGTATCTTTACTTGATTTTTCAAATAAAGAGTCTGTTTTAAATTGGATTGAAGACAATACTTCTATTTTGGAAGGGATTAATAGTAAAATTGTTTGCTCTAAATTTAAAGAAAACACGGATTCTTTTGATATTTTTTCTAATTTTAAATTTGATTTAACCGATTCAAATCAAAGTTATAATAATATTATTAAGGATTTTTGTTGGTTTCATAAATTTAAAGATGAAATAGAAACTTCAGACTTGAAAAGTAAAATTAATAAGTGGAAAGAACATTTTGGAAAAGATGCAATGGCAGAAAAGTCTGAGATAAAGAGAATAAAAGATAATTTATAGAAAATCTCTCATTTGAAAAAAACAGAAATGCTTTATACTGCTATTGTATGAAGCATTTTTTTTATTACTTAACGGCTGTAATAGCATTTTTATTGCCCTTGCATGGTGGTATTACCGTATTTTTACCAGAACCTTTTCGGTGGTGGAAAGAGGTTTTGTTGCTTTTGTTGGCCTTGTTGCTGGTGGGGTTAGAACTAAAAACTATTGTAAATAAAGGGGTAAAACATTGGGTTAAAAGTTTTTCTAGAACTGAAATTTTTGCTGGGTTATTCTTTTTATGGGGGGTGATATTGCTGTTTTTAAATGCTGATATGTTTTATTCAGCTTATGCTTTGCGTTATTTATTGTTGCCCGTGGGGGTGTTTTTGTTGGTGTCTCGAGTCAATAAACAATTTTCGGCTGATTTTCAGCAAAAAAATCTCAAAAACTTCGCCCAATGGTTCGTAGGAGGTTTATTGGTCTCGGTATTGTTTGCTTTTTTGTTTCAGCAATTACAATTATCTAATACTTTGCTTTCGTTTTATTCGGCGGTGCCGTCTAGTTGGGTGCCAGGGCAAATATTACAAAAATGGCACGAAACCCACGGCTTTGTTCGTTGGCAGGGTTTATCTTCTGGGCCGATAGAGTTAAGCCATTTATTAGTTTTAGGCTTGGCGTGTTTGCCGTTCACAAAATTAAAAAAACATGGGCAATGGTTGCTCGGACTCATTTTTGTGGGGGCGGTTTTGGCTTCGTTTTCTCGGTCAGCGGTATTGGCACTTGGGGTTTTGTTTTGTTGGGAAATTAGTCAACGATATAACCTAAAAAAATACTACACAACATATAAAAAAGCGGTTTTGTTTGGGATGTGTGGATTGCTTTTCGTGGGCTGGTTGTTCGCTCCTAAAATACTGAACCGTGCGGGTACGTCAGACCATTTTACTCGTCCCGTAAAGGCTCTTCGTGTAGGATTAAAAAGTCCTGTTTTGGGAAACTTAGCCCAACTTGGCCCAGCGGCTCGTATGAAAAATTTACAAGAAAACAATAATGACCAAGCTCTGATAGCCGAAAATGTGTTAGTCGATGTCTTTGCACAAATGGGATTGGTTGGACTGTGCTTGTTTTTTCTCTTTTTGTATCAGGTTCATAAACAACTGCCTCGTCAATATCGGTCGGTATTTTATGCTCTGTTTTTGATGATGAATTTGGCTACGATTTTTGATATGACGCCTATTTCAATTGCGTATTTTTGGATGTTTGGCGGACTGGTGTATAAAAAATAGATAAAAAATATGAATTTTATTACAATACGAACGGAACGTTTTTAATTTTAGCATTATGAAAAGTCTGCATATATGGAATTTAGTACAAATTATCTTTTATTCGGGGTTAACATTTGTGTTGGCGGTGTTAGTGTTTCCGTATTTTATAGACTGGTTGAGACGGTTTAAATTGACGCAAAAAATTCGAGAGGATGGGCTGAGTGGCGGAGCCGCCAAATTGTTTCAAAAGTTGCATTTGCATAAAGCCGGAACACCCACAATGGGAGGCGTAGTTATTGTAGCGGCGGTTTTGTGTACGGTGTTATTTTCGCGAATTTTTTCTTATTTTGGTTGGATAGATCATTCGTTGCTAAATCGAGGACAAACGTATTTACCGGTTATTACTTTATTTTGTGTGGGTGTTTTGGGCGTGGTTGATGATTACTTAAATATTACGGAAAGCAGTGCCCAAAAAGGACTTTCGGCCAAAGTGAAAATGATAACGTTGATTTTGTTTTCTGTTATTGCGGCCTTTTGGTTTGTGTTTAAACTGGAATATTCGTTGATTCATATTCCTGGTATTGGTGATTTTGAGATTGGTTTGTGGTATTTCCCCTTGTTTGTGTTTGTTATTACGGGTACTTCTAATGCGGTTAATTTTACCGACGGGCTTGATGGTTTAGCGGGCGGATTACTCGCGATTTCGTATGGAGTATTTGCCGTAATTGCCTATTTCTTTGGATTGCCGTATTTGGCTATTTTCTGTTCGGTTATTGTATCAGCTTTAATCGCCTTTTTGTGGTTTAATGTGCCACCCGCCAAGATTTACATGGGTGACACTGGTTCATTGGCTTTGGGAGCCACTTTAGGAGTAATTGCGATGATGACGAATGCGTTGGCTATTTTGGTGATTGTGGGCGTGGTGTTTATTTTAGAAACTGTTTCGGTGATTTTACAATTGTTTTGGAAAAAGTATTTCAAAAAGAAACTGTTCTTGATTGCACCAATTCATCATCATTTTGAGGCGAAGGGTTGGAGTGAAACCCAAATTGTGATGCGGTTTTGGATTATTGGACTCGTTTTTGGAGCGATTGGATTGATTATTGGCTTGATTGGTATGGGAAAAGGCGTGATTTAATTTTTAAATAAACAAATAATGGCATTTATGAAAGAAAACATTTTCGAAAAAATTATTAAAGGCGAATTGCCTTGTAATAAAGTGTATGAAGATGAACACGCTTTGGCGTTTCATGATTTATATCCACAGGCAAAGGTTCATGTTTTGATTATTCCAAAGATTGTATTAAAAACCGCCAAAGAAGTAACAGAAGAAAATAAAAACTTGTTTGGACATTTAGTGTTGGTGGCGAAAAAAATTGCTCCAGAGTTGGGGTTGGAAGACTATAAACTGATGATGAATGTTGGAGAAGCTAGTGGGCAAACGGTTCCGCACGTGCATTTGCACTTACTAAGTCCTGATTACAAATCATCACTGTAGCGTTTTATGTGGCGATTCTTACACCGATTTTCGAAAGGCGTGCTGTTGGGGGCTTTGCTTCCAGTGGTGGTATTGATGACCCCGATATTATTTGTGTTTTCACAATATGACGCTCAAATATCGAGCCGAAAAGATTGTGCTGTAGTGTTTGGAGCGGCCGTTTGGAAAGGCAATAAGCCGTCACACGCGTTGTATGATCGGACTAAAACTGCTTTGGATTTGTATAAAAACCATCAAGTGTCGTGTTTAGTTCTTTCTGGTGGTCCATCAAAATATGGGACGCACGAAGCCGAAGTAATGCGACAAATGGCGGTAAAACAAGGGATTCCTAGTAGTGATATAATTTTAGATTTGAACGGTCTGTCGACGCTTGAAACATTTAAAAATTTGCCGAAAGGAAAATCGTTTGTGTTTGTTTCGAATGATTTTCATTTGGCACGAATTAAAATGTTTGCTTGGAAATTTGGATTGAAGGATTTTGATTTACAGGCGGCGAAATATCATGCGGGGCGATACGGAAAAGAGTTTTATTTTATTTTTAGAGAATTAGGTGGTTTAGCGGCTTACGGTTTGTTTTGGTGGAAATAATTATGAATAATTAAATAGTTTGTCATTGTGGTGGTACGTAATGACATGAGAATTCCTTTGAATAAGTTGAGAGAATTAATATGAAAAACAAGATTTATTGTTTCTCTAAACCTTCTCAATCGGTGCAATACTCGCTACCAATTTTTTAATACCAATACCTGGAAACGCAATAGAAAGAATTTCTCCACTAATGGTAATGATTGTTCCCACGCCCCATTCGGGGTGCTTTACTTTATCCGAAATAGCGTAATCGGTGCTGTTGCCAGCGTTGGCCGAACTACCAAAGAGGGCTTCGGTACGAGTTTTTGGTTTGGCTTGGTTTAGGCGTGCAATATTCGGGTTGGCTCGTTCGAATTCATTTATATTTACTTTTATGTCTCGTCCTTGTGAGGCATATTTATTGGCTCCGTAAGCGTTTCTATTTATTTGGTTCCAGCTTGGTTGTTGCCAACTGCTATTACTGCTTACTTCCGATGTTCGAGTAATATGTTGCTCATCTAATTCGTTTAAAAATGGAGATGGTGCCGGATAATTGGTGCGTCCAAACAACATTCGTTGTTTCGTGTGTAAAATATGACAGGTTTTTTCGGCTCGAGTAATGGCTACATACCCAAGTCGTCGTTCTTCTTCAAAATCATCAAGTGATTTTTCGCCTGACATATTAGACGGGAAAATTCCTTCTTCCCACCCAGGCAAAAACACATGCGGAAACTCCAACCCTTTACTCGCGTGGACGGTCATTAAGGTAACGGTATTGTTTTTGTCAGACATATTATCTAGTTCCGACATCAAGGCGACTCCTTCTAAAAAATCGGCTAGTGGATTATCCGTTCCGTCGTATCGAATGGCTACTGTAAACAACTCTTTCACATTCTGTTGTCGGCTTTCGCCTTCTGGGGTACCGTCATCTAAAAATTTTAGGTAATTGGTTTTTTGTAAAAGTCGATCTATTAAAATAGAAATCGGATTGGTTTGGGCGATTTCTTGGAGTTCTGAAATCATATTCCGAAACTCGGCAAAGGTCTTTTTTTTGGTGGCGTTAAGCGACTCGATGTGTTCGACTTCTTGGAGTATTTCAAACAAAGACATCGAGTATTGTTGCGAAAAGTTTTGAATGGTTTGTAATGTAGCCGCGCCTAGTTTTCGGCTGGGCACATTAATAATTCGCAAAAACGAAACATCGTCTCGAACATTAAAAATAAGTCGTAGGTAAGCGATAATATCTTTAATTTCTTTTCGGTCGAAAAAGCGAGTTCCGCCCACAATCTGATAGGGGATTTGGTGTCGTAGTAACGCTTCTTCAATTGATCGAGATTGCGAGTTCATTCGGTATAATATGGCACAATCTTTATATTCGGCTTCTTGTTTATCTACTAAATCTTGAATGCTTTCGGCAATTTTGTTTCCTTCGTCTTTTTCGTTAAAAACTTCGGTTACTTGTACCGATTCTCCTTGGTGGTTATCGGTCCAAAGTTCTTTTTTTTGTCCGGTTGTGTTATGGTTAATCAACGCATTGGCATTGGCTAATACGCTTTTAGTCGACCGATAATTTTGTTCGAGTTTTACTACCTGTGCGGCGGGAAAATCTTTCTCAAAATTTAAAATATTGGTGTAATCAGCTCCTCGAAACTTATAAATCGATTGATGATCATCACCAATTACGCATAAGTTTTGGTGTTTGTCCGATAACATGCGCACCATTCGGTATTGGGCAAAATTGGTATCTTGATACTCATCTACCATTAAATGTTGCCAACGGTATTGGTATTTGGCCAACACTGCGGGGTGATTTTCTAGCAATTGTACCGTTTTTTGGAGTAAATCGTCAAAATCCAAAGCGTTATGTTGTCGCAGTCGTTTTTGGTATTCTGGGTACACTCGTTTCACTACTTCGGTAAACATATTCGATTCGACTTCTTCGGCGTAGGCGTGGGGTGGAATTAGTTGGTTTTTTGCACTTGAAATATGACTGGCTACGGCTCGCGGTTTAATGGTTTTATCAGCATAACCAAAATCTTTTAAAATAAGTTTAATGAGACTTTGGGCGTCGGCGCTGTCAAAAATAACAAAATTTTTCGTAAATCCGTCCAAGTTTTCAATGTCTTCCCGTAAAATTCGGACACAAATCGAGTGGAATGTTCCTACCGCTGGGAGCGAAAAATTACCATGTGATTGTAAAATTTTTTCAATCCGAGTTTTCATTTCGCCGGCGGCTTTATTGGTAAATGTTACCGCCAAAATTTGTTCGGCTGGAGTGCCGTTGGCAATAATATTCGCAATTCGGTGCGTAAGCGTTTTGGTTTTTCCGCTTCCGGCACCAGCCAAAATAAGCATAGGACCACTTAAAATAGATGCGGCCTTGGTTTGTTGAGGATTTAATCCGTTTAAAATGTCATTCATCTTGGCGCATTGTAACCTATCAATTTTTGTCCGACAAGTTTTGAAACGATTTATTTTTTGTGTATTGTGGGAAAGATATAAATCTATTATACTGGTGTTGATGTTTGAGTTTTTAATGGCTTCGATTTTGGCATTTAAGCCATTGCCGAGTGTTTCTCGTCTGCCAGATTTTGAGCGACCAACACGAGTACGAGAAATTTCTCCCAATGAATTGAAACCGATTCGAGCGTTGAATGACAAAAATAATCCTGACGGAGATTTGTTTGTGGGAAAAAACGATTTGTGTCCGAAGGTTCCGGGGCGAGATTTTGGGTGTCCTACAATGAAATTACGTCAACCAAGTGTGTCAAAAAATTGGGTGTTGACGGTATCGAATAAAAAATATGAAGCTAAAGAGCAACAAGAAATTCGTTTGGGAGATGAAATATTTGTAGGGTTTCAAGACAAAAAAAATAAGAAAGTTTTCCCGATTACTAAGCCTGTAAAAATTACCGAGTAATGAAACATTTTGCTGGAAAAGTAGTAGAAGGGTTTCGAGTGGGGTCTCGTTTTGGAATTGCGACCGCTAATTTAGATGTATCGGATGAGTCTTTATTAGAAGAAGGCGTGTATTTAGTGCAAATTGAAGTTCCTAATGGGGCGAAAAAAAATGGTTTATTGCACTGGGGAAAACGAAAAACCTTTGGTTCGAGTTTTTCGGCTGAAGTTCATATTTTGGACTTTTCGGAGGATATTTATGGCGAAACTTTGACCGTTTATGTGCGAAAATTTTTGCGACCAGTGCAAATTTTTGCCAATGCTGATGCTTTGTTTACTCAAATTGAAAAAGATATTCAAACGGCAAAGAAATATTTTTTGCGGCAAGAAATCGATGCACAATGGAAAACTTTGAAGAATGCGGATTATTTGGAGCAACAAGCCGTGGAAAAAATTTCTCACCACGATTTATTTTTGAACGCACAAAATGTGCTGGTGTATGCCCCCATAAAAAACGAACTTGATTTTGTTCAAAAAATTTGCTCAATGTTTCCAAGCAAAAAATATTTTTTCCCAAAAGTTGTTGGAGATAAAATGCAGTTTTTAGAATCAAAATATGATGATTTGATAGCGGGAGCGTTTGGGGTTTTAGAACCTAAAAACGAAGCCCCTAAATTTGATACTGACGAGCCTTGTTTTGTGTTTGTTCCTGGGCAAGCGTTTGATAAGTTGGGAAATCGTCTTGGTCGTGGTGGGGGATTTTACGACAAATTTTTGTCTGAATTACGAAAAGAAAACAAATTTGTTTATACGACAGCGGTTATTCCTAAATTTGCTTATTTTAGCTGTATTCCAACTGAACCACACGACCAAAAAGTAGATGAAGTGATTTTGGTAGAGTGAGAAGCTGATTTTTTGGAAAAATATAGAAGTTTGGTATACTTATAAAAATGATAGAACGAACGTGTCGGGCGTCGGGAGAAAAATTTGTGATAGCCAAAGAAGATTTGAAATTTTACGCGAAAATGGGCGTTATTACGGCGGAGCAGTTTGACCAGTTAGTTAGTTTACGAGTGGATGAGTCAGAAAATATAAGTGAAATAAATATTCCACAAGAATTACTCATTGGTTTGCCAACCTTATGTCCTGAAGAACGACAAAAGAATCGCTTAATTTTTCGGAATTTAAGAAAATTATATCAACGAAAATGTGACGCTACCGGAAAGAATTTAGTGTCTTGTTATTCGGCTGAGGTTTCAAATCCCGTGTACGAAAATTCATATTGGTGGGGAGATGCTTGGGATGGTTTTGATTACGGACAAGATTTTGATTTTACAAAACCGTTTTTTGAGCAATTTGGGGAGTTATTTACAAAAGTACCAGTTCCGCATGGGTTTAAGTTTTTGAATGAGCAATCGGAGTATATAAATGGGGCTAGTAACTGTAAAAAATGTTATTTGGGGTTTAATATTGATTATTGTGAGGATTGTTTGTATTTGGAAAATTCAGGAAAATCCACCTCTTGTGTAGATTGTCTGGGAATTACTAATTGTGAGTTGGGCTACGATTTAGTTGATTGTAGAAATTGTTATAATCTAGTCTCTTCTCAGAATTGTGTGAATTGTTCAGACAGTTTTTATTTGCGAGATTGTCGGAGTTGTAGAAATTGTATTGGTTGTGTTAATTTGATTGGAAAAGAATATTATGTGTTCAATGAAAAAGTTTCAAAATCAGAATTTTTAGAAAAAAAGAAAGCACTGGAAAAGAAATTAATTGTGGAACAGGTGTTGAAATACTTGTCTAATTTTCGCTCAAATTTTGCTCGACGATATTATGTGGGAACGAAAAATGAAAATTCAACGGGAGATTTTATTAATAATACCAAAAATATAAAAAGTTGTTTTGATTGTTATGAATTAGAAGATTGTAAGTATTGTGACTATGTTTTCAAAGTAAAGGATTCGATGGATTATGATGTTTTTGGGGATAATTCTTTTTTGATTTATAATTCTATTGCTACTGGTCCAAACTGTTCGTTGAATGTTGCCTGTTCTTGTTGTTGGTCTGGTTCGAGTAATAATTTTTATTCTCATTTGATATCTTCGTGTCATAATTGCCTCGGCTGTGTGGGATTAAAACACAAACAATACTGTATTTTGAATAAACAATATACAAAAGAGGAATACGAAGAACTGTTGCCAAAAATCATCGCCCATATGAAAAAGACTGAAGAATGGGGAGAATTCTTTCCAGCGAATATGAGTCCATTTGCGTATAACGAAACGGTGGCACAAGAATATTATCCACTAACAAAAGAAGAAGCCTTAGGAAGAGGCTACAAATGGAAAGACGAAACCATCAATAAAAAATATGAAACACTGAAACAATCATTTGACTGGAACCAAATACCAGATGATATAAAAGAAGTCGAAGATGATATACTTACAAAAGTGTTGTTTTGCGAACGAAGTGGAAAACCATACAAAATTCAAAAGGCGGAACTAAAATTCTACCGTAAAATGAATCTACCAATTCCGCACCTACATCCAGATGAACGACATAAAGATAGAATGAAATTGAGAAATCCACGAAAACTGTACGAACGAACCTGTACGGATTGTCAAAAAGAAATCCAGACCACCTTTGCACCGGAGCGTCCGGAAAAAATACTGTGCGAAAATTGTTATTTAAAAGTAGTTGATTAAAACGCTTGTAAGTTTTGTTAAAAAATCTACCCTAGTTTTGATGTTAAAAATACAGAATTTGGTGGCAAAACTTGGCGTAAAAGAAATTTTAAAAGGCGTAAATTTAGAAGTTAAAGTGGGAGAGATTCATGCCATTTTAGGTCCCAATGGAAGTGGAAAATCAACTCTTGGGCGAGTGTTGCTAGGAGATGAAAAGTACGAAGTAGAAAGCGGAGATGTTGCGTTTTTAGGTGAAAATTTATTAGAAAATGAGCCGCACGAACGAGCCAAGAAAGGATTTTTCTTGTCGTTTCAGGCGCCACCAATTTTAGATGGAGTAAGTGCCAAAGATTTTTTGTTTGCGGCTAAAAAATCGATTGATGAAAATTTTACGTCTAGTTTTAAATTACAAAAAGAGTTAAAAACCCATTTAGCCGCAATGCATTTAGATGAAGAGTTTTTGGATCGAGAGTTTAATAAAGGGGCCTCTGGAGGAGAGCGACGAAAAATGGAAATGGTGTCGTTGTTAACCCTCAATCCGAAACTGGCGTTTTTAGATGAAATAGATTCGGGAATTGATGTTGATGCCCGAAAATCAATTGGGGTGGCTGTGAGAAATTTTATGAAGCACGACGATAAATCGTTAATTTTGGTAACGCATACCGAAAAATTCTTAGAAGAAGTGGTGCCAACGCACGTACATATTTTAATGAACGGAAAAATCGTGCGCTCTGGTGGAATAGAATTAGCAGAACAAGTACAAAAAAATGGCTTTCGCGAATTCTTGCCCAAACGGAAAGGGTTTACAATGAGTTAAGTGGTTTGTTCGGTTTTTTCTTTTATTTCATCAGGAAAAGAAATTTCTTTTAGATAGACTAGTAATTCGGCAATATGAAGAATGTGGTCAATAGGAGTTCCGTTCGACTCTGCTTTAAATCGTTCTATAATATCTTTTTTTCCTTCTATACTGTTTTTAAAGCTATTTTTACCAAAATTTTCACTCTTTTTGCGAGATATTATCTGTTGAGTTAAGTTTTTTATATGTTTGTTTTTTTCTACGTTATAAATATTGATAAGGGCTTCCATTGCCAGAGTATAACGACCTTTATTATCGTAAGCACTTTTCTTATTAAATTTTTCCTTTTGAATTTTATATAAAAGACGGAGTGCGTTGTTTAAGAATTTTTTTTGTTGTTGTCTTTTATTTTCAATTAATTTTGAAATATTTATGTTTTTGAATTTTTTTCTTGTTTCTGTTTCAAATGTTTGTTTTTGTGTATCTTCATAATCTTCTGGATTTGAGAGTTCGGTGAATTGATTTCTTAAGGCAATAATAGATTTAGAAAATTTTTCTAGCAGATGCGGAATATCTAATTCTTTTGTATTTATTTTTGCTTCCAATGTTTCGATTATTTCATGTGTTGGTGCTCCGATAAACCACGGACATTGTATCTCTGTGTACCAAGAATTATTAATTCCTGGTTGTTTTTTCTTTTTTACGCCAACGTGATTGTAAATTGAATCTTCTTCGGTATTTTCTATTGAAGTGATTTGAGGATGACTGTTATTTGATATTCTTTCTTCAAACAAATTTATTGCTTGTTCAAAAATATTTTTCCCAGGAGTCTTTGAGGGTTTTTCTGCTATTGAATCTGTTCCTTCATCTATTAAATCTTCTTCAGGATTTTTAAACAGGAATGAAGTGTTTAAAGATGTGGATTGGAATTTAAATAAAATTTTCATGATATTTTTTATTATCTTGATGATTATACCTTGTTTTTGTTTTTTGTCAACTTGTTAAAATATTTCATTTATACAAAAAACACGCCAATAGTAGCGTGTTTTTTCTTTTTGAAAACTCTTATGAGAATGTTAGTTTTGTTTGCTCGGCCGAAACTTTGACCTTATCTTTAACCTTTTTGTCTAAAATTTGTAAGGCGAGGGGATTAAGGAGTTCTTTTTCGATGGCTCGTTTGAGTGGTCTAGCTCCAAAATCGGGGTCAAATCCGGCTTGAATAAGGAACTCTTTGGCTTGGTCGTCGACTGATAATTCTAAATTTTGGTTTTGTTTGAGTTGTGTTTGTAATCGTTTTAGTTGAATTTCCAAGATTTCGGCAATGTTTTCTTTGGTGAGCGATTTGAATGAAATAATGTCGTCTAATCGGTTTAAAAACTCTGGGCGTAATCCGTGTTGAATGAGCCCTTGCCGTACGGCTTTGTCTTCGGTTAAATCTTGTCCGGCCAATAAGTTTGAAGTAAAGATTATGAGTGTGTCTTTAAAGTTTACGCGTCGTCCTTTGCGGTCGGTTAAATGTCCGTCATCGAGTATTTGTAAGAACAGATTGAACACATCGCGATGGGCTTTTTCGATTTCGTCAAACAATAAGACGCTGTATGGTTTTCGTCGGACTTGCCCTGTTAATTGCCCTTCTTCGTCGTGCCCAATGTATCCTGGTGGCGATCCAATCAGTTTTGACACCGAATGACTTTCCATAAATTCCGACATATCAAATCGAATTAAGGCCGTTTGGCTGTCAAACAATTCTTGTGAGAGTAATTTGGCGAGTTCGGTTTTTCCAACTCCCGTTGGACCAAGGAACAAGAACGATCCAATTGGTTTTTGGTGGTTGGTAAGTCCGGTTCTGTTCCGTCTAATAGCGTTTGCGGTAGCAACCACAGCCGATTTTTGACCAACCATGTTTTCGGCTATTTTTTGTTCGAGTTGTAAGAGTTTTTCGGACTCGGTTTGCGTTAATTTGGTGGCTGGAATTCCGGTCCAACGAGCAATAATAGACGCAATATCGCTTTCGGTAATGGTTTCTTTTACCAGTTCAGATTCGCTGTTTCGTGCCAGCACAGTTTTTAATTGGGCTTCTAATTCTGGAATTTTTCCGTGTCGGAGTTCGGCTACGCGCGCAAAATCAGCATTTTTTTCGGCTCGTTCGGCTTCAAAGCGTAAACTTTCAAGTTGTTCTTTTAGTTTCGTTTGCGCTTGTAAGTGTTCTTTTTCGGCTTGCCATTCGGCGGCCACTTTTTGTAATTCCGTTTCTAAATCAGCCACTTTTTTTTCGGTTTGTTTTAGTTTTTCTGGTTTGGTGTTTTCTTTTTTTAGCGCTTCTTTTTCAATTTGTAAGGTTAGTAATTTTCGTTTTAGTTCACTGATTTGTTCTGGTTCTGATTCGATTTCGAGTTTTAATTTACTCATGGCTTCGTCAATCAAATCAATGGCTTTATCGGGTAATTTTCGGTCTGGTAAATACCGCACTGATAAATTTATGGCCGAAATTAGGGCATCATCAGTAATTTGTACTCCGTGATGCAATTCGTATTTTTCCCGAATTCCACGCAGAATCGCTAAGGCTTCTTCTTGGTTCGGTTCGTCTACGGGTACGGGTTGAAATCGTCGTTCGAGGGCGGCATCTTTTTCGATGTATTTTCGGTACTCGTTAATGGTGGTAGCCCCTACACAATGTACGCTTCCTCGGGCAAGGGCTGGTTTTAGAATATTTCCAACATCCATTCCGCCTTCTTGGTTTCCGGTTCCTACAATGGTGTGCAATTCATCGATAAATAAGATGACTTGTCCGTTTTGTTTTTCAATGGCTTTCAGCACTTTTTTCAATCGCTCTTCAAACTCTCCTCGGTATTTGGCTCCGGCCACGAGTGAGGCTAAATCAAGGGCTAAAATGCGTTTGTTTTTTAGGCTTTCCGGCACTTGTTTTGTAAATATTTTTACGGCCAGTCCTTCGGCAATGGCGGTTTTTCCTACGCCGGGGTCTCCTACCAAAACGGGGTTGTTTTTGGTTCTTCGAGATAAAATTTGAATGGTTCGTCGAATTTCTTCGTCTCGTCCAATGATTGGATCGATTTTTCCTTGTTCGGCGAGGGCTGAAAAATCAATACAGAATTTTTCCAAAACTTGGTTTTTTTCGTCTCCATCAGCCGAATCAATAGTTTCTCCTTGGCGAATATCAGCAATGGCTTGTTGTACATTTTTTTTGTTTAGTCCAAAGTTTTCTAATTCGGTTCGAGTTTCGTTTTGGTTTTCAAAAATAGCCAAAAATAAGTGATCAACACTCAAAAATTGGTCTTTCATTTGCTTTTGCAGTTTTTCGGCGTCTAGCAAAAGGGTCGAAAACTCTCTACTTGGGGTACGATTGGCCCCGGATACTTTGGGTTGATTCGCTACTTTTTGTTCTACAAAGTTTTGTACCAAACTTGGTTGGATACCAATTTTTTTTAGAATAGTAGGAATAATAGAATTTTTATTTTGTAAGGCGGCTAATAACCAATGGTTAATGGTGTATTGTCCGGCTTGGTGTTCATGGGCAATTTTTTGCATATCCGCAATGGATTGCGCTGCGATAGTGGTCCAGTTATCAAAGTTCATGTATTTGTTTTTATTAAAATTAGCACTCTCATTATAAGACTGCTAAATTTAAAAGTCAAATAGAAAAATTATCCTTGAACGTGAATTTTAAAAATGAACTTTTCTAATGCTTTTCGTGACAGAGTTCTTCTTCGTATTCAATTTCAATGGTGTTGTGTTGAATTCCCTGTTGTTCAAGGCGTGTTTTTAGTTGTTGTTTTAGTTTTTTTATTTGGGTTTTATTGGTTTTTTCTGGTACAACCACGTGTCCACTCAGCACATTTTTTTCACCATCGAGTGACCAAATGTGAAGGTCGTGTACGCCTAACACCGGTTTTTCTTGTTTGATGATGGCTTGTATATTTTGGAGTGAAATATTTTGTGGAGTAGTTTGTAAAAAGAGTAGGATGGTTTGTTTGAGGTTTTTTACTACGCCGTACAAAATATAAAGCGTAATGAGGATTGATAAAATAGGATCCAGTATATCAATTTTGGTAAAACTCATCACGATACTAACAATAAACACGGCCACCCACCCAAGCACATCTTCGAGCAAATGTAGGGAGATAACTTTTTCATTCATATTTTCTCCGTGAGAGGTTTTGAATACGGCGGCACCGTTAATAATTATTCCTAAAATTGATAAGAAAATCATCCCCTTTGTATCAACCGTTTCAGGATGAATAAGTCGCGGTAAAGCACTAATAAGAATAATAATTGACCCAACTAAAAGTATCAAAGCGTTGATAAGGGCGCCCAGTAACGAGAGTCTTTTGTATCCATATGAAAAAGTGGGGGTCGGTTTTTTGTTTGATTGTTTTTCTAAAAACCAAGCCAGTCCGAGTGAGAAAGAATCGCCTAAATCGTGTAAAGCGTCTGACATAATGGCCATACTATTGGTCATGAGACCACCGATAAGTTCAATAATCGTAAAACTTATATTTAAGAAAAAAGCGGTTTTTATGTTTTTGGTGCTAGAATGATGATGGTGTCCGTGGTGAGTGTGATGCATGAAATGATGGTTAAAATAAATTCATTTGTATATTTTCGTCGTCTTTGTCGGTACTTTTTGTGTTGGTAGCAATTATTTCTTCAAGCGTTTTTTGTTCGACGCCTACTTTTATTTTTTCTAAAAAAGTTGCTTCGTCCCATTGAGAAATGCCGAATGCTTCGGCTTTGGTTTTTTTGCTACCCGCTTTTTCACCCACAATTAAAACATCACAATTTCTGCTAATGCTCGATAATATTTTTCCGCCATTATCAACCAATAATTTTTTAATTTCGTCTCGGCTAAATTGACTAAAAGAGCCGGTGATAACAAATTTTTTCTGATTAACGTGCTGATTAATAATCTTTTTTTGTTTGGGAAAGAAAAAACGAACTTCTTGTTTGCTGAGTTCTAAAAACAGGTTTTTGGTGGTTTCATCGTGCCAAAATTCAAGAAAACTTTGTGCCACTACTTCACCTAATCCGTCTTGGGCTAACAGTTGTTCGAGTGCGATTTCTAATTTTGTTAGCGCCCAGAATTCGTCAGCTTCTCGTGGAAGGTTGTGAATAACGTGGCTTAAAATCTTGGCGTTTTCGGTTCCTATGTGTCGTATGCCTAGGGCGGCTAAAAATAATGGAAAGGATAGTTTTTTTTGTTTTTTTAAGGCTGAGAGCAAGTTTTCTATTTTTTTGGCTTTAAACCCTGGTAAATTGGCTAAATCTAATGGAGTGAGTTTCCAAAAATCGGCGACCGAGTGAATGAGTTCTAATTCGAGCAAGGCTTCAATTGTTTTTTTTCCGAGTCCTTCGATTTTTAGTTTTTCGGCAAAAAAGATAAAATTAGCTTGTTTCTTGGCTGGACAATGTGTGTTTGTACATCGATAAACGGTTTCACTCGTATTTAAACTTTGTGCACATTCGGGGCAAGTGGTAGGGAATTCGGGCACTTGTTCGTCTCCGTTACGCAAACTTTCGATGGGGGCTAATATTTCGGGAATAATATCTCCGGCCTTACGGATAATAACGGTGTCGCCAATGAGCACTTTTTTTCGTTCGAGTTCTTCGGCGTTATGCAAAGTGGCACGACTAACGGTCGATCCAGCAATGTTTACGGGTTTTAAAATTCCGACTGGGGTAATGGCGCCGGTTCGTCCTACCTGAAAATGAATATCGAGTAGTTTGGTGTATTTTTGTTCGGCTGGAAACTTCCAAGCCATCGCATATTTAGCGGTTTTGGCGGTGTATCCAAGCCGTTTTCGGTCAGCAAAATTATGGACTTTAATGACGAGCCCGTCTATGTCGGTATCGTTTTTTACTCGTATATTTTGCTCGTTCATCAACAAACAAAAATCAATCACTTGCTCGATATCATCAAAAATTTTCATTTCTGGTTGATGGGGCAAGTGCTGGGTTTCAAAAAAATCAAAAAGGTCTTGCTGAGTAGTAATATTAAGATTTTCTTCTGGTGTGAGTGGTTTTAAATCGTACAGATTGATTGATAAATTCCGTTCGGCGGCGATTTGTGGGTCTAATTGTCGCACGCTTCCAGCGGCGAGATTCCTGGGATTGGCAAAATTTTCGTCGGGGTGTTGTTTTTGTAAGGTTTCAAACACACTACGTTTTATAAAACATTCACCACTTACTTCAATATTGAGCGGTTGGGGGAGTTGTAATGGCAAATTTTTAATCGTTTTAATAGTGTGAGTAATGTCTTCACCCACAAATCCATCGCCACGAGTGACCGCCTTTTGCAGTTGTCCATTTTGGTACCACAAAGTTACATTTAGTCCGTCTATTTTGTATTCAACTGAATATTCGACCGATTTGGTTTTAAGGAATTTTTTAATCCGAGTATCAAACTCTCGTAATTCTTCGGGTTCAAACGCGTCTTGGAGCGAGAATTTTCGGTTTTTATGCGTTATTTTGGGTAATTTCCCACTTAATGGAGCGCCTACTCGTTGGGTGGGAGAGTCGGGAGTAATAAGTTCGGGGAATTGGCTTTCTAGTTCAATTAATTCGTATTTTAGTTGGTCTCGTACCGATTCAGGAATAATTTCGGTGTCGTCGTTAAAATACGCATTTATGGCTTTCCATAACTGAGTTTTTAGTTGTGCTATTCTTGTCTTAGCTTGTTCTTGGTTCATGACAAAAATAGTATAAATGTTTTTGTTTGTTTATGTTGTTATTTTTTATTGACTTTTTACTTTTCTTGTTTTATAATGCATGTGATTCTTAATTAAAAAAAACTATGAACAATTTTCTAAAAAAAATAGGGGGAGGATTGGATATTGATCATCAAATGCAACAAGAAGAAATCGAAGAGTTGACTTCTGAGTTAAAGGGACGTCTTTCAGTTATTCAAAGTTATCTTAAAGATTATAGTGATGAGATATTATTGAAAAATATTGAAGAAGAACGCGAGAGAATTAGAGTAAGTAGTAATATCATACAGAGTTTGGAGAGTAGCACTGAATCATCAGATTTTGAACATGATATCTGTAAAGAACGATTAGAACTTGAAAATGCAGAAGAATGCCTGAAATTATTGCAAAAAGAGGCTGTGGAACGAGGTATTTGGGAAGATGTAAAAGGAGTTGCTGATGATTTTAATAAAGGAGTTTCGGCTCAAATTAATTCTGACCCGGAAGGAGAAATTCAACAAGGGATACGAGTTCTGACAGAAGAAGGTTTGTCTGCTCAGCCAGTGAAAATTCATAATGAGACCGTTAATGTTGATACTGGAGGGTTAATTATAGAAATAGGGCAATGGAATTTGTTGTTAGATGAAAATAATGGTGAATTTTCTTTGTCTACACCACCTACTGTTCCTAGTGGACATCATATCTTAGCAAAAAGTAAAATTTTGAAATTGCAACCAGGAAAGACTTTTTCTATTGGTAGAAAGCACGAATTGTTTAGTGATAACAAAGAAGACCCATTCATGTCTCTTAATCATTTAACAGTTGAATTAGATTCTGATGGAACCGTGCTTCTTACGGATCACTCTACTAATGGAACAACGATTTCTAAACAATCTTAGCATAATTGCACAAGAAAAACACCGCCCTTTGGGCGGTGTTTTTTTATTGTTTTTTAATTTTTATTATTTCTTAACCACTTCAATTCCAGGCAGTTTTTTCCCTTCTAAAAATTCTAGCATCGCTCCTCCACCAGTTGAAACGTGGGTGTATTCTGATTGATCAATGCTAAACTTTTTCAGGGCATCAAGCGTGTCTCCACCCCCTAAAATAGTTTGTAGGTCTTTGTTTTGTGCTAAGAATTGCGCAATTTTTTCGGTTCCGTTTCGGTAGGCGTCTTTTTCGTATAATCCAAATGGTCCGTTCCAAATAACGGTTTTTGAATGTTCAAGGACTTCTTTATAACTAGAAACGGTGTGTGGTCCTAAATCAAATATTTTTAGACTTCCGCTAATATCTTCTCGTGGGAAATCGAGCGCTTTACCGTCAATCTCATCCGCCGCAATTACGTCGATTGGCATATGGAATCCCGTTTGATGTTGCTCGGCAATGGCCAACACTTCTTGAGCGGTTTTAATTTCAGCTTCTTCGTACAAACTTTCTCCGACATCAAACCCTTTGGCCGCTAAAAAGGTGTTAGCTAGTGCACCTCCAATGCAAATGTTTTCAGCAGTGCGGGCAAAATGTTTTAGTACGGCTACTTTGGTTTCCATTTTGGCACCACCGACTAAAACAGTAAGTCCGGCAATTTTTTTATCGCTTAAAAATGGCGATAAATGTTCGACTTCGCTTTCAACCAGTTTTCCGGCCACACAAGGGATTTTACCGGCAAATCCTACAACGCTGGCATGCGCTCGATGAGAAACTCCGAATCCGTCATTTACAAAAATGTCGGCTTTGGTGGCGTCTAAGATTTGTTGAATGAAGGCTTCGTCGTTCTGTTTTTCGCCTGGATAAAACCGAATATTTTCGTGTAAAACTACTTGGTGTTCGGTGGTATTGGCATCAAAATTTTCGGCGAAAAATACGGGTTGTTCTAACAGTTTTGTTAATTCGTCAGACACAATCTCTAATGAGAATTGGCTGTTATATTCACCCTTTGGGCGTCCAAGATGTGATAAGATATGTACTTGTTTGGCTCCATGTTCCAAACAATATTCGATGGTTGGCAAAGAGGCTTTTACGCGGGTGTTTTCAGAAATTTTCCCATCTTTAATAGGAACATTTAAATCGGCTCGGATTAAGACAACTTTGTCTTGTAACTGTATCGAATCGAGTGTTTGAATATGGTTCATAAAATGAAAGAATTAAAATCACCTTTATTGTATGGATTTATTTTCTTTGGAGCGAATTTTTTTTGACTTTATTGCATTGCTTTTTTCTCTTTTTTTTGGTACAATGCTCTGAATTATTTTGAATCTATGAAAAAAATTATTGGAGTCTTGGTCTTGGCATTGTTTAGCCTAGGAGTGAATTCTGTGTTCGCAAAATCGTCGTTTCCTGATGGGGGGGAATGGCGAGAATTTACGTTAACGGGGTATTATTCTCCTTTGCCCAATCAACCCTATTTTTTAACGGGAAGTTACGAATCGGAAATACGGCTTAATGGTCGAGGAAAACACGGGGCAGATGGAACCATTGTTTACCCAGGAATGATTGCGGCTCCAAAGAATTATGCCTTTGGAACTTCAATTTGTTTGCCCAATTTTGGCTGTGGAAAGGTGCATGATCGTGGTGGAGCGATTGTGAATAAAGGACAAAGGAAATTGGCTCGACACGACCGATTAGATTTGTGGATGGGATATGGTGAAGCCGGATTGTTACGGGCGTTGTCTCTTGGGGTAAAGCATGTGAAAGGGAAGATTTATCCTCATAAGAATATTCCAGTAGCGGTTAACTTTACGGTTCCTTCATCGCTAGAAAATTTGATTGACGCAGGGAAGTATCCGTCTTTTGAAAAAAATCTTTCTTTTGGAAGCCGTGGTGAGGAAGTGAAGATTTTAAAACAAAATTTGCAACGGTTCGGCATCGAAGTCGATAATTCGCCTGTGTTTGATGAAAAAACGAAGCAGGCGGTTTTAAAATTTCAATTACAACATTATGTGATAGAGAATAAGACACAGGCAGGAGCAGGAATATTTGGACCGAAAACTCGTTCAAAATTAGCGGAATTAGTTTATAAACGGCAAGTGCAACAAAAAATTACCGAACTTTGGAATTCGTTTCGTTTCGAAAAAGAGTTAAAGAAAGGTAATCGTTCGGCTGATGTGGTGCGGTTACAACAATTATTGATTCAGAAAGAGTTTTTGCAGGTTCCAGCTACGGGGTATTTTGGACCAAAAACGAAACGGGCTTTAACCGAGTTTCAGTTATCAGAAAAACTAATTGCTTCTCGAACTCAATTTGGCGCGGGACTCTTTGGACCGAAAACTCGGAAACGAGTGAATCAGTTGTTATCTCAGAAAAAGAAATATTTTCAACTCGAACAGTCAGCCGTAACGGCCTACCAAAAAGTACGGAATCATTTTTTGGCTTTAGCCGATTAAAATACTACAAAACGCATTCTTGAAAAACCGTTCTTTGGAGGATTTATTCGACAGCGTATTTGTTTTTGGTATTATTTTGAGCGATGAAAAAAATAATACTTGTAGCGGTAGCGGTTTTGGCAGCAGGTGGAACTTGGTTTCTTACGGGGGCCAAACTTCCTCAAATGCCGAAAATTATTTGGGAACAAACATCCGATGAGGTTCCAACGGTGGCAACGACTATTTCAGGCGTGTTGTTTCCGTTTGATGTGTCAGTGGCAACAAAAGCCACTCATAGATTAGAAAAAGACAATAAATTAGTGGCTTTAGTGGCGTCGGATGTAGTGAATTTAGAAATTTTTGAAGGGCGAAATGTTGATTTAACGGGATTTTCTAAATCAGAAGGAAAACGAAACGTGTTTTGGGTGCATTCAATTGATTTAAAAGAAGATTTAGATCATTTGGTGGCTGATGAAGAATTGTTTACTGATACATATGTGCAAGGAAAAGGGTATACGTTCTTGTATCCAAAAACATGGGAAATGTTTATGGCGCCGGATGGAGCGTTGTATTTTTCACAAAAAGGTGATGTAAATCGACGAGCCTTTTTTGTTTTTAATGTCAAAGACGTGGAAGAATCTGATGCCGAAAAAGAACGAAATGTGCTTATTTCTGGGTTGAAAGGGGTTAAGAAAATTACTTCTGAATCAAAACGAGAACATCAACTAATTGAATTGTTTTCAGCTGATGGAGCTAAAAAATATGTTTTCCAATTTAATTCGTTATTTGAAGAATTTGAAAAAAAACAAGCCTTCTTTGCTTTATTAAATTCGTTTGTAACGGGTGATGAAGCGGTTCAAAAGGCTATTGTTGAACGAAAAAAACAAATTGCGGATCAAAAAGAAAAATTGCTCAAAAAGAAAAATGACTTATTGGAAATTCGTTCCCAGTTAGAAGCATTAAAAGCGGCTGAAGCTCAAAACGAAAATGGTGTAACTTCTCAGAAAGACGAGGAGGGAACTTCGGTTTTTGATAATTTGATTGAGTTTACCAAAACGGCCGAAACCGAAAATGAGAACAAAAAAGAGGTAATAGAAGCGGAAGAAAACCAAATGCCTCAAGTAGAGACAAAACCAACAGAAGAAACGCCGAAAGTAAAATCTGACCTTAACGATTTTAATAATTTGATTAACGCAAAAGCGTATCGATATGGAAGCAGTTTCTTAAAATTGTCATTACAAATTCCTTATGGGTTTTGGTTCCAAAATTTTGGAAATGTAAATAATACCATTGCTACTATTGGAGTACAAAAAAGTCCGATTGATGGTTTGGCAGGAACTGATTTCCAGATTGAATTAATAAAAAAAGAGGGGGGCGTGTCTGCGGTGACAGAAACAGAAAAAGATGGGAAGATAGTTATTGAAATGCCTCGTCCTGGATTTAAAAATTCTTTTATTCGAATTTCTGGTTCACCTGAATTTAGAGATGCGATGCATTCGGTTCGTTCAACCATTCAATAAAAATAGTGTGATTGTTGGCCAAAAAAATACCCGTGTTCTAGCGGGTATTTTTTTCTTGTGTTTTGGTTCTTTGTTTTTGGTTGACTTTGTCATTACATTTGCTATAAATTTTTCTGTCTTTAACTTAATAAAATTATGGCACACATTCAATTACGGATTAATTATGAAGATAAACAAGCCGCCCAGGCGGTACTAGATTCGCTGGGCTTAACTATGTCGGGCGCTATAAAATTATTTTTGAAACAGGTCGTACGAGAACAAGCTCTACCTTTTTCGGTTTCGGTTGGGGGAAATACGGTGAAATCAGTTTCTCAAAATAAACCAGCTGTTTCAGAAAATAAAATGAAAGAGTGGAGTGGGTTTGCGGTAAAGAAAATCGGGGAGTGAGAGCGATGGAAACATCGGATACGGCAGAAATAATACAAAAATTTTGCGAAGATTTTGGTATTTCTTTCTCGGTAGTGGTGGTTGTGTGTGGAGATACGTCTACCATAGTCGGACACAAAATCGTTTCTACGTTGAATGATTATAATTGTGCTTCCAGGTGTGAAGCGATATCTTGTGTTGAAGGGCGAGATAAAACTGTTTTGGCGGTAGAACATTGGTTTGCGTCGAATAGTTTTGGGTGTGATGATTCCCTTTATTCTTATTGTGTGTTTCTGTTAGAAAGTTTTTTTTCGCAGACCCGTGTTTTAGTAACGGTGTCTCCTTTTGGGGCCAATATTCCTTCAGATAAAAAGATTTTGGCCATATCTAGATTTGAAACTATGCCACGGTTGTCCTATTTTTCGGGAAAATATGCGGTCGTTTTTTCAACCGAAAAAGTACATCGCTCCGAATTAGACACGATGTCATTACCTACGATTAATTATATGGTTGGAGTAGAAACTAAACTTCCTAAAAAACTTGCTAAACGAGTGTGTGAAGAAATTTTAGGACAAAAAGTTGTAATGACACACGTAAAAATCCCTGTTTAAATCAAGATGTTCTCAGTGGGGGACTGTTTTTTTTTATTTAAAAATCTTGTTGTCTATCCATGGCTCGATTGGCGAGTTCATCGGCTTTTTTGTTTTTGGCTCGTGGAATATGTGTAAACGATATTTCTAAAAAGTTTTGGGCTAATTCTTTGGCTTGTTGGAAGAGTATTTTTATTTGTGGGTGTTTTACTTTCCAGTTCCCATTCATTTGTTCTATAGCCAGTTTGGAATCTAAAAAGACTTGTAAATGGGTGATTTCTAATTTTTGTGCTTGTTGTAATCCAAGAATGAGGCCATGGTATTCAGCAAAATTGTTTGTGTTGATGCCCGTGTATTTTCCTCCTTGCCAAAGAATTTCTTTGTCTTGGTTGTAAATCACGGCTCCGGCTCCAGAAACTCCAGGATTCCCTCTTGATCCTCCGTCGGCACAAAGAAACCCTGTTTTTTTAGGTTTTTCCTTAAATCGGTCGTCTATATTTGCAAATAAGTTCATAAGGTGGTTGGTATGCTACGAATAGACTATAAAAAAAAATAAATTTTTGTCACGATTCTTTCTTCTTCAAACATAATTGCAATTTTTTTTGCAACAATCGTTTTTCTTCTTCGTTATTCTTAATTAATAAAATATGTTTTCTTATTTTTTCCTTTAAATTTTCAATTTCTTTCTTCAATTCATTGGAATTCATTTGTTCTATTCGATGTTTAAATACTCTTAACTCATCGTTTTCTAAAGACTTCATAATTGTTATTAGCGGGTAACTTGTTGTTTGGTTTTGTATCTGATTCCTTGCATAATGTGTTCTGCTTTTATGAGGCCTCTTTTAATTACTTCAGATAGTAAAATATTCCATTCTTTTCGTGTAGAAGCTATTTGTGAATTCAATTCTTGTAGTTCGGATTTGTATTTGGCAATGTTATATTTGTGTTTTATGGTTTCTAATTTAATATTTAATGTTTTTAAAAACTCAAGTTTTTTGCGAATCGTTGAAAAATATAACAGAATTTTATTGTTATCAAGCTCTGAGAGAGAATCTATTCGTTCTTTAAATTCCTTAATTCTTATGTTCTTATTCATGGTTTAAAAAATTTGTTTAAGAGATTATATTAGAAACATTTAAGGCGAATTTATTAATCGTCGTTTTGTAAATTTAATTATTTTTTTCTATATTGTGTGTTTTATTTCTTTTTGTCAAACTATAAAAAACTCCGAATTATATCGGAGTTTCAGGTCTTATTTAACTGGCTATTATTTATGCGTCACAACAACAAGCAGGGCGAACATGTCGGGTGTGTCGGTATCCTTTTCGTAATTTTTTTTGTTCTTCTTCTGGAAGGGCATTAATTTCTTTACATTTTTCACTACAACATCCGTCCATTTTTTTGTTACATTCAGCACACTGAATAAATAATTCGTTGCAGGCTTTATTGTTACAGTTTACATAGCTGTCTGCCGACACTCCACATTGGTCACAATGGGCGATACATTCGTCTCCAATGGCTTCGGCGACTCGTCCATCAAATACATAATTTTTTCCTTTATAATTGTTGTCTAAGTTTTCTCGTTTTACTTGGTGTGCGTAATCAATAATTCCACCATGTAATTGTCCGACATTGGTAAATCCGTGGTGTCGTAGGAAGGCTGAGGCTTTTTCGCATCGGATTCCGCCTGTACAGTACAAGAGCACGGGTTTATCTTTGGGCTTATCTTTTAATTCATCTAACACGACTGGTAATTCTTCTCGGAAGGTTTCTACGTCTGGGCAAATGGCTCCGTCGAAGTGTCCAATTCGTCCTTCGTAGTTGTTTCGCATGTCAAAACAAATAGAGTCTTCTTTTTTTAGAATCTCATTAAATTCTTTAGCGGTTAAGTGTTTTCCGACATTGGTCGTGTCAAAGGCGTTGTCATCTAGTCCGTCGGCTACTAATTTTTTTCGAACTTTGATATCAAGTTTGTAAAAACTTTTTCCATCGTCTTCAACGGCAATTTTGAATGGTACATTTTTGAAATGTTTGGTTGCGTCAATGTAGGCCCGAAAATCTTCTAACAGATACGTTGGAACCGATAACTGTGCATTGATTCCTTCTTTGGCCACATAAATTCGTCCAAAAACTTGGAGTTGGGTCCAATCAAGCCAGAGTTTGTTGCGTAGTTTTTCTGGGTTTCCAATATTTACATATCGATAAAAAGAAATTGTGGTTCGTTCAAACGGTTCTCGCATGAGCCGATCTTTGAGGATTTCTTTGTTGACTTTGTTTCGAAAGTCGCCGGAGATGATATCTTTGCTTACCATTCTTCAAAAATGAGGATACAAATATAAAAATTTCTGCTACAGGATACACAAGAAAAATGAAACTTCAAATTTGTTCGGATTTTGTTTTGTTTGACTTTATTTTTTAAAAATGTTATTTATGGTGTATGGAAGTTTCAAAAGATACGTCATTTTCTCATCCAGAGGTTTTAGCGCCATATAAAGAGATATATGATTTTTTGTTCACTCCTGATTTATGCAAAGAGGATATTGCGCACTCATTAATAGATATTCGGAATGCCATTTTAAAGGCTGTTTCAGAGAAAAAAATAAAAGAATTTAAGTTTTGGTATCCAGAAACGGAAGAGGAAATTGTGCGTTTAGCAGCGTTAGACCAGTTTTTGTTGCAACCATTTAAAGAAACGAATATCTATCAATTCTTGTTACGGCAATTGTTAGTGGCTAATGTGGATTAATTCAAAAATGTTTTTGCCGGTGACGGTTTGTAATTCTTGAGCAAGTCGTCTGACTGGAACTCCAATAATATTTGAAAAGTCGCCACTGATAGTTTGCATTAAAAATTGAGCCGTACCAGAAACGGCGTAGCCACCACATCTTCCTTGCCAATCACCAAAATCTAAAAACTGGTTTATTTCGGTCTCAGAAATATCGTGACGGAATAGTATTTGGCTTGATTCAGAAAAAACAGTTTTAAATTTTTTTCCTTGGCATTGGCCGATCAGACAAACTCCAGAAACAATGTTTTGTGTTTGTCCTACAAACGATTGAATCATAGCAAAGGCTTCGGTTCGGTTTTGTGGTTTTCCGAGCGGTTTTCCGTGTAATTCAACCATGGAATCGAATCCCATGACACAAAAATCTTCGTCGGTTTGAATATTCTTGGCGACCGATTCGGCTTTTCCTTTGGCAAATAATTCAACTTGGGTTTCGAGGCTGATATCGGGACGGATTATTTCTTCGTAATGAGGTGCTTGCACTTCGTATTGTATGCCAAGGGTGTCAAAAATTTGTTGTCGGTTGGGAGAAGTTGAGGCAAGAATGAATTTCATCTATACAAATTGTAAAATAAGTCCGAGAATAAGGCAGTAGGGAACAAACCAGAGCCAATTTTTTTCGACCAGGTTAATCATCCATTTAATGCTGAGGTAAGATGCCACAAATGCTAAAACAAGGCTTGCTCCAAGTTCCAGGTTTAGTGTGGGCAGCGTTTCAACTTCTTTTAAAGTTAATAAAAATCCGCCTAAAATAGTGGGAATCGAGAGGAGAAAAGAGTATTTAGCTGCGTCTTTGCGGTTGAGTCCAACCAGAATTAAAAAGGCAATGGTGATACCAGAGCGAGA
Organism: bacterium DOLZORAL124_38_8; assembly: GCA_002747745.1. Lineage (GTDB taxonomy): Bacteria > Patescibacteriota > Gracilibacteria > UBA4473 > UBA4473 > OLZORAL124-38-8. The sequence continues at coordinate 55,874 of PDQG01000006.1, forward strand.
GATTCCTGGGAGAATAGCGATTCCTTGTACAAGTCCAGTTAGAGCCGCGATAAGCCACGTAAATTGATGATTTGTTTGTGGACGAAATTTTTCTGCGAGCCATAAAAATCCAGCGGTACAAAAGAGGGTAATTCCGACAAATTGAATTGATGGTTCAATTGCAAGTATTTTTTTTCCTATCAAAGCCAGTGGAACAGTACAAATGGTGGCAAGGGCTAGTTTCCAGCCAATTTTTTGTGGGTCGTTGTTTTTCCAAATTGAAACCAAAATATTTAAAATATCTTTCCAATAAACAAGAACAACCGCCAACAAAGAAGCTACATGAAGCCAAATTTCGAGCGATAAGTTTGGCATAAAACCAAAGAATTTTTGGGCTAAAAACAAATGCCCACTAGAGGAAATTGGAAGAAATTCAGTAAATCCTTGTATGAGCCCCAGTATGCCAAGTTCAAACACATTCATCGCGGGGTATTATACGGAAAGAGAAACTTTTTCTGAATTCTTTTTTCGTCGAAATGGACTGGATAGAAAGTTCCAAACTTTTTTAGGGAAATTTTTTATTTTATTCAGTCTTTTACCCCATTTAGGCACAAAATTTAGTCCAGATTTGATGGATTGCTCTTCCCTTTCTTGCCATTTTATAAGTTGTTTTTTCCAGTATTCTATTTCGTCTATGTTTGGTATTTTTTGTGTCGATTCCTGTTCTATTTTTTCTTGGGCTTCGGCGATACGATTGCGGGCTTTCTGCGACATTTTATGGGCAAAAAACGTGTTTATTAATTCGGGATGTTTTTTGGTGAGGGTTCTAATGAGTTGAAAATTTCCGATGCTAAATGGCCACATGCCTTTATTAGCAATTGCTCCTCCGTGTTCTGAGTGACGATTTTTGTATCGTAATACGATATTTTTAAGTCCCATTACGATGGCCTGATATTTTATATAGAGGATTGAAGTTGCTAAGGCACTTCCTAAAAATATACTTGGTCCGATAACGGTGGGTTCGACAAATAAATTAACGCTATCAATTCCCAGCATAGTACTGATACTATTCAAAAGACCTCTTGCTTCGGGATTTTTTAACGATTCTTGGGCTTTTTTAAGTGTTTCTGTGGGAATCACTTTTTTGGCAGTGTCGGATTTTAGGAATTTTTCAAAACTACTATCAATGTCTATCTTTTCTATATCTATTGGCTCGTCTTTTTTTGCTTCGGGTTGTGGAGTGTTGTCGACTGAAATGGAGTTGGTATCAGTTGTATTTTCTTGGTTTTCAGAAGGCTCTGGTAAGGTTTCTTTTGATTCGAGATGGTTTACTGTTTCGGGTGTTGCAGTTGGTTCTGGTTCAGAACTTTTTTCATCTTTACGCGGCTCTTCAGCGGGTTGATTGGGAGTGGGGTTTGTTTTTTCTGGTTCTTGCGGTGTTTCGTTGTCAGCAGTTGTGGTTTCTGGGTTTGTATTGTCCGCTACTTTTTCTGTGACGTCTGCCTGTGCCTTTTGTAAAGCGGCTTCCATTTCGACTAGTTTTTTAGGGGTTTTGCCAGCAAAAATCTCATCCAACTTGTCGGATGATTTGTCCGTTTTATTTGCAGGCGTTTCTGTTTTAACCGTCATTTAATTTTACTTTATTTTAAAATAAAATAAAATCAAATTTTTACAAATCTATTTCAATACCCCCATCATCATCTAATTGTTTTTCGACTTCAACAAGGTGGTTTTTAAAGTGGTGTTTTGGTTGAATCTCTATATCTTGAGCGGTTTGTGTTTGTTCAAGCCAAGTTTTTTGTTCTGGGGTGAGTGGGTGAGTGGGGGTCGGTGGTGTTGGTTGTTTGTCAGATTCAGGATTTCGGGTTGGTTGTCCATTTTCTTCGACGTGCCGAACGGCCAAACTGGCTAATAAATCTTTTAAGGCTGATTCTTCGGTAAAGTTGCGCTCGTTGGTCATTATTTCTTTATTTTTAGAAATAACTTGTTCCATGTAATGCGGGCGATGAACGTTTTTTATAACAATAGGTTTTCCGCCTGATACTTTGTTAAAATGAACGTCGGCATATCCTCCAAGATAGGATTTTAACCCTTTACGAACAATTTCTATTTCGTCTAAATCCCAATAATCTAAGCGAACGCTTTTGGGCTCAAAAAGTTTGTCCCAGTAGATGAATAAAAGCGATTCGGATGTCATAAAGACGCCGTTTCCATACCATTTCAACCAGATGTTAAATATTTTTGACACCCAAAAAACGCCTCCCGTAACAAATAGGTACACGCTTTCGGTTCCGAGTGGACAAAAGGCTTTTTTTAGCGAACAAAAAAAGAACCAGCGTAAAAATAATACTCCGCCAATAGAAATAAGGGTCCAAAAGATAATTTTTTGAAGAGGGAAATGTCTTCTAAATCCGCGCGTAATGGTTTCGTCTTCTTCTAAGAATTGGCTGAAAACAGTATCACGAAAATTCATTATCCTTATTATTGGACAAATATAAGAATTGGGCAATAAAAAAAATTTGTTTTTTTTTGAAAACTCGTCAGAATTTTTTGGTACTAATTGTGTTAAAATGAAGAATTGGATAAAAGATGAAGACCAGTCATGGGCCAGTTTTTGGCTGGAGATTGTATTTTTAGGATTATTAATTGTTTTTGTTCGATTATATGTGTTTCAGCTGTTTCAAGTGAGTGGACCATCAATGTGTCCAACCCTTAATATGTTTGATTCGGTTTGTCAGCAACCGTATGGAAAGGAATCAAAAAGTGATTTTATTTTCGTAAATGAGTTTCTGTATTCTATTGTATCAGAACCTAAAAAAGGAGAAATTGTGGTGTTTAATTCACCGAATAAATCGTCAAATAAGTGGTTAGAATTAATCAATAAAGTTATTCCGTTTTGGGATATTAATACTAAAACCCCGACTCGATACATAAAAAGAGTGATTGGAACGGCGGGAGATACGGTTACCGTAAAGCAAGGAAAAGTATTTTTGCAGGCGAAAGATACCAACGCGGTGATAGAACTACCAGAACCTTATTTGAATAAAACGAATAAGGGGAGTACGACTTCGCAAAAAGAAACTTTTGTGGTGCCAGAAGGGAAGATTTTGGTGTTTGGAGATAATCGGGTAAATAGTACTGATGCACGAATGTGTTTTGGGTCTTGTCGAAATGGGGCTTCGCCTTTTACTGATGTAAAAGATGTGGTAGGAAGAGCAGAATTTATTATTTTCCCTATAAATCATATTCGTTTTTTAAATAATTCTTTAGGATTAGACGATTAGTTTTTTACTCAGGGCGGGTTGATAAAAATATTACAAAAAAACTTGTCAGTAGTGTAAAAATTTCTAAAATACTTTTGTTCTTTTGATTTGCACGCGTAGCTCAGCTGGATAGAGCACTGGTTTTCGGCACCAGGGGCCGGGAGTTCGAATCTCTCCGCGTGTACCATTCATTGGAATTAAATAAAACACCTCGAAAGCGGTGTTTTTTTGTATTTGCGAACAAAGTTGATTTTTTCTTTTTTTTGTGCTATAATTTCTTGATTTGTTTAGAAAAAAAACAGCATGAAAAAACTTTTATCGGTCTTTGGGGCGTCTCTGCTTGGGGCTTATGTGTATCGAAAATTTATTAAACCCAGGTTGCGTTATCAATCAGTTGATTCGTATTTAATTAATGCTTCAGAGCAAGTAGAAAAGCCTACGGTAGAAACCAAAAAAGTTGTCTTTGAGAAGCGAGTTATCGCTGATTCAGAGGTTGTTTCGAGTGTGCCAACGCCGATTATTACCGCAAATTGTTCTTGGGGACGAGTTTTTGTTGGTTTGATTCTGGTGTCTTTCTTGGGTTGGTTTTTACAAGATTCGTCTTATTGGTTGAGTTCAAATATGTTCAAGCAAGATATTCCATTTAATGGAACGTATTTTCCTATTAAAAAAGTGCCAATTTGGACAGCATTGAGTGCGGCTGAACGAAAAATGACGTATGATCAGCTTCCAACTTCAAAATTGCAAAATTTACCAACGTACAACCCATCTACGTTTCAAAAGGGTATGAATTGGAGTTCGGGCAATGCTAATGCGAGAAATGCTTATATTACATATTCAGTTCCATTTTTGGGAAGTTATCGATTGAATGGAAAAGAATATAATGGGTCGCATCCAGGAATGGATATTAAAGCTCCAAAAGGAACGCCAGTGCATGCTTTTGCGAATGGGATTGTTACAAAAGTAAAACGTCAAAATACAGGATATGGATTGCATATTGTTATTGCGCATCCGAATGTACCAGATCCTAAAAATGCAAATAAGAAAGTAACTTTGTATTCAGCGTATGCTCACTTGTCAGCGGCTTTGGTAAAAGAAGGACAAGTGGTTGATAAAGGAGATATTATTGGAAAAGTTGGAAGTTCTGGGATGGCGACCGCCAACCATTTACATTTACAGTTAGATTCAGGTGATGCCCCATTTTTCCCATATTGGCCCTTTAGTTGGTCTGAAATTAAAAAAGCGGGAATTCCGTCTTATTTTGAAGCGGTGAATCGAGCTTTTGGAATTGAAAAAGCAAAACGATATACCAACAGTCCGATTGCGTATCATTTGAAATATAAAAACTATCGAGCGAAAAATAATACCAAGTTGGCTTTGAATTCGGCTCCGAAAAAAATCGTGAAAAAATCAGCGCCTAAAACAGTGTCTCCAAAGACGGTGTCAAAACCAGCTAAAAAACCAGTCGAAAAAAAGAAAAAACCGCAATATAATTTGAAACCAGTGGTGCCAAATACAACTCATACGAATACAAAATACGTTCAACCTTCTCCTTATTCAGAAATATTGTTTGAGACGGGAGCGGTGTTCTTAAAAGGAAACGAAAATGTTGTTCGAGTTTCAACCAATGATTTAACTCAGTTTGAACACCCTGTTAATATTAATTCGACGCTTCGTTCGTTAGCGGATATTTCTCCCAAAGTATTGAAAAAAGAAGACTTTAAAAACGGTGTAGCTGAAATTCGTGTAAAAACTGATTCTTCAAGTATGTTCCGAATTTTGGCTGAAGGAGGATTTGGAAAAGTTCGTTCTAAACTGATTAAACCACAAGTGTTTTTAGATATTCAAAGAGGTTCGAAGTATGAAGATGCGGTTGAATTTTTGAAAGATAATAATGTGGTTCGTGGGTATGAAGATGGGACTTTTAGACCAAATAATCCGTTGACTCGAGCTCAGGCCATGAAACTTATTATCGAATCGAATGACATGCGAATGATGCCTGCAGAAAATAATTTTAAAGATGTACCTCGAAACAAATGGTACACGCCGTATGTTTCGAATGCGTTGGCACGAGGTATTGTAAAAGGGTATGCCGACAGAACTTTCCGTCCAAACAAATCAGTAACGAGAGCTGAATTCTTGAAAATGGCGCTTAAAACTTCGGATATGGACTGGAAAAAATATGGAAATGAAGAGAATTATAATGATATTAATGATTCAGATTGGGAAGCTCCATTTATGAAGGTGGCTAAAAAAGAAGGGATGTTTGAAGTGTATGATGAAGGTTATGTTTGGCCGAATAAACCAATAACGCGGGCGGAAGCGGCGTATGTGTTATGGAAAATTCATCAAAAGAAATAAGGAAATAGTTTTTATGAACGGTTAAAATCCTCCTCTTGTTCTTACAGAGGGGAATTTTATTTTTAATAATTTTTTAGAAGTATTCAGATTTCTAGGGATTTGAGGAAATAAAAAAATTCCCGCTTCTGCGGGAATGATATTTTTTGTTATTTTTATTGAAATGCGTTCTTAATTACTGAGTGAAACATTGTCGAGAGACCCTTTTCTTGGGGCTCCCACATACCGTTTTTTAAGTTTGGCATGAACGGGTTTAGCCTTTGGTTTTAATTTTTTAATCGTTTCACTTTGGAGCGAATTGATGCTTCGCCAGTATTTTTTTGAGTTTAGTTTGTTGATGTGTCGTCGTCGGTCTTTGAGGTAATTTTTCCAAGTTCTTCCAGAGAAATTTCGGTTATCGTTTCGGTTTTTGGTAACACGAGAAGCTGATATACGGTAGTTTCGGTAGGGTCGAACGATGGTTCTTCTTGATTCGGTTTTTCTTGTTTTTTGGAATTTGTTGGCTTTTGACCAAAAATTAGTGCGGTAATTGGGCAATTTTCTTTGCTTTATTCGTCGTCGATTTAGACGATGTTTGGCAATGGTTTTTCTTGGGCGTAAATTTCTTAATTTTGGTTTTGGTGCATACTTTTTAAGTGTTTTTGGTTGTGATTTAGCCGTTCGTTGACGAAGGTATTTGGGCAAAGCTTTGACCGTTCGTTTGTGCGTTGCCGAAAGTCGTCTTTTTTTTGGACAACGGCTAATGTGTTGCCAATCTTTTGGTACGTATGATTCATCTAAAAACACTCGGCACGTTCCAGAAGGGGATAAAGCCGCTTGGGTGTTTTTTGCTTGAACATTGGTTCCAAAACAAAAAACTGAAACCAGTGCTAACAAAGACAGATACAAGTATTTTTTCATGTTTTCGTTTGTGTGTATTAAAATTTATAAAATCTTTTCTATGGTAAAAAAATGAGAAATCATTGTCAAAATATAATGGGAAGGTATAGTACGAGTAATTATTTTTTATACCTAAATATTACGCAATGATTCAAACTTTATATTATCGATTCTTGGCTTGGAAAAAGAAACTCCGTCCAGTTGGAGCGATAATTTTAGAGCGCGAAGGAAAATATTTGCTCGTAGAAAAACCACGAACCGAAAACGCGTGGCAGTTTCCTCAAGGTGGGGTTGAGATGGGGGAAACTTTTTATCAAGGGGCTTTGCGTGAATTACGAGAAGAATGTGGGGCTTCGATTGAGGTAGAATCAGACCAAAAACTTGTGGCACGGTATCAATATTTATTTCCAAAACAATTTCGGCGTCCGGATCATCGCTATAAAGGAGCGAATGTGGAATTTTTTGCGGCGAAATATGTGTCGGGAGAAATTGAATTGGATGAGAATGAACTAAAATCGTATTGTTGGGCGACTCCTGCTGAAATTAAGCAAAAAGTTACGGCGGCGTATTGGCGGGTGGTCAAAAAAATTCTAGAAAATAAATAAGTTCATTGAATCTATTCCTAGTCTTCTCTTAACCTAAGAGGGGAAAATAGATAAAATGGTATTACTTTTCGTCCAATAAGACTTTGAATATGACGAAATCTCTGAATTTTTGTAAAAGAGAAAAGGGAGGCCCCGTATCAAGTACGGGGAATTAATAAATTTATAATTTTCCGAGCTTGACTCGGAATCTTCGAATTCTAATTTCTGTTATTCTGAACTTGTTTCAGAATCTAAAAGTAGTTTTAAGAGATTCCCGTCTGCACGGGAATGAGGTTCTTGTAAACTCGTTAACTTGTAAAGGAGACCCCGAATGAAATTCGGGGAGGAGACGTTTTCTTAACGTACAAAATACCAGAAAGTTGAGAAATATTCAATAAAAAAAAGAAGGAAAAAACAACTAAATGTGATATAATTAAGGGCGAGTTTATAAACCCCTTAAAAATGAAAAAATTGCCTATTGGTTTATTAAGTCTCTTGTTGATTACAGGGACTGCGTTTGGACAAATACGCCTTAAGTCTCCTGCGGATAATACTTCTGCTCCGATAGATATTAAGCAAGATGGCGGAACACTAACCGCTAAGCAATTTAACCGAATATTACAATTGTTAAAAGGAATTACGACGAATAATGTCGGATGGCTGGGGTTAGGATTGAATGGGGGAAATGTAGGAAAAATGTTGCACGTAAATGGTGATTCCTATTTTAATGGGAAAATTGGGATTGGAACAACGAGTCCAAGTGTGAAATTACATGTGAATGGTTCTTCGTATTTTAGTGGAAAAGTTGGAATTGGTACGAATAATCCTGTTGGAAAGTTGGATGTAACGAACGGTTCTTATAAAACATTTTTTACGGGAAATGCTTTGGTTTTTAAGAACAATAGTGTTCAATCTTATATAGATAAAAAAGATTATGGAGCGCTTGTTTTTCGTACAGGATCGGGTCCTACTCCTAGATTAAGTATTAATGGTTCAAACGGGAATGTTCGAGTTTTTGGTAAGTTGGGGATAGGAATAGCGAATCCAACTGATAAATTAGAGGTGAGTGGTAGTTTGCGGATACATGGTGGAAGTATTAAGTTTATGAAGCCTAATACCACTAGTGGATGGGCGAGAGGGATGTCTTATAACGGAGCCAGTTCGAAGGTAGCAATTGGTGTGTATGGAGTGGGGAATCAAATACAAAATATGTATTTGGCATATGGAGATTCTCCATGGAGCAATGGTAAGGGAATGTATATAAAAGAAAATGGGAATGTGGGGATAGGAACAACAAGTCCAAGTGTAAAGTTGCACGTAAAGGGGCATTTGCAACTGGATTCTTCAGGATCAATAGGGGGAACTAATTTTAATGCTGGAGCGATACGGATTGGTGCAGTAAGTAATGGACTTGCGATTGATGGTAATGAGATACGTAGATTTACTAATAATGACAGACTTTATATCGATGCAGGAACTCGACCTTTAGTTTTGCAATCGAATCAATCTACCGGAAATGTAGGGATAGGAACGAAGAATCCAACAGCCAAATTACATGTGACTGGAAAAACAAGAATAATGAATATACAATTAGGATGGACCAATGAAATTAATAATTTGAATGGACATCTTTATTTACAACATAGAGGCGGGCACAATACGCTTTTTAATAAAGGAGGCGGAAATGTTGGAATTGGAACCACGGAGCCAGGTGCGAAACTACACGTTGCCGGAAATGTAATTGCTGCCACGCCAACGGATTCAAATCATCTAACTACGAAGGCCTATGTAGATGAAAAGGTGGCGAATGCTGGTGGATATTGGAGTAAGTCGGGAACAAATTTATCGTATACTGATGGAAAAGTGGGAATTGGAACAACGAGTCCGGGGTCAGGGAATAGTCCCAATACAAGTGCAAAACTTGATGTACGAGGTGGGGCCATAATTGATGGTATGTTGTCATTGGATCATTATTATTATTCTCATGCTTATATGAAATATGATTCTTCTGTGCCTAATGCAAAATTTTTGAAGTATGGATATTATGGGCACCGATGGGGAACAAGAGTTGGTAATGCGATGGTGATTTTAGGAAATAATAATAATGTAGGAATAGGAACCACTACTCCAAGCGAAAAACTTTCTATTGCGGGTGGAAATTTGAAACTAGATGGATTTGTGCTTGAAAAAACAACTGGATCACCTAATTCGGGGGCAATTCGTTTTGGAGACAACACTAGTTGGAAGTTCCATTTCAAAAGAAATGGAGGTACTGGGGCAGGAAAAGAATTAATGACCATTGTGAGTGGTTCGGGAAATGTAGGAATTGGGACGGCTAGTCCACTTGCAAAATTACATGTAAATGGAAGTGTTCGAGGGGCTTCGGAAGGTGGAGCTTTGAGGATACAAACGAGTCATGGATATGTCGATTTAGGTCCAAGGAATGGTGGCTTTATGCATTTTATAACAGACAAGCCGGCTTTTTATATGAATAAACGGTTAGAGGTTGATGGTATCATTAAAACATATAATGATAAATTTGTGGTTAATACCAATGGTACGGTAACGGCGGCCACGCCAACGGCTTCAAATCATCTGACTACGAAGGCCTATGTAGATGAAAAGGTAGGAATAACAAAGTTTGTTGAGAATACTAACTATATTGGAGTTCGTACGCCGACTCGAAAAAGTAATCAGTATTACGAATTTTGGGACGGAAATAACGTTGGTTGGGCTGGTATTCATGCTGGTGTTGGTAATTTTCAAGGGCCAATAAAAGCAACTGGAAAAACTGTAATTGATTCAGATGGCGGATGGCACCGAAGCCATGGAGCGGCTGGTTGGTATAATGATACTTATGGTGGGGGAATTTATATGCACGACTCTTCTTGGATACGAACGTATGGAGGTAAAGGGTTTTATCATAATACTGGTATAATGCGAACTGATGGGGTATTTCAAGTTGGGCCAGGTGGTGGAAACCGGTTTGTGGTAAAATCTAATGGTAAAGTGGGAATAGGAACAACAGCGCCAAGTGCAAAATTACATGTGAATGGAAAAACGAGAATAATGGATATACAATTAGGATGGACCAATGAAATTAATAATTTGAATGGTCATCTATATTTACAACATAGAGGAGGGTACAATACGCTTTTTAATGAAGGAGGCGGAAATGTTGGAATTGGAACCACGGAGCCAGGTGCGAAACTACACGTTGCTGGAAACGTGATTGCCTCTACACCAACGGCTAATAATCACTTAACCACCAAAAAATATGTGGATGATAAAGTTGTGAGCCATGTAACAAATGTAATTAATAATTTGGAAGGAGACAATTTAGGGAATCATATTGCAACGAAAGTAATAAAAGCGAATGAGGGAATTGATGTTGATGGGAATAGAGTTATAGATAGCAATGCTGGGTGGCATAGAAGTTATGGAAATACTGGTTGGTATAATCATACTTATGGTGGAGGAATTTATATGCACGATTCTTCTTGGATACGAACGTATGGAAATAAAGGATTTTATCATAATACTGGTATAATGCGAACGGATGGTGTATTCCAAGTTGGGTCAGGTGGAAATCGATTTGTGGTAACGCAAGCTGGAAACGTAGGAATTGGAACTACGGCTCCAAGTGCTAAATTTCAAGTGGTTGGTTCTGGAAAACTTGCCAAGATTGGGCATATAGTCTTAGAACGAGGAGATGAAATTAATCGTTATGATGGAGGGCTCTATATTCAATACCGAACCCCTGGGAAGACTATCTTAAATAAAGGAGGCGGAAATGTTGGAATTGGAACCACGGAGCCAGGTGCGAAACTACACGTTGCTGGAAACGTGATTGCCTCTACACCAACCGCTAATAATCATTTGACCACGAAGAAGTATGTAGATGATTTAGGAGCCACGTTATTGGCTGCCATTGGAAGCGGTAATGGTGGTGATAATTTGGGAAATCACACCGCAACGGAAGAGTTGATTCTTTCATCTGAAGGTTTCTCTGTGTCTTTTGGTGATATTGGAGGCGCATTCTTAAATCAAAATGATGGATTCTTGATTGGTGATGACAATGCTCAATTAAAAGCTGGATTTGGAGAGTTAGAATTACTTGATGGGGATGATAGTGTAAAACTTAAATTACAAGCAAGTGGAAATAGTTATCTTAATGGAGGTAATGTAGGGATTGGTACAACAAATCCTGAATATAAACTTGATGTACTGGGGAAAATACGAATGGACGCTTCTATACACAGAGATTCTTTAGCGAGTTCTGATCAAAGATTGAAGAAAAATATAAAAACTATTGATTCAGCGTTGTCTAAGGTAAATAAATTGCGAGGAGTGACATTTGATTGGAAGAAAGATAATAAACCATCGGTTGGGTTTATTGCGCAAGAAGTTGAAAAAATCTTACCACAAATCGTTCATACCGATGCTAAAGGTATGAAATCAGTTGGATATTCAAATATTACGGCTGTGTTGGTGGAAGCGGTAAAAGAATTAACAGCTGAGAACCAAGAATTAAAACAACGGTTAGAAGCGTTGGAAGCCAAAATGAAATAAGGTTTTATCTATTTCATTGCCCTGAATCCCTTTTTGAAAAAAGAGGGATTTTTAATTGTCATTGCAAGGAGTGAAAGGACGTGGCAATCTAATTTCAGTACTATATTCAATACGGAGTTTACCTTAATAGCTTGCAAGTTTACACAAAAATCTCATTTCCTCGTAAATGGGAATCTCTTAAAACGGGGTTTGGATTCTGGGCAAGCCAGAATGACAGAAAGCAGAGTTTGAATATTCAGAGTCAAGCTCGGAAAATTATAAATTTATTAATTCCCCGTACTTGATACGGGGTCTTCCCATTCTCTTTTGCAAGAATTTAAAAATCCCGTCATCTTTTTAAAATTATTAGACGGGAAATATTTTGAAACTAAAAGAGGAAATTTATTCTACTCGTTCTTTATTTATATGGATTTCTGTTTTTTGAACGCTTTCAAACTGTTGAGCGGTTACTTCAATTTGATTTTTAATAGATTCTTTTTCACAGAGTGATATGTCTTTATCAGCGGTGACATATATTTGGGCTACTCCATTTTTAATCACGGCTTTGTCGAGTTTTACATGGTATTTGTTTGTGCTATTTTGAACCAATTTACTTTGTTTGTGATACGAAAAGAGTTCTTTGAGGGTAATGTTTAGAACAGATTTAGTTTTTTTAACGGTTTTAGGCGTCCAAAACAAGAGAAAGTTTTTATTACAATTTTTTACTACCACATCGGCCGCTTCTTCCGTTACACCGTCTCCGTACACAGCAAATTTAATGTCCATTGTGTCGTTTCCCTTCTCCTTAATGAGAGCGGTTTCGTCTGCCGCAAGTGAGGTAAAAGCTGCTGGTGGTTGATTTATTGGATTGGCTTGGTATGTAGTTGTGTCGGAAAGGGCTGGCTGATTTTTTGTTTGTTTATGTGGTGCGCCACGCAGGTTTGTGATGTGGTTACTAAATAATTGTACTGGCGCGGGGGTTTCTAGTTTTGGAGTTGGTAAGAATAATGGACGCAAATAAAACCCTGCGACTAAGGCTGCAAACGCCACCCCAAAGTACGAGAATAATTGATTCCAATTAGTTTTATTATCGACTGAGACGTTTGTGACAACGTTTATTTTGTTTGAGTTTATAATTTTTTGTCGGAGAGATTCTTTAAACTCGGTCGAAATATTCGTTTGTGGTTTGTTTTTTAATAAATCACGAATGGCTTTTTTTACGGCCGTTTCTTCCGATTTTAATTCCGGAAATTCTTTTAATAATTCTTGGTAGAGGGCGTCTATTTTTTTCATGGTTTATAATTGGGTTAAATTTATTAGTAAAATGAAAACTTTCATAAGTGTTCCGAGTTTTTTTATGCCTCGAGAGGCGCGCATTTTGGTAGCTGAAACCGAATCTGATTGTAATTCGGCTACTTCTTTCCAACTTAGGTCGTGCCAAAAACGAAGCATGAGCGTTTCTCGGGTTTTGGTATCAAGTTTATTCAAAGTTTGGTGTAATGATTTATAACTATCTTGTTGGTCAACGAAATCGGCTATGGCTGGAGAATCTTCTTCTTGACTCATTAAAGTTATATCCCAAACATCGTCGATGTCGGTATATTTTTTTTCTGTGCGGTAAAAATCAATAATTAAATTTCGTGCAATCGTGAAAAGCCAAGTTTTGAACATGCTTTGTTTCGCATTGAATGAACCGATTTTGTCGAGTGCTTTTAGAAATGTTTGACTGGTAATGTCTTCAGCGGTTTCTTTGTGCATAGTTTTGTAGTATACAAATTTATATACCGATTCAAAATGTGCTTCATATAAAAATGAAAAAGCGTCCGTTTGTCCATTTTTACAAGCGTTGATGTATTGTTCTTCCATTGCAATGAGTTGTGGTAAGACTTACAATAATGTTATACGAAATTGTATAAAAAACGTCACAATTATTTTCTATTATTCTTAATTAATTTTAATTTTTCGCAATTCCTTTTCATTGAGTTTTTGTGATAAATTTGGTAAAATAAAAGGAATAGACAATATTTACTCGTTAGAAAATGAAACAAAAAAACACACAAAAATGGTATGACTTGTCGGTGGCAGAAATTTTTAAGGTTTTAGCTTCGCACAAATCGGGTTTGACGTCTGCTGAAGTGCAAAAACGACAAGTACAATATGGGAAAAACAAAATTGTTTTAGCCAACAAAATTCCTTTATGGAAGCGACTAGTTGAGCCTTTGAAAGATCCCTTAGCCTTGATGTTGTTGGGGGCGGCCATTGTTTCATTTTTTGTAAATGAAACCGAAACGGGAATTGTGTTTTTGGTCATTATTGGGCTTAATGTCGCGTTGGAATTTTGGCAAAGTTATCAGTCAGAAAATATTTTAAAATCTTTAGAAGGGTTTATAAAAAAAACCGCCAAAGTGAGACGAGACGGGAAAATTCAGGAAATTTTAAGTGAAGAATTAGTACCAGGCGATGTGGTGTTGATAGAAGAAGGAGATGCTATTCCAGCGGATATTCGGTTGACAGACTGTTTACGGTTTCAAGTAAACAGTTTTGCGTTGACGGGGGAATCGGTGCCACAACAGAAATCAGCCCAAGTGATTACGGGGAAATTTTCGGTGGCGGATCAAACGAATATGATTCGGATGGGGTCAATGGCGGTAACCGGAAAGGCCGAAGGAATCGTCATCGCAACGGGGATGGATACAGTGTTTGGAAACGTATCTAAGCTTAGTGCCGTTGATAACGGTGCTAAAACTCCTTTGCAGCGAGAACTAGCGAACATGTCGAAAAAGAATTTCTTCATGGCGTTGGGTATTATGGCGGTAATGTTTGTGTTATCACTTTTTGTATTAGAAAAACCATTATTACCCACCATTGTCTTCTCGATTGTAGTGGCCACATCAATGGTGCCACAAGGATTGCCTTTAGAAATTAATTTGTCGTTGTTGCTGGGAGTGGTCCGATTGGGAAAAAAGAATGCCGTGGTCAAAAAATTAGATTCAGTAGAAGCCCTTGGATCGGCTTCCATTATTTGTACAGATAAAACGGGGACGTTGACAAGAAACGAAATGAATATTGTGTCAGCGTTTGGGCATAATTTTTCATTAATCATTGATGGGGTTGGGTATCATCCAACGGGAACGATTCAATCGGATAACAAACCGATTACGGTTGAATTAAATAAGCAATTACAAGATTTCTATCAGGCTTTATATTTTAATAATAATGCCAGATTGTGTGAACCAGACAAAAATCATACCGATTATTATGTAATTGGAGATCCGACGGAAGGCGCGCTCCGTGTTATGGGAGCTCGAGTGGGGTTAGATTCAAATATGTTTGAACAGAATTATACCGAAATAGATGGGATTCCGTTTGATTCAGACCGAAAGATGATGTCGAGTATCTACCAAGAAAAAAATGCTGACGTGGTGCGAGTCTTTACCAAAGGGGCGACCGAATCGGTTTTGCAACACTGTACTAAAATTAGAAATACGAAAACGGGGAAAGATATAAAAATTACTTCGACTCACAAAAAAGAAATTCTGAAAAAAACCGAAAATTATGCCAAACAGGCATACCGTGTGTTGGCGATTGCCCAAAAAGTGATGCCAAAAGCGAATGAGTTTACGCAAGATAACACGGAATCAGAATTGGTATACTTGGGGTCGGTAGTGATGATGGATTTGCCACGAACTGGGGTGGCAGAAGCCTTCAAAGTGTCGCAAGGGGCTCATATTAAAACCGTGATGATTACGGGTGATAATGCTTTGACGGCGTCAGCCATTGCGCAAAAAATTGGGTTAGTTGAACCGCAAAAAGGGTTGCCGTTTTCGGCTACTGGGGCTGAAGTAGAGGCAATGGAAGATACGATTTTAACGCAGCATATTTTGGATTCATATGCGTGTATTTTTTCTCGGGTTAGTCCAGAGCAAAAACTGCGGATTGTAACGTTGCTGCGACAGAGTGGGGAAGTGGTAGCTGTAACGGGCGACGGAATTAATGATGCGCCAGCCCTAAAACAAGCGGATATTGGCGTATCAATGGGGAAAATTGGAACAGAAGTTGCTAAAGAGGCGTCGCAAATTGTGTTGGCGGATGACAGTTATTCAACCCTAGTTGATGCGATTAAGGAAGGACGAACGATTTATCAAAATTTAGTGAAAACCGTAAAAAGTTGTTATACTTCAAATTTTGGAGAATTGTTTGTGATTTTGCTTGGAATCTTGTTGGCTGGTTATTTTTCTGGAACGGAACCATTAAAACCAATTCAAATTTTGTTAATTGATTTGCTGGGAGAAATGGGACCACTTATTGCACTGACGTTTGATCCATTATTTAAAAATGGAATGACCACGCCTCCAAGAAACATGAACGATAATGTGCTGAATCGTCATTCGTTAACCGATATTATTTTCACTGGTTTGCTGATGGGTGGAACCGCTTTTGCGGCCTTTGCGTTGACGTTTTGGCTTACACAAGACGGGAAAGTTGCTTCAACGGCCACCTATATTATGCTCATTATGGCACAATACATGAATATTCTATCGCGAAGAACGAATGGATTTATGTTCTCAGAGTATTTCTTTAAAAACAAATATTTGTGGGGAGCGATGGTGGTTACGATGACGATAATTGTGGGGATAATTTATTCACCGATTGGACAGCTAGAATCGGTTGGATTTGCGCCTATTTCAATGAAAATTTGGGGTGTTATTGCTCTTATGACGGCGGTGATGTTGGTGTTAGTAGAAAGTAAAAAATGGATTTTTAATCAAATAAAGAAATAGATATTGATTTTTACTCCCAATTTTGATATAATACACGGAAACATAAACACAAAAAAATATGAACAATCATTTGCAAAACGGAGTCAATACTACGGCCGATAAAGCCTCTGGTGGATTAGCTCAATTTTTTTCAGATTTTATCTCGGCGTTACCGCTTTGGATTGCGGCTATTGTGGTAATGGTGGTGGCGTATTTTTTTGCCAAGTTTATTAAAAACATTGTGGGAAATCGGTTAGCCATGCGGCAATTAAACCAAGAAATTATTATTTTGGGAGAACGTGCGGCATTCACGATTACGCTTACATTAGGGGTCGTGATTTCCTTTAAAATTGTAAACATAAACCTTGATACGCTCATTGGGTTTATGGGGTTAGGTATTGGGTTTGCGTTGCAAGATATTTTATCAAACTTTTTTGCGGGAGTATTAATTTTAACACAGAATAAATTTAAGATTGGCGATATTATTCGCTTGGAGGATATTATGGGAACGATTGAAGAAATTGATGCTCGTACAACACAAATTCGCAGTTTTGATGGGACTTCATTGGTTATTCCGAATGCAAAAATGATTAATGCGATTGTAGAAAATTATACTATGAATACGTTCCGTCGAGTGAACTTGGAAGTGGGGGTTCATTATTCTACTGATTTACCAAAAGCCATTGCTTTGACGCTTGAATCGGTGAAAAAAAATCCACAAGTAGTACCCAATCCAGAAGTACAAGTTTGGGCCACAAAATTTGATGATTCAGCCATTACGTTGGCGGTTAAATTTTGGGTAGAATCAACGGATAATCGATTTGCCATTAAATCACAAGTAATGCAGCAATTAAAAGCTGATTATGATGCAGCTGGAATCGAAATTCCGTTCCCAATTAGAACATTGGCCTTGGATCAGTCAGATAGAAATTTGATGCAAGCCTTACATTTACCGGTAAAAAAGTAGTTTAAAAAATGTACCAAAATGGAAATCCAGAGGATTTCCCTTAAATATGGCTTGTTTTTGAGATAATCTATTGACTTTTTGTGTAAAATGTTCTAAGAATTTAATAGGCGTATTAAGTTATTGAAATGTCAAAAGAAAAAGAAAATATTAAGGCTTTTTTTTATCCTACTGGGGGAGATAGAAAAAAAATAGATGAGGTTGTATCTTTTTTTCGACGGAATTCGTTTGAAATCGTAAATTACGTAAGTGGTGAGAATATTTCGGGTGGAAAAGATGTTCTACCCCAGCCAGGAAGTCTGCTTCATCATTTGGTTTCAGAATATCCCCGATTAAAAAAATCTCATGGAGTTCTTATATATCCTGCAATGGGTACTAAAAAAGGCAAGAGAATTTCCCTGGCAACATTGTATAGTGAAAATAAATACACTGGAACGAAATTTTCGGGAGACCCGAACTTGGTTTGTGCAATTAAGGAGTTTGATGCAATAAAATTAAAATTAGAAAGTTGGGGAGTGCTCGTATAAGAGTAAATACAGAAAAATACTTAACTCCTTTAATTTATTGACGGTATGTTGTTGCTGGAATAATTTTATTTTCCCATTAATTCTAATATTCTTTCAGCAATATTTTGAATTTCGCATTTTAATAATACTCCTCCAGTCACTCTGTCTGTGAAAAATTTTTGATTATCTTCTACGACGTCAAGGTGTTCGTTTTGTAGCTCTTCTGAAACTTTTGTTCCTCTAGCCCACTGTCTTAATAATTCTTCGGCAAAAGTATTTGAAGATTGAGCGTTTTTATATTCAGAAGCGGGGGTCGACGGATATACTTCGTCGCAGAAATATCGTCCTTTAAAGATTCCATTATCCACTAGTTCACATATTACTTGCATCAAATATTTGAAAGCTTCTTCTGGTTCACGTGCTCCAAGTTCTTTGACGGCCTCATCTATTTGGGGGGCCATGTTGGGGTGAACGTATTCTTTTATAAATCCTAACTGATTATAATTAGGGTTTATGTAAGGATGTCCTTCAAATTTTGTCATAATAATCTAATATAAATTCTAATCTGCTGTTAAAATAGTCTTATTTCTTTATTTGTCAACTTTCTTTTTTTGGCAAAAATTTATAATGAAACTCGATGATGAAAAACAATATAATAAAAATAGGGATAGATGCTCGGATGTATGGAGATGCCTTTACGGGTATTGGTCGTTATACGGCGGAATTAACAAAGCATTTTTTTACGAAAAAAGAATTGAACGGACGAAACATTCAGTGGGTTTTGTTTATGAACAATCCAGAGTTTTCGTCTTTTGAGTTTCCGCAAAATGTGAAAAAAGTTTTAGTAGATTCTCCTCACTATTCGTTAGCAGAGCAAACAAAATTTTTAGGTATCTTGAACAAAGAAAACTGTGATTTAGTACATTTTATGCATTTTAATGTGCCGTATTTTTATCAAAAACCGTTTACGGTTACCATTCATGATACGACGCTTTCTTTTTATCCTGGTACGGCTTCGGCTTTAAAGCAATGGATTTATAAAAAAATTATCACTCGTACAATTCGACAGTCAAAACGGGTTATAGCGATATCAGAAAACACAAAACAAGATATTCAAACCCTTTTTAAAACACCAGAACAAAAAATATCAAAAGTTCTTAACGGTTTAACAAAAGATTTTCGTCCGGTTAGCAACAGTGAAAAACGGCAAATTTGTGATAAATTTCACCTGCCTGACGAATTTTTATTTTATTCTGGCGTTTGGAAATCACATAAGAATTTGAAACGGTTATTTTATGCGGTTCAAACAACTCAATGTCCACTTGTTTTAACGGGCACTCCAGATGAATCTTTACTAAAATTAGCTGAATCTTTGAAAATAAAACACTTGCTTTATATGGTGGGGAAAGTGTCTTTTTCAGACTTAGTTTTGTTGATGGGAGCGGCTAAGATATTTGTGTTTCCGTCTTTGTATGAAGGCTTTGGTTTGCCCCCATTAGAGGCTATGCAAGCCCAAACACCCGTGGTTTGTGCGAAATCTTCTTCGTTACCCGAGGTCTGCCAAGAAGCTGTAGAATATTTTGATCCAACATCTCATCAAGATTTAGCCGAAAAAATTACGCAACTGTGGTCAGACACCCAACGCCAACAAATGTTCGTAAAAAAAGGATTAGTTCGAGTAGGGGAGTTTGACTGGGAAAAATGTGCCGAACAAACATGGCAAATATTACAATCCGTTTTATTATCAGAGTATAAAAAGAACTAGTCTATCTGTTTTGTATTTTCTGCCAAAGAGTTTTTCCGTATTGACTGAGTGTTTCGTCAATTATTAAAAGACAAGGTACCAACAATAAACAAAGACTGGTTGATAACAACATTCCGAACACAATGGCAAATCCAAGTCCGCTCCAGAGCGGGTCAGAAAGAGACAGTGGAAGCATTCCTACTACGGTAGTAATAGAAGTCAAAAAGATTGGTTGAAATCGTTGTTGTGCTCCTATAATAGCTGAATCAATAAGGGTCATACCTTTCGCTCGATTAATGTTAATTTGATCCATTAACACAATGGCATCATTAACGATAATTCCTGCGAGTGATACAATTCCAATCATACTTGGGAACGAAAGAGTTTGTCCAATAGACGCAAACCCAATAAATACCCCCATTAAACTGAGTGGGATAAGGGAAAGAATAATAAATGGTTGAGAATAAGAATTGAATTGAATTACCAGTAAAATAAAGATTAAAAATATGGCAAAAATCATGGCGGTAAATGATTGTCCCATCAATTTATTTCCTTCTTCGCTGTCTCCTGCCAATTTTATTTTTTCTCCAGGAAGCGTGTGTACTGAACGAATTATTTTTTTGATATCTTTGGCTAGGGAAGCGGCGGTTACTTGTGGTTCTAAGTAAGCAGAAATAGTAATAATTCTTTCTCCTTCTTCGTGATCTATTTGCGATAATTCTTGAGTAAATTCGGCTTCAGCTACGTCTTTAAGGGTGATGATTTGTCCCATTCGGGCCTGAATCGGAATCTTATTTAAAATATCAAGCGAGGTTGGGGTTTTCCATGCACGCGAATCATCCCAATCGATTCGGAGTGATACATCAATTTCTTCATCTCCTTCGGTAAAACTTACTACTTCTACGCCGTTAACAGCCGCTCTTAAAGTTTCAAGAACTTGTGCCGGAACGAGTCCAAAGAAATTTAGTTTTTCACGATTAAATTTCCACGTTAATTGCTTGGTTTTGTCTTCTCTCGAGTCTGTTATTTGTTTTAATCCTGCTACGTGTAACAATTTTTGTTTTACCACTTCTACGTGCTGTTCAATTTTGGCTAAATCATCACCCGTAAACTGAATTTCTACCGGAGCCCCGGTTGGTGGTCCTGTAACTTCTTCCGTAAAATTAACTTCTATATAATTCGGGAAGTTTTCAAACTTTGTACGGAGAATTTGAACTATTTCAGAAGAGGTGACGTCTCGGTCATCTTTTGATACGAAGTTTAACGTAGTTCCAAGCAAATTTTCTGAGTCGGAAGGTTTTTTGTTTCCGTCTTTAATTTGCGATGCTCCTGCGGTAAATACGACGTTTTTAATCCATTTATGTTTGGCATTTGGATTATTGGCAAAATATGGAGCTAAGCGTTGTGCAACTGACGGAATAATTTTTCGAGTTTCAGAAATATTGGTTCCACTAGGATAAATAAAATCAATGTTGGCAGAAGCAGCATCTTTTGGTGGGAAAACTTCAACCTGAACAATACCTGAAATAACTAAAAATGAGGAACTAATAAGAGCCACAAAAGCCAAGAACACTACTAATGCTGACTTAGGAGCGGAATTAAGTAATGGTCGTACTTTGTTTTCGTACCAGGTTTTAGCCCTTATGAGGTATTTTTTTTCTACGTGTTTTTGGGGCGGAATAACTTCAAAAAAGCTCGCTCCAAAATTTGGTAACAATAAAAGCGAAATGACTAACGCACTCACCAATACAACTGTAACGGTGAGGGGAATAACTCGAATAAATTCTCCGGTTGTTCCGTCAATAAAAATGGCTAACGGTAAAAAGGCAAAAACCGTGGTGAGGGTCCCGGTAATAAGCGGCCAACGGAAAATAGACAAAGTTTCGATAGCGGCTTCGTATGGAGAGAGTTTTTTTTCATTAATCGCTTCACTCATCCCCTCAACAATCACGATTGAGGTGTCTACCAGTAACCCAACAGCAATAACCAAAGCAAAAAGCGACACATTGTTAAAAGTATTTCCAGTGGCATTTAACACGATTATTCCTACTAACATTGAAAGTGGAATCGTTATTCCAGCCAAAAGAGCTTCTCGCCACCCTACGGCTAATAGCAAGATAATCACAATAAGAACCAGCGTTTGTCCACCACTATCAATGAGTGTCGACATAGAATCATCAATTGCTTCAGATCGATCAAACGTTTTGGTGATGTCTAAATTCGCTGGCAGAATGTTTTGTTCACGAAGGTTGGCTAATTTTTTTTCAGCCGCTGCCACCATTTTAATAACGTTTCCTTCTGTGGCAGATTTTACAACGTCAATAAGAATGCCTGGGTTTGATTTCTCTGGACTTGCTTGTAAATATGTTTCTACCGAAAAAGTTTTGTATTCTCGCCGAATAGAAGCGATATCTTGTAATTTTAAAACCGCTCCGCGTTCCGTTTTGATAGGAATATTGGCAAACTGAGAAGCCTTATCCATTTCTGATTCAACCGATATTTCGATTGATTCTCCATTGGCGTCAATAACGCCGAGTGGAATATTTTTATGAGAGGCGCGAATAGATTTTAAAACAGAACTGACACTCACTGAGTGTCTTTCTAATAAGAGGGGATTCAATAATATATGAAGTTCTGGCTCTGGAGCCCCAATAATGTTTACTTCTTTTACATCGGTGATGCTTTTTAGTTCATCTTCGATTATTTCTGAAAAATGTTTCAACTCAGACCAAGCAAAATCTCCAGATAGTGCAAAAGATACCACTGGACGATCAGAAAAAGAGATTTCAGAAATAACTGGATCATCAAGAAGAGACGAGGGGAGTGAGGCTTTGGCAATATCTACCTTGTCTTTTAGATTTTGAATGTTTTTGTCTTGATCGGTTCCTTGATTAAATTTAACCACGATAACCGAAACTCCCGACCGAGAAACAGATTTATATTCCTTGAGATTTTCGACTTGTTTTATTTCTTGTTCGATTTTGTTTGTTACCAAGTTTTCAATATTTTTGGTGCTGGCGCCTGGCCAAACAGTAAGAATTCTTCCTACAGGAATATCAACCTGAGGCATGGTTTCTCGGGGAATGTTGATGTATGAAATCGTCCCGAAAACGAATATAAACAAGGCTAATAAAATACTGACTCGGGTCCGCTTTAAAAGAAATGTCCAAAAAAGCGAAAGCGATTCAGTTACGGTTTGAAAATTGGTATTATTTTTCTTTTCTGGCTGATTCATCAGATTCTATTTTATTATTTTCTTTGTGATTGGTCGGCGTGTCATTTTTTTTAGTTGGGATCTCTTTTTTTTCTATTAAATTCGAAATATCAATTACTTCCCCCGAAATAATTTGATTTCTGTGTGTAACGATAACATCTCCAACCGATAATCCTTGTAATACTTCAATAGCATTTCCTTTTACCGCACCGACAATTACTCCTTGGCGTACGGTTTTCCCGTCTGGTAACGCCTTTAATACTTCGGTTCCCGCTGGTTCAAAAGAAATAGCGGTAATTGGTACCAAGGTTGAATCAGTTGTTTTTTGTAATGGAAGTTTCAGCGTTATTACACTTCCAATCGGAATATTTATTGGATTAACAGGGGTTAAAATAACTTTTGTTTTTTGTGTGAGGGGATTTAGGGCTTCTGCAAATTCCTCCTTTTTTAACTGAATTTTTTTTCCATCGGGCAAAACAGCTTGAATAACCGCTTCGGTCGACATTAATAATTGGTATTCCGTTTCAGATAATTGAGCGGTGATTTTGGTTTTGCTTTCTGATTCAGACAGCAATCCAACTAAAGGAATGCCCGGATTTACATTTTGAAATTCTGATACAAAAACATCCGTTACTTTTCCGCTAAATGGCGCTCGAACGACTAAATCTTTTTTTGATTTTCCAGCAATTCTCACTCGGCTTGAGGCTTGTGCTATTTGAGCGGCGTTTTTCGATTTAATTAAATCAATATTGGCTTCAGCGTTTTTAATACGATTTTCAGCGGAAAGTAAAGCTCCAGTTACACCTTTTTTCATAGCAATACTTTTTTCTCGTATTGTATTTAGTTGATTAAACGCCCCAGAAACTTGGGCTTCGTATCGCATAGCTTGTTGCTCAAAAGCATTTTTCTGTGCTTGTGAAAAGGCCGCTGTTACAGGTGTTTTTCGAATGAGTTCAATTACATCATTGGCCACCCCACGAATTGAGCGAAGAATTTCTAATTGTTTTTGTGAAATAGCTAATAATTGTGGTTGATTTTGGCTTAAATCAAGAATGTTTTCTTTTTCTAATAACAAGGCTTTGCGTTGATTTTGGGTGTTTTTTATATTGTTTTTTATATCCAATTTATCAACGGAATTATTAAACCCAATAATATCTGAGAATTGACTAAATTCTCCAAAGTTTCCCGTATCAGAAACCGCAATCAATCGATCAGCCCAATCAATAAATGATTTGGCCGCGGTGTCCGTTCCAATAATGGCCGAATCAAGTGCATCAAAAGACAATTTAATATTTTGCGCTTGTGTCACCTTAAGTTGAGCATACTCTCTTTTAGCCGAATTAAGCGCAATCTCAGCCGCTTTTAGAGCATTATTAGTAGCATTTCTCGTTGACTGTAAATTGAGCAAGGCATTATCGTAAGAGATTTGTGCCACATCATTTGAGAGTTTGTATCGAGCCAATGGTTGTCCATTTTGTACATGGTCACCAATTTTAACGAATATTTTTTCAATCACTCCGTGCAAATTAGCGGTCAATTTAATATCCCTTTTTGATTCTACGGTTGCCAAGATTTTTCGACTACTGTTTGGCGAATATGAACCGAATAAAAAATAATCAGTCGTTTTTTTTACGACTGGCATTTCTTTAACAGGGTTCTTTGGGGTATCCGTTGCATTACAACTCCACAAGAGGGGCGTAAGTAAGATGAGACTGGTTACTTTTTTGAGAGAAATCATATATCTACATCAATCAATAAAAATATCACTTTTCGAACAATATTCTACTTTCAAAAAAATACAAAAAATAATTTTAAGTGCTGAAACATTTTCCTTCACAGCCTTCGGAATCGGAAATATTAAGGACAAATTTTCGGTACAAAGTTTCAATGTTTTTTATCGTTTTATGCAAAATTTGTTCGATAAGACTTCGTACATAACGAAGTTCTTGGGCTAGTTTTTCAAGATTATGAGCGGAAAAATGTCGTTTAGCCGTATTTTTAGAAATCTGTTTGAGGATAGACTGTTCGTTTTTTTGCAATTTTTTTAGCACCAACTTTGTTTTTTCGGCTTCAGAAAGATTTTGTTTTTTCTTTCGTCCAGAGCCTAAAAGTTGAGCAATCATGGCAGAAACCGTATTTGTCTTGGTGAGTGTGACGGCTTTTTTTTGTGTTTTAACTGCCTTGTTTCCTCCACTAGGAAGAATGCTTTCAATATTTGTATCAACGTTTTTTACCAAAGACTCTACCGCTGGCGACGCACTTACTGAGTTGCTTACCTCTACGGTTGTAGTATGTTTTGGAGTCTCGGTGTTATTATTAGTCATGTTTTACTAAATTATAAACAAAATAACTTAAAAAGTCAATTCACTATTGATAAATAAAAATTGGATAAAAAAATTTTTTTCGAGATAATCAAAAAGAAAGATTATGCAAAAGTTTTATTTTGAGGCGGCAAACCAAGATGGCAAGAAAGTGTCTGGATATGTTGAGGCAGAGGATAAAGTCTCTGCTCATAATACATTGAAGGAACGAAAGTTTGCGGTGTTTTCTTTGCACCTTTTTAATCCTGAAGAAAATCAAAAACAGAAGAATGAATTGCAAACGTTTGAATTTCAAGGAAAAGATAAATTAGAACAAATAGTTCGAGGAAATGTATCTGCTTTAGATGTTTTTCAAGCCTACAAAACCTTGCGAATCGATTATGAATACAGCGTTGATTATTTATTTTTGGCTGAATTGCCAGAAGAAGAAAAAGAAAAAAGGCGTTTATCTGGCGTAGACCAAGATGTATTAGAATGGTTTGAGATTGAAGAAATTAAAGAACGAAAACGTCGAAAAAAAAATGCTCGAAAATCAGATTTAAAAAAAGAGGTTTCCTCAGAGGAGCTTTCTCAAGAAGAGCAGGAACAAGTATTAAAATTGCAACAAGAAATATCTACAATTGTTCAAGAATCTTTTGATTTACTTCAAAAGAATAGTGATTTTTTAGAAGCTTCTAAAAAGAGAGAAATTGAAGATCGATTGAATTTATTATCACGGTTGCGACGGAGTAATGCGGTAGATCATTTGCAAAATTTAACCGCCAGTGTTTTACAACAATTACAAGACGATACGATTTTTCTGAAGAATTTGAGTCATGAGCAGAAAATAGAAAAACAGGAAGAATTTAAGCTATTTTCGAGTGAGAGAGGAATGGGACTTTTAAAAACTAACATGGCCGCCTTACCCATAGGTATAAATTTGTCTGACACTTTTGATATTGATATTTTGAAAATTCGATTAAAGCGTGCCAAAATCTTAGAAAATATTATGAAATTCCTCTATGAATTTTTCGTTGTAGAGACAGTTTTGGTGGCCGCATTCTTTGTTGTAAGTAGTATAGTGAGCCTTATGGTGTCAAACGAGCAATGGGATTTCTATCTTTTGTCGAGTGATTTGTGGCATTTGTTTTATGTAAGTATTTTAATCTCATTAATTTTTTGTCCGTTATATGTTTTAAAAAATTTACAAACACATCAAAAAATATTATATTTTATGTGTGCCACAATCTTTTTTGTGTTTTGTGTCATACAGTTTGAAGCTTTGTTTTTTTGGACTCTTATTTAAATTATGAATTTTTCTCAACTTGGATTTGGTGCATTTGTGTTTAAGACACAGGGGATAATGCTGGCGTTGTCGTTTTTTGTTTCTGCTTGGTATTATTACAAATCTATTCAGAAACATAATTTCCCCGTTGATTTTTTTGTGCATCATTTTTGGCGCTGGATTTTGATGGGGGCCTTTGTTGCAAGAATAGTCACTTTATGCTTATATCCAGAGATATTTGAAACTTATGGTTGGTTTTCATTTTTTGCTTTTTGGCAAGGAGAAGTTAATGTTCCAATTTTCTTACTAGTGTTTCTAATCACTATGTATTTTGATTTAAGAGATCAACAATTTTCTTTTTGGCGTTGGCTTGATTTGGCAGTCGAACCACTTTTGATTTTTCTGATTTTAGAGAACCTTGCGGCGTTTATTACTGGTTACAGATACGGCATTGCAACCGATTTGCCTTGGGGCGTTCGTTATGAAACATTTGGGGTGGCCGAAGTAAATCCTGTGCACCCAGTGACACTTTATTCGGCCGTTGTTTATGTAATCACTTTACTATATTATAAAAAAGAGGCTCTGAAAAATAATTGGAAGGACAAAGTTTTGAAAGGAAAACTTTTTTATCGATTTTTATTGGTGATATTGTTTACCGAAGGGTTTCTTTTCTTTATTAGAGGGGATATTCCGTCTATTCAGGGTACAGGTATTTCAAAAGAGTTTCTCGTTTTTATTGCTGTAACATTTTTATTAATCCTCGGGAAAAACTTGATTGTTAAAAGAAGTAAAAATATTTAGGCCCAAAAGAGTGTTGTCGTGTTATTTTTTTACAAAATATTAAAATTAATTCCGATAACAAATTTGACCACCGTGTAAGAAAGTGAACTTACAATAACCCCAATAATTGCATATAAAATAATGTTTTTGGCTTTGGTTTTGCTGTCATCTTCTCCAAAACTCGTCACATACATAATTCCGCCAATAATAAGCATCAAGGTTGAAATTGACAGCGCTAATACCACTAAGGTATTTGTAAGTTTGGGTAAGAATTTTTCTTTTGCATAGGCTACGCCATTTTGCGATTTTGACCCTGGGAGTACACCGCCACCATTCGGAATCGCTTCTCGTAATTCGTTTACATTGTTGCGACCGGCTTTGTTGAAAACTCGAGTAAAAGATTCTAAGGCCTTATTTAAGTTTTCATAATCAACTTGGTCGTTTTGGTCGGTATATTGATTTTTAAGTCTCGGATAAATATCAAGTTCAAAATCGATATTTTCTAAGATGGCATGAGAAGTAATTTTAGAGTCTTTTAAATAGTTTGTTTTTAGGTATTGAGCCGTTTTTTGATAGAGTTTGAAGTTTTTATTTTTTTTGTGAATCATGGTGTTATACGCCTTGACTGTTTTTTGAAGAATTGGTTCGTGTTCGAATTTTTCTTTTTTTAATTCTAATATTTTAAGTTTTACTATGCGAGGATCTATTCCATAAGAAGTGTAAACTATAGGATTCTTTTTAATATCGGATTTTATTGCTTGTAGTTGCTCTTCACAATCGTTGGCAGAGGTACAATCAATGGCTTCATCTGCCGCTAAAACATACGAACTACTGCAAAGAATTGCCAAAACCGTAATTAATATTTTTTTCATTCCGCTCATTGTACTGCAAAATGGCTATTTTTTCAAGTGAAAATTTGACAGAATCGTTTGTTTCTTTATGTTTTATGAGCTTTTTTAGGAACTTCAATCGAAAAAGCGCTGATTGAAGGATATCCAAAAGCTGTAATAAAATTTTTTTTAAGCGCACGAATACACATGACAAAAAATGTTATGGACAAACTGCTAGTTGGAAAAGAAGACCAAATAGTTCTTTTTAAGGCTGGTGAAATGGCAAAAGGAGTGGTGATTGATGTAACTCCACACCGAGTATTAGTATCACTTCCTGGTGGACAAACTGGAATTGTTACCAAAAAAGAAGCGTCAGGATTTGGCGTAGAAGTAGACGATATCGAAGTAGGGGCAAATATTGAAGCCTTGGTTATGGATCCAGAAAATGAATTAGGATTAGTAGCCTTGTCTTTGAAACGAGCGAACCAAGAGTTGGTATGGGCTGAATTGCAAGAAGCTATGGAAAAAGAAACAATTATTACGGTAAAAGTTTCTGAAGCCAACAAGGGAGGGCTTATGGCTCGATACAAAGGATTAAAAGCCTTCTTGCCAGTGTCTCAATTGACTCCAATGAATTACCCTCGTGTAGACGGAGCTGATTCATCTGAAATCTTGCGACGATTGGGAGAACATATTGGAAACGAATTTAAAGTTCGAGTAATTAATGCTGATCGAACGAACGGGAAATTGATCGTTTCTGAAAAAGCCGCTATTGCCGAACAACGAAAAGATACATTCGAAAAATTACAAGCGGGAGACATTGTTAAAGGACATGTTTCTGGAATTGTAAAATTCGGAATCTTTGTAGCGTTCGACGGAGTAGAAGGATTGGTTCACTTGTCAGAATTAGATTGGGGACACGTTTCAGATCCAGGAAAATTATACTCAGTAGGAGACGAAGTAGAAGTGTTGGTGCTTTCAATTGAAAACGAAAAACTTTCACTTTCTATCAAACAATTGTCAGAAGACCCATGGAAAGAATTGGTAAAAGATTTCTCTGAAGGAGCTACTATCGAAGGAAAAGTGGTTCGATGGAATGCCAACGGAGTATTTGTAGAATTGAAAAAAGATGTAACTGGATTAATTCCATTGTCTCAATTTGGAGTTGAAAATTATGCTGATTTGACCGTAAAAGAAGGAGAAATGATTTCTGGAACCGTAACTGATATTAATTTTGATTCACACCGAATTATGATTAAAAAAGACGGAGCGGTAGAAATTGAAACAACTGAATCAGAAACAGAAGAAGCGTAAGTAGTAGAAAACGAAAAACAGAAAAGCCAGGCGTGAAAGCTTGGCTTTTTTTGATAGAAAGATACTATTGAAAACGATATGTCTCATACAAAATTTATTCGAACGTGTTTGGTTTGTGGCGCAAAAAAAAACTTTGACGATTTACAGCGTTTTGTGTGGCCGAGTGATTCGGAATATATAGTTTTAGACCAAACAAAAAAACAAACCGGTCGGGGTGGGTATGTATGCCGAACTGAACCCTGCCAAGAAAAACTCAACAATCCGAAATTAAAGGCTAAAATTAGACACTTTTTACGGTGTTCGTAGTGGTAATGGTAATGTTTCTGGTGGTATGAGGTTGGTGTTCGATGGTCACCCAAAAAGAGGTTCCAGAAAACTCTTCTTGTAAATCATCAGATATTTTTTGTGGCCATTCAACTAACTTGTTCCAAGTATCATCTTCGATAATTTCACCAAACCCTTTTTCGAGAAATTGTTCATCGGATTCCAAACGGTATAAATCAAAATGAGCAAAGTTTTTCTGGTCGCCGTTGTATTCTTGCACGTAGGTAAACGTAGGGGAGTTTATGGGCGTATTTATGCCAAAATGTTTCAGTAATTGTTGAACAAAAAAGGTTTTGCCAGCGCCCAATGCGCCTTGAAAAAAAATAGTAAAATTCGGAATAGCTTCTAATTTTTTACAAAATTGTTCTACAAGCAGTTTCGTTTCGGATTCATTTTTTACAGTTTGTGATAAAATGATTTCCATTTTTTTAAATTCAATTATAATTATCGCGATTTTTAAATTACAGAGAAACACATGAAAGTAAAATTTTTTGGCGGATCCACCTTTGACGTAACCGGGGCAGAAAAGAAAATAATGTTTAATGCCGTATCTGATTTAGAATCGTACGATGTTGCTTTGTCTTCCAATAATTCAGGAGACGTAGCAGGAGCCAAAAAAACATTCGGACTGCCTGGCGAATTTGAAATTTCTGATATATTATTACGTGGTTTTCGAACCGAAAAAGGGGCAAGCACGATCTTTAAAGTGTTTTTAAAAGATACTTCAATAGTTCATTTAGGAAACTTAACTGAAATTCCAGAAACTGGAACGCTCAAAGAGTTAGGAGAAAATATTGATGTGGCAATCGTTATTTTATCAGAAAGTTTCACGGCTAAGAAAGCTAAAGAATTGATTGATACCATTGAACCTCGTATGGTTTTAGTTGGTGGTGATGAAACTCATTTTCCAGCGTTAAAGGCTTTGATGCCCGTCGAAATTATAACCGAAAATACGATTGAAGTAGACCGATCAAAATTGTCGGATGAAGCAACGGAAGTAAAGATTTTAACTGCGTAAGAACGGTTAAAAAGAAAAACTGTGAATTTTTATTTGACGGTTTATGATTCACTATTAGAATCAGCGAGCTGAAAAATTAACAGTTCTTCTTGGCGCGGTAGCTCAGTGGTAGAGCAAGGGATTGAAGCTCCCTGTGTCGGTAGTTCGATTCTACCTCGCGCCACCATTTATCAATAAAAAGCTTCTGAATACCTATCAACTCGATAGGTATTTTTTGAATTAAAAAAATATCATCAGTATGATGATATTTTAGTATTATGGGTTTAACTATTTATGGAAATTATTTCTTTTTTTCCAAGGCTTCACAGAATCCCAATACTTCTTGCGCTTGTACTTTGCGTCGTAAATCTTCTACCGAATCAGTTTCGGTTACTAATACCTTCCGTTGAACCACAATGTCCCCGCCGTCTACTTCTGGTGAAACTTTATGAATTGTGGCTCCAGTATAGCGATCTTCGTTTTCAATTACTTTCTTGTGGATTGCGTCGCCCATCATACCAGCATAATCAGGTAAAAGTGAAGGGTGTACATTCAACGTTGTATCTCCAAACTGTTCGCAGAAGAGGGGAGACAAAATTCGCATCCATCCAGCGAGCAAAATTACATCTGGATTTTGTTCTCGAATAAGATTAATCAATTGTCGATCATATTCTTCTCGTGTTTCGTCTTCTTCTGGTTCTAAAACGTGAATGGTTTCAATACCAGCTTGTTGCGCTTTTTCTAACGCTCCACAGTTTGGTTTGTCGGTAATGAATAAAACAAATTCTACGTTCGGAATTCGTCCTTTTTTTTGTGCTTCCAATAATCCTTGAAAGGTTGTTCCATTGCTCGAAGAGAAAACCGCTACACGCCGTTTTGGGGCCGCATCTGGAATAATATCTTTTGATATTTGTTCCAACATTTTTTGTGCTTCTTCTTCGGCGTTGTCATTATCTAAATCGGGCACCAGTTCAAAGTCAGCCGTGGCAGCGTAAATATCTTTTCGTTGGCTCCATAATTGATCAATTTCTTGGGCAATTCCTAAATCGGGGTACACACGAGGGATATCGTTTTCTCGATATTCTTTCATTAAGTGTCTTCGTAATTGCATAAAGTTTGGCTTTAAGTTTCCAAACACGCCGGTCTTTTTTAAGTTGTGTAAATTTTTAGAATTTTCAATGGTAGCATGTCCTGTAGCCACGATTCCCGAGAAATTCCGCGTAAAATCATGTGCCACTTTTTGTTCAATTTCTCGTAGTACTTGCCAGCCATGTTTTTCTGCAAACGATTCTATGTCGGTTCCTAATACGAATTCTAATTCGGTGTCCAGATCGACAAATGGTAAAT
Source organism: bacterium DOLZORAL124_38_8 (assembly GCA_002747745.1). Classification (GTDB taxonomy): domain Bacteria; phylum Patescibacteriota; class Gracilibacteria; order UBA4473; family UBA4473; genus OLZORAL124-38-8. Next base: position 87,853 of record PDQG01000006.1, read on the forward strand.
GAGTTAGTTTCGCAATTTCTTTTCCAAATCGAGATTTTCCAGCTCCGCGAAACCCTACGAATACGATGTTTTGATTTTTCACGAGGTATTTCTACTTTTTTTTAAAAAAAAATCAAGTTGTATTGTGTTTTCTATTTTTTATCATGAGAATGATTTGTTTACCTTGTATTGTTATGAAAAAGTACGTATCAATTGTTTTATTAAGCCTGATGTTTGTGGTAGGAAGTTCGGTGTCAGCCTTTTCTGATAGAGCCGCTGAATATTATCGTTATAAAGATGATATGAATATTGATAATTGGGCGTATGATTCCGTGCAAAATGTTCGAAAAGCCCGTATTATGCAAGGATTTAAAGACGATACGTTTCGCCCCAAGCAAAAGGTAACACGAGCCGAAGCATTAATCATTCTTTTTAAATTAAATAAAGTTGATGAGTCTGAAGTGAATGTATCCGTATTAGATAAATTTTCAGATATCGACCGAACTAAATGGTACGCAAAACCGTTTGCAAAAGCGATTCAAGAACATTGGATTGAAGGATATCAAGACGAAACTGTGCGACCGCATGCACCTGTTACCAGAGCTGAATGGGCGGCGTTAGTACAAAAAATTTATCAATTGGAAAAAAACTCACGTAAGTTGCCGAATTTTTTAGATGTAACCGAATCAAAATGGTATTACAACCCGGTAGCGTCTTTGTATCGATTTGATTTGCTTTTCAATGGAAATAATTATGAGTTTTTACCAAAGTCTTTTCTAAATCGGCAAGAAATAGCCTGGCAAACGAGTGCTATTCTGAAAAATCAAGACAAAATATCTAAACGAAGAAATGCCAATGAGGCATATACAAAGAATAAAATTAAACGAGATTATTCCGTTTGGGTAAAAGATAAAAACTTTGTTGATTTACAAGGAACAGAAGTACAAAAAACGGGGCTGACGGTAGACATGGTATCACCAAAATCATCAGTGGTATTTACCAGTAAAGACAAACATTATACTCGTATTGGAACTTTGCGGTTGGCAAATCCATTTAACACAAAAGTTTCTCTATCAACCCTAAAATTTAAAGCTTTTGTGCCTAATACAACGGTTGGACCTATTTATCATATGGATTTAAAAACCGACCTATTAGGAGATATTATTGAAAAGCGGTTTGATCGTTCCGGGCAAGTTATTTTAAGTCAGTTAAAAAAGGTTATTCCGGCGAAACAAACCATTGAGATTCCTTTGTTTATACGAGCGGTCGAAGGGGCGTCATTCCTCTTAAATACGGGAGATATCATTATTTCTGTTGGAGACATAAATACTTCATATGAAGTGCGATACGAAGGGGAAAACAAAGAGCAACGGGGGAAATTATTAAGGAAAGCTACGCCTTTGGAAATGAAATCAATTTCGTTAGCTGGAGTTAAATTTCAACCGTAATTTCTGTAAAGAATAAAGCGGAATTAAGTTGATTTTTTCACGATAATTTGGTATAATTGCCTGAATTATTGTAAATTCATATGAAAAATATCTTCTGTATTTCCGTCTTGATGTTGGTGCCAATTCTGGCATGGGGATATTTTTTCTTTCAACAACATAAAAGTAATTACCACTTTTTGATTACCACTTTTTTTGCTGGAATGTTGTCTATTATTCCCATTAAAATATATGAACGATACTGGGATAAGGGGATTTTTTATCTAGAACATTTAAATTTGTTTAAATATTTAGATTCCATTGTGCTGGGGCATAGTGGTTCAGAACTACTTGTTTTCTTGTTTGCTAGTTTGATTGTTTCGTTGGGAATTTTCGGTTTTTGCTTTTTGCTGATGTCTTTTTTTGAAATCATGTCGGGCGACAACTCCTTGCAAGTATTTGAAAAAAAAGCCAAAAAAATAATTGAAGCTCCGTTCTTATTTGTTTCGATTGGGGTTTTGATTGGGTTAATGGCTTTTGCTTTAAATTCAGTCTTTCCAGAAACTATTTGGTTTTTCATCATGGTGGGAATCTTGGAAGAGTTTGTAAAACACTTGATTATGCGGTTTTGTGATGACGAAAAAATTCAATGTGTCGCTGACTCAATTCAATATTCAATCGTAATAGCGCTCGGGTTTTCTTTTGTAGAAAATATTATTTATTTCCAAAAATACTTAGAAATCCATCACTCATTTACGCAAATTGGTTTATTCTTTGTTTTGCGATCTTTGGTGCCCGTGTTAGGACATGTTTGTTTCTCAGCAATTTTGGGATACTTTTACGGTATTGCTCACTTTTCAGATCAAATATACGGAACCTCAGTACAAGCCAGAAAACAACATCCAATTATTGAGTTTTTCCATAAGTTATTGCACGTAAAAGGGGCGACTCTTTTTCATGAAGAAAAACTTATGGAAGGGCTTATTGTGGCCATGTTAATACATGCATTATTTAACTACGCCCTTGAACAAGGAAACTTGTCATTCGTCCTTCCAATGTTAGCTGTTTTGCTTACGACCGTATTGCATTTATTGCATTCGCGGTTCAATCGGCAAAATGCTGGTAGGTTATTTAATTATATATCTTAATTTTTTATTTATAATGAATCCAAAAAACATCTTTTCTGTACTTCCAAATTACAAACCATCTATTGGCGTGATGGGGTCAGCTTCAGGGTATTTAATGCGAAATCCGAAGGCTGTGTCAGCCGCCGTTGAATTGGGGAAAGCCATTGCCAAGAACAACGCGAGTTTGGTAAATGGAGCCTGCCCTGGGTTGCCAGACAAAGCCGCCGAAGGTTGTAAATTAGCGGGAGGTGAAACTCTTGGTGTGTCGCCAGCCATTTCACTTTGTTCTCATATGGGAAAATATAAATCACCCGTAGATCACTATGATCGGTTTATTTTTACGGGAATGGGTTTGATGATGCGAGATATCGTTAATATTCGAACTTCTGATGCGGTGGTTATTTTACCAGGCGGAACCGGAACACTCAATGAGTTTACTGTGGCGTATGATGAAGGAAAACCAATCGGGGTCTTAACTGGATACGATGGGTGTGCTGATCATATCAAAGAAATTCTCGAATTTTGTCATCGAGAGGTAACGGATCGAATGGTGTTTTCGTCTGATCCAAATGAATTAGTAGAAAAATTAATGGAAAAACTACATGAAGTGAATACGAGTTGTAATTTAGATGATTACTTGGTGGGAGAAGACGGCGAAGTAACCAAAACGGAAGAGCAATTTGAAAAATAATAAAAAAAACAAATGTGTGCTTAAAAAGTCTTAAATTTTATGTTAAGACTTTTTTTGTAATCTGTAATGTCTGAGGTAGCCAACAATGTTGCTGGTAAGTAACGCAGATTCAAGTAAAACCGCTACAGGACTCCATATAAGATAATTATAAAGAATAAATAGGGCGGTGCCGGGCATCATAATAAGACGTAAATATTGATCGTTTTTTTGAAACGAACCGACTGTTATAAAAACCAAGGCCAAAATAGTTATTATATCGGTCGAATGTGAATACAAATAAATGCCGCTTATAATATTTATCCCAAGAAAAAGAAACAAAGCCTTGTTTGATTTAGTATAACAAGCGGTTATGTATCGAACAAGAGAAATAAACACGAGCAAACCGGCAAGAAATTTATTGAGAAAAAAATAATGGAGCGCAATCAATCCACTAGAAATACTAAGAAGAATAAGAATATTTTTTCTGGTTTTTTGTTGGAAGGAAAGCATATCAGAAATAAATGCTCCCGTGGCAAGTATTTGTGAAATCAAAAAATTATTCATATTTTCAGCCTATATAAAAACACCCAAACGGTCAAAGTTTGGGTATTTTTTAGATTTTTATGAATTAATTATTGGTGTTTAGTCATTAATTCCACCAAATCATCTTTTGATTTTCCACCTCCCATAGACGTTTCTACAGCTTCTCCGTTTTTAAATACGATGAAAGTTGGAATAGACATTACCCCATATTTTTGGGCGATTTCCCCAGCTTCATCAATATCAAGTTTTACTACTTTGGTTCCAGCTGGAGCGTTGTCAGCCAAATCAAGAACGGTTGGCATCATTGCTTGACAAGGTGGACACCATTCAGCGTAAAAATCTACCAAAACCACGTCTTTTGAATCAAGTACTTCTGCTTGAAAATTATCGTTTGTTATGTTTGTTGCCATATTTTTAATAGGTTAAAAGGTATAAATAACAGCCTTATTTTACTGAAAAGTAAAAGAAAAATCAACCAGAAAGAATCGTATGATGTAGCCTGTATTACGAAAAAAAATTTGAATAGAAAAAAATTTAGTCTAAAGTTTAAGTCATGAATGATACACCAAAAACATCAACTGAAAATAAGACTTCGTTTGTTCAAACGCTTGGAAATGCTTGCACCTCATTGGGAAGGGGAGTTAAAATGTCTGTTGCTGGGACGATGAGTTGGATTCGGAATTTCTTCTTTAAAGTGTGGAGCATGCTACTGTTAACAGCCTTAACTTTTGGATTGTTGTTTGTTTTATTGGCCTATGCGGTTTCTATTCTCGATGGAACCACTTCTTTTAAACGATTATGTGGAGACCAATCAATTATAGCCTGTGTAACGGGCATCAAAGATAAAACACCGGTAGAAAAAGAAGCCATAATTAAAACCACCAACCAAGAAAGTCCTACCAATCGATCAAAAGAAGTATTAGAAGAAAATCAACGAGAGATTGATGAAACTCAACAATCTAACACTCAATAATTGAGTAGCTTTTACCGAATTTTTACGGGTGTTTGTTGTGTAAAGTCCCAAATTTCTGAAAAATCAGTTATTTTTAAAGCGGGTTTTGCAAATATTTTTAGAGCAGAGTCGCTAAATTGTTTTTGAACATCCGCTGGCATAAAAAGGGGCGTGTTTCCAGAAAGGTTCGCCGACGTAGTGGTAATAGGAATTTCGATATGTTGGGCAATTTCTGGTATTTGACAGATTCGAAACCCTACTTTTTCAGTGGGCCAAAACTGAGTTTGGGGGAGTTTTTTTCTTGGTTTTAGCAGGGCGGTTCTTGGAGTTTTGGTAAAAAACTCTGGTGGGAAATTATCTGGGACTTCAGCGTATTCTTGAAGCATAGCAAAGTCTCTGACCATGAGCGAAAAAAACTTCCCTTGGGGGCGTTGTTTTAATTCGTGTATTGTTTGCAATGATTTTATATCATCGATTCTTGCCCCCAACCCAAAACTGGTATTGGTTGGATAAGCCCAAATTTCTCCTTTCTGAAACATTATCAAGAGTGTATATTTGCCCGTTTATAAGTCAACGAGTTTACAAGTTTTGAAGATTTTGTATGCTGCTCTGCGAAAATGGTTTTACTTAATAAAAAGGCTCGATTTGATTATGACATTCAAGAAACTTTGACCGCTGGAATGTCGCTTTTGGGCTGGGAAGTAAAATCTATCACCCATGGGAGTGCGTCGTTAAAAGGCGCTTGGATTTCTATTAGAGCAGGGGAGGCTTGGTTGCAGAATTTTGATGTAACGCCTTGGAAGTTCAGCCAAGAAGTGCAAAACTCGCACCGAGAAAAAAAATTGTTATTAAAAAAGCGAGAAATTCTCAAATTAGAAACCAAAATGCGTGATAAAAATTACACGATTGTGCCACTGAAAGTCTTTACGCAAAACGGTTTTTTGAAGTGTGAAATTGGACTCGCTCAAGGACGAAAGAAATATGAGAAAAAACAAGTTTTGAAAGAACGCGCCGAAAAGAAAACTGCCCAAAAAGCCATGAAACATTTCTTGTAAAAAAGGAAGACTCTTTCTCATAAAAAAACGGCCAAATAGCCGTTTTTTTGTTAGGAAACGTAAAACTGATGTTTTAGAAATCAATCTCTGCTTCGCTCGCTCGAGTTTGAATGAATTTTCTTCGTGGAGCCACATCATCACCCATTAGAACTTTAAATATATGATCGGCTCGTTCGGCATCATCAATAGTTACTTTTAACATAGTTCGTGTTTCTGGGTTCATGGTCGTTTCCCAAAGTTGTTCGGCATTCATTTCTCCCAACCCTTTATACCGTTGAATATTGTCTCCAGAAATATCGTGTTCTTGTTGAATACGTACTTTTTCCTCATCGGTCATAGCGTACCAAACCTTTTTCCCTTTCCCGAGTTTGTACAATGGTGGTTGCGCAATATATACATATCCACCTTCAACCAACGGTCGGAAGTGTCGGTAAAGCAAGGTTAACAACAGCGTTCGAATATGAGCCCCATCCACATCGGCATCGGTCATGATTACCACTTTATGGTATCGAAGTTTTTCAAGAGTAAATTCTTGTCCAATAGCGGCTCCCATGGCAATAATTAAGTTTTTTACTTCGTTATTTGCCAACATTTTTTCTAATCGAGCGTTTTCAGTATTCAAAATTTTCCCTCGAAGCGGTAAAATGGCTTGTGTTTCTCGGTTTCGTCCTTGTTTAGCGGTTCCACCAGCGGAATCTCCCTCTACAATAAATATTTCAGAAACTTCTGGATTTTTACTTGAACAATCGGCTAATTTCCCTGGCAAGGTCATCCCCTCAAGCGCTCCTTTTCGAATCACGGTATCTCGAGCCGCTCGAGCGGCTAATCGAGCCCGCGTAGCAAGCGCACATTTATTGATAATCGCTTTCGCCGTGTCTGGATTTTCATTTAAGAAATCAAATAAAGAGCGGTTAAAAGTTTTATCAACGATTCCTCGCACTTCAGAATTTCCCAGTTTTCCTTTGGTTTGTCCTTCGAATTGTGGTTCAGGAACCTTAACTGATACGATTGCCGTTAACCCTTCTTTTACATCATCATTCGTAAAATTTGGTTCTTTTTCTTTTAATAAATTGTGTTCGCGAGCGTATTTATTAATCGTTCGCGTTAATGCGGTGGTAAATCCGGTCAAATGTGTTCCGCCCTCATTGGTTCGAATATTATTCGCGTAGGTTTGAATATTTTCTCGGAATTCGGTTGTGTATTGAAAGGCAATTTCTACCGCCACATCATCCATTTCATCATCACATTTGAAAATATCACCCAGTGATGTTTTATCTTCATTTATATGTCGTACAAAAGATCGAATTCCACCTTCAAAGTAAAATTGTGCCGCATTTTCTTTCCCAGCTCGTTTGTCAAACAAGGTAAGTGTAATTCCTTTAGTTAAATAAGCTTGTTGTCGAATTCGTTTTTTAATAATATCAAAGTCAAATTCAAGGGTTTCAAAAATGTTTCCATCCGGCCAGAATTGTAATTTGGTTCCGTTTTTTTCCGCACTACCAATAGCTTTTAATGGTTCGGTGGCAATTCCTCGTTCAAAAGCCACAAAATGTTTTTTTCCGTCTCGGTTTACGGTTACTTCCGTTCGAGTAGAAAGGGCATTTACGACCGACACACCCACTCCGTGCAAACCACCAGACACCTTATATCCACTTCCACCAAATTTTCCTCCGGCATGCAATACGGTTAAAACAGTTTCTACGGTCGACATTCCTGTTTTGGGGTGTTTCGCCACGGGAATTCCTCGTCCGTCATCTTGCACACTAATAGAACCGTCTTCTTCGACTGTGATTTCAATATTTTTACAATATCCAGCCAGAGCTTCATCGATAGAATTATCAACAATTTCCCAAATTAGGTGGTGCAAACCACGTACATCAGTTGATCCAATATACATCCCTGGACGTTTCCGAACGGGTTCCAATCCTTCTAGTACTTGAATTGACGAGGCATCATAATTTCCAGTGTTTTGTGTCATCCCTAATTGATTCTTAAAAATTCATGCGAATTATACAGAAAAAAACAGAATGCCAAAACTTTTTGTTTTAATTATGACTCATTAAAAAATTCAAAAGACAGAAAATATTGCGTTTCTTTGTGAGAAGCCTTAGAGTTTGGAAGATTTAGTTTTAATAATCTTGGTTTTATGCAGAAAAAGATATCTGAACTCGCTATTTTTAACGCTCCTGATTTATATGATTACGACATTGATTTGTATCAGTCTTTGTCTCAATTACAAACAAAATTATCAACCAAAGAACAAAAAATAATCCAAGATTTTTTAGAACAAAATGATTTACAAGAAGTGTTTGAACAATATTCCGTCAAAAGACTCAAACATGCCATTGCTCATCAAGAAAATTTGCCTGAAGTACTAAAAAATGCCAACTTTTCGACTTTAACAGAAGTTTTACTCCAAAAATTAGAGTACAATCTAGAAAAAATGGTGGAGTTATGGCAAAGTTTTTTGTCGACACAATCGGAGACAGATTTAGAATTGATGATTGAATACCTTGATTCTATTCCAGTTAATACGCCTCGTAATATTCGAAGGAAATTAATTTTGCAGGCCGCTTTAAATAATAAAGGGGGACTCATGAATGAAATTTCTGACACCTTACAAGCTCGGGGAGTGTTTGGAATTTTACAAAATGAGAATCGAAATCGAAAAACGTATTATTTATCAGACACGATCAAAGATGGTGATATTGCCAAAACCAAAATTTTGGATCATTATGAAATAATTAGTGAAAAATACGGAGTCAACGTTCGAGTGCTTGACACACTTGGTTCGGCGCCTGGGCACAGCTTACAGACCGGCGGACAAGTGCTGGACTTAATTGGCAGTCGAAGTGAATTAGAAATGGATTACCACGACCAAAAAAACTGTCATGGTATGAGTATTTTTGTGAATAATGCGTCACGTGCGAAACATGGAGGAAAAAAACATTCCGAAGGATCAAAATGTTTATGGGCTCGTGTACGAGACCCAAAAACAAATATTATTCATAATATTTGTGGGGTTGATGATGAAGTGTTTTTACCGTTATATGATTGGATTGAAGAATTTTTCGTAATTGACGGCATGCCTACTCATAAAAAATTAAATGATTTATGTAAAGGAACGCAGTTCCGTTCTTTGAAAAATTTTATCTACCCACAAGCGCTCATAACGATTACCGATGGGGGCTGCCCACCTGGATACGTGGTGCGGAAAATCGAAAAATCCACCTTCTTTAATCGATTAGACATCGCGGACAATGAAATGATACTTGTAAACCCAGACCATTATTGGAATGGAAAATCAATTTGTAATCATGCCGACGGAATCATTGGTATTGCCAAAGCAATTGGCGTTGACTTGGACACCGAAGTTTGTGCTAAATTTTTTCATCCATTTACACACGAGAAAATAACTGAAAAAACGGTAGTCATAACAGAATCATTAGGAAAACATGCTGGAAAAAACACCGCAACCAATGGCTCAAGTCGAAGTTTAGATGGTCATGTAATGCCCGAGATAGGGAAGTCTTGGGAAAATGGCGATAATGATGATCGGGCCTGGTATGTACAAGAACTTCCTATTGGAACCAGAATTAGATTTACGAAGAAATAATTGAAGTTGTATTTTTCGTTTTTTTCTCTACAATTTTTTTGTGAAACAATTCTTTTCAGGAGTCGTGATTTTAACCATAAGCGTCTTGTTTAGCGGACAAGTTTTAGCGGATGATTTATTTCGAGATTTTCGAGAAAATTTAGGTGATATTATCAAAACAACGTGTCATTCAAGTATTGATTATTCGATTGACGATTCGGTCGGATTTAATTTTTTACAAGCTTCAACAAAAGCTGACCTCCAATGCCAAGGCGGAAAATGCAAAGAATATCATCATACGATAAACTGTTTGTTTAATGATGTCGTAGCAAAAAAATTAGCCTCAGTAAATGGACAAGTAAAGAAAGTGGCTCTTTCGGGCGACATAGAGGGACGACAAAGCAAAGAAGCTTTGACGAAAGAGTTTCTGTATCCGAAAAATTCTCAATGTAAAAATGCCAAAATGGATGGTATTGGCGCAGCACAATTAGCTCGAGGCTTTAAAACGCAGTGTCAGAATTTTTCCAGTGCCACGGCCGCAAATGCAACCTCTTTGTGCCGAGTGGCTGAAATGGCTTTGTTGGAGTACTGTGGCTATGAAAAGTTTTTATTGGCAAAAATGAGAGACAAAGAATCTTTTTTAAAAGAATTTCAATCGTTTGAAGAAATTACCACTCATGTGCCACGTGTGGCAAAAGATGTATACAAACAAGAACTGCTCAATGCTAAACAAGCTTTGCAAGAGAGTCTTTTGTTTTATCAAGAAGTAGAGACACAGTATACACAATATATTTGGACACAATCTATCTGGTTTCATTTAGCGGTGTTGCATCAAAAAATTACCGAATTTACTACTATGGTCGCCACCTTCCCCGCAAAATTCATTAACGCTTCTATTAATTAATGAAACGTGTAAATTTAATCGTATTCACTGTTTTTAGCATCGTTTGTTTCAATTCTGCGCTGGCTCAAAACCCATTTATAGAATCTTCTCGTACCAATGAAAGTGGTCTTTTAAATGTCTACGAAAATCTTTATTCAGAAATACAACGCTCAGAATTTCAACCCCAATTTATTCAAACGGTTATTCAAAGAGTTTGTGAACATGAGTATATTCATTGTCCTGATGAACAAATTCGAGAAAGTAAATCTCTAGAAGAATTTTATAAAAAGATAATTGAAACCAATAATAAATCGACGACGGAATCAATGTTCACTTCAAAGGTTGTTGCCGATTTAATCGAACAAGAAAAAACTACTTATTTATGGGAACAGTCTCTAGCACGACAAGGATATATAGCTCAAATGTTTTCCGATGGAGATGGAGCGGTAAATAAAGAAAAAACCATTGGGTATAAGAAAAAAAATTCTCCGTTTGATTTAACGGTTGTTTTTGATCGCCTAGAAACACTGTTGTTTGGGAACAAACATGTTTCAGCCATTACGCCAAAGTTTTTGAGTTTCGATACAAGCAAAAAAATCACTACTGATAAAAATTCTGATACGTATGTTCATCCAGAAAATACCAGCGTACCACAAACCCTTCAATTTAAAAAAACAAATGGTTCAATTACGGCTCAAATACAATACATAAATCATAAAGTTTTTTCGGACAAACTAAATCAGGTCCCATTAAAATGCATAAAAAATACGAAGGGTATGCTCAAAAAAACAGCCTGCGACGATGATTTTCCAACTCCACATACGGCTCCGAGAATGTTCAATTCGCCAGCATACACACAGGATGTTCCTGAATCTGAAAAATGGAGCCGTCCCAACAATTATCAAGATTTCTTATCAGTGTTAGAAAACGAAAAGAGTTGCGTAGACTCATTTCAAGACACCGTTTCGGCTAATAGAATACAAAAAATAAGTGTTTGTGAATTAAAAAAACAATTAACTTGGTCCAATAAATTGCAACAGGATTGGCGAAGCGAGGTGTTAGATATTCTCCAAAAAGAAGCTATAAACCGAAAAAATAATTGGGAATTTACCAAATTTTTCACCAATTTCTTTACGGGGAAAGAAGGGGATTCCATAGTAGAATACCTGCAAGATGGAACCGAAATATTATTGAAAAAACCAAAAAGATGATCAAGAAAATTCTCGTAACGACGCTGCTCGTATTGGTTTTAGTTGGGTGTGAAAAAAAGACTCAAAATACCTCAAAGAATCCTTCACAGGAAGCAACAAACCAAACCGAAACTCCCTCTGAACCAAAAAAGAAGCAAGCAAATGAAACTTCAAATAATGTGGGAGTAAAAATTGATCAGAATTTTAAAAGTGATACACAACGAACCAAAATACAGGAAAAACCTTATAATATAGAGGCTTTGCGGAACAAGTATTTTTCAAATACTGGAAGTTCTCAAATAACTTCAACCAATATAAAAAATATTCATTTAGCTAAAGATTTAATAATTGCCGAAGATTCGTTTCAATCAGAGTGGAAGTATTGGTTGTATGATAAAAATAATAAGCCTGGAGTGATTCTTATAAGAGAAAAAAATCTTGATGAATCCGTTCAATACTGGCAAACAGAAATAAAAAAAATAATAACGGGCAATAAACAATGGCAAAAATTACTCAAAACATTGCGCAGAGTTTGTCGGTTGCAGGGGTCAAGTATTAGTTGTTCATAATAAAAAAGAGTCTATCGGTTTTTATAGACTCTCCTTTATAAAAAATGTGCTAAAATATTCTTATTTTCGCTTTTCAATAACTTTGTCAACGAGCCCTAGCTTTCCATATTTAACGGCGTCGCTGGCCACGATATAATTATCTCGGTCACAGTCTTTTACGATTTGTTCGTACTCTTCACCCGTACATTTTTGAATCATTTTGTACAACGTGTCTTTCGTTCGAATAATATGATTGGCATGAATTTCCATGTCAGAAGCTTGTCCTTGCATTCCCCCAAGTGGTTGATGAATCATAACTTCCGAGTGGGGGAGAATGTATCGTTTTCCTGGAGCTCCACTCATTAGAATCATCGCTCCCATGCTGGCGGCCATTCCAGTACAAATAGTTGAAACATCTGGCTTAATAAAATTCATCGTATCAATAATGGCTAATCCCGCTGACACAGAACCACCAGGAGAGTTTACGTAGATAGTAATATCTTTATTAGGATTTACCGATTCTAAAAATAATAGTTGCGCTACTACCAAATTAGCTAAATTGGCATCAATAGCTGTGCCAATAAAAATAATTCGATCTTTTAACAAACGAGAGTAAATATCAAAGGCTCGTTCACCTTCATGTGATTTTTCAACCACGGTTGGCACCAAATGTGCTTGTGGATCAATTGAATTCTGATTTTGTGACATCATAGCATCAAACATAATAAAAATTGGTTAAACTTCGTCTCATTATAATAAAAAAGAGTTGATTACTCAACTCTTTTGACTTGTTATATTCTAAATAATGTGTCTTATTTGTTCTTTTTTTGCGGGAAGAAATATACGCCTGCCACAGAAAGCAAGAACACTAACGTTAATCCAAGGTAAAACCAAGGTTTCGTAAACACTTTTTGTGGAATAAAAGAAGCAACGGTTTGCTTTTCTAAATTCAAATCACAAGCATCTCCAAAACCGTCGTCATCTGAGTCGGTTTGTTTTGGGTTTGAAATAAGTCGACAGTTATCAACAATATCTCCTACGGTATCTCGATCGGCATCAGCTTGATTAAGATTTTTCTTTGTCGGAGCATTATCACAAACATCTCCAATTCCATCTTTATCTTGGTCGGCTTGGTTTTTGTTCGCCACAAAAGGACAATTATCCTTCTCGTTTATTAGACCGTCTTTATCAGCGTCTTTGATAAATAGGGGATTCCAAGTAGCTTGATTTGGTTGAATTAATTCTGAACTTAGAAGAAAGTCACCACCTAATTTTGAAAATCTTGGTTTATCAGCCGTTCCACCATACAAAAATCGGAACCGTCGTTCTCCCTTCGGAGAGAAGGTGATTTGTCCATTATTCGCTCCCATTAAGAATATTTCTTGTAGCGCTACTCGAAATCCTTTCAATTCAACTCTTACAAATCGAACTGGTTCAGCCGCCACCGGAATAATGTGTTTAAAGGCTCGTTTTGAAGCAATAGACCTTAAGCGCTTGGGAGACATTCCTCCAAATACTTTTACCGTATTAATTCGAGCGTCTAGCATTGGCTCTATTTGAATTTGGCTCAAAATCTTAGGAGTTCCTAAATCAAATAACACCCAAGATGATTTTTTTTGATCGGGTGTTTCTGAAAACAAAAAGCCCGTGTTTATATTTCTGTCTATCAAGTTTTGTTTGATACCTTTTTCAACGGAAGAAACTTCGACCACTTTTGTTGGCTCAACCTTTCCAGATTTTCTCCAATCAAAAGAGAAGTCTACTAATTCGTTCAAGTCATTTAATAAAACGAAATTAGAAAAATCATCATTGATTATTTGTGTTTCTTTTAATCCTAATGAGAATCGTAATTTTTTAGCCTCAGCTTGTTCTTCATCTAAGAAAATCTTTTTTTCAAAAGCGTAATCAGATACGTTTACAGCTGCAAAAGACAGTGTGGTGTAAAATACACCAAATGCTAGTAATGCGAAAAAGGGGAGCTTATTTTTCATTTTCTTCATTTTTTTCAATCATTGCTTTAATAGCCATCACTTGCACGATAGCTGATCGTTCCACTTCATCCAATTTCATTTTTACAAATTTCAAAGTGTCTTCCAAGTCAGGGAGAAGTGAATATTCTAACGCATTTACTCTCCGTCGAGTTTTCTCTAATTCCAAAGACATATTTTCAGCTTGTTTTTCAATTTCAGCCAAAGCAATAAGCAATTCAAATACTTCTGCAAATTTATTAATAGCAATGTCTAATTCTGAACGAGTTTGTGTAAACCCATAACTTACATTTCCGTGTTTTTTGGTTTTTAATTTAAACTCTGGAATTCGAACCGACATAATAACTTTGGTGTCAGTTTCTAAAGACATAGTTTGGGTAGGAATCGCCAGTGCATTTTCCAAAAAACTTTTTGGCATAATAGCTTGAGCCTCTAAAAACGCTGCATTCGATAATCGAATCGCTTCTTCAACCGTTCCTCGTAATTCTTTTGCTCTTCGTACAATTTTCAAAAATTCTTGCATCAAACCATCTTGTTTGTCTTTAAGAAGTTTGTGTCCTCGTTTCGCTACCACGGCTTGGTTTTTGAGCCCCAACATGGTCATTCGCGTCGCTGTAACTGCCTTAATTGCCATTATTAACTATAATTCAAGAAATATGTAATAAAATTCCGTGCGATTTTATGTGTTTGATTAGGTGTGTCAAATATTTTAACCACTGGTTTTTTTATATTTTTTTTATCTGAGATATCTCTTTATTTTCTTGTTTTTTAAGAAAAGAGGAGTGAATTTTACATCCTTATTTTAAGTTGGACAACAAAGATTGTCTAATCTTTTAATCGTAAATAAATCATTATTTACATTATTTTTTTACTAGGTTTTTCTCATGAATGCAGAGTTGATTACAAAAGCAACATCAGCAGTTACTGCTGCCACAGGTTCAATTTTGGGACAAATAGTAGACATCGCTCCAATCCTATTGGCAGTGGCTGGATTTTCTATTGTCACAGGACTTGTTATCAGAGCCTTGAAAGTTAAACGATAACGGTTCAATGAAACGACTGAATAATGTCGTTTCACCATATTAGACATATGGTACATAAAAAATCAATTATTCCGCACTGGGGCTTGCGTTATAGCCCCAAAAACTCAAAACTGGCAGATTTACCGCATAATTCTGAATATTAAGCCCTGCCAGTTGGCTCACAAAACGGAGTTATGCGGTAAGTCTAAAATTTATTTTTTTACAAATTTACAAAATGCAATCAAATTTTAACGCAATTACAGAAATCATCGCTGATAATTCTAAAAACCTTAAAGACGGACAATTTTTAATCGTATCTGGTCGAGTAGTACAAGGTAAAAAAAATAACTGGGTTTACCTAATCGCTTATAATCCAGAAATTGGATTTGTGACATTGCAAGTACATCAAGCATACCAAAATCAAATAGATGATAAGAATATGACTATTCAACTGACTATGTCGCAAATTGTGAACTTACGGGAACACGATGGTGTTTTGTACAAAAACGCTTGGATTATGCCATCTAAAAAATAGTTCGTAATAGTTAGAAAGTAAAAATGCCACCTTACCCATTGCCAGCGGATTATAGTTTTTGGGCGGATATATTCCCCCACCTTATTAAAATAGAACAAAGTCCCCTAGACATTGTGTTCAACAATCATCAAGAATTATTAAATGCTGTTCTGCCTTTCTTCTGGCTTGGGTTGTGGCTTTTTGTTTTCTTGTCAATCTTTGCGGTTGTATTTGTATTTATCAAATCTCTAATCTCTTTCAAATTCTAATGCAAGACTTCTTAACGGCTCATTGTGATACAACTATGACTACGACCAATGGTGCTACATTGTGTCAAGATTATATTTTCAGTCTTAATGCTGATTTTTTCGCTTGGTTTGAACAGTTTAGTTATGTAGTCATTGCAAAGATAATCATTGTATTATCGCTTCTAGCCTTTTCTTTTTGGCTGTTTAAATCATTGTATTACTTATTCGTTGCTAATTTCAGAAAATAAAAATGTTTTTCCGCTTAAAACTGATTTTAGAAAAAATAAAAATAAAGTATCTCGTTAGTGCGATACTCCCCTTTTTGGTTTTTACGTCATCAGAAGTTTTCGCTCTTCCTTATAGTCCAGAGTATCTAAATAATAATTTTTTTAAGTTTCCTAAGGTTGATTCTGGGAGAATGGTTTGTTTTGATATTCCTAAGCATTCTTATTTTTGGGATACTTTTGTTTTTACTGATTTACAGGCTTTAAATTATTCGATTTCTAACTTAAAAAATTCTGATTCTTTTAATTCTTTAAAGAAAAAAGGTCGTTTTTATAAAAATGATATATCAAATAGATATGGAGATAATGATAACATTTCTAAAAATTTTTCTAAACAGGCCCCTTCTTATTATACTTCTTATAGTTCTTATTATTATTTTAATCGTTCTAATACCTCTCGTTTGCATTTCGAAAATACAGGTAATTTTTCAAAAAGTACATATACTGTTAATGTAAATTTTTTGACTGGATTTTCTGAGTCAGATTTATCTAGTAATGGATTTTATGCTACTGATACTTCCGACTATCGTTTTTTTTGTTATCAAGATAAGTCTAAGGGTCGTGCATATAGTGATATTTGGTTTCCAGTTCCTCGTACATTAGTTTATGATAAAGATTCTGATTCTTTTGATTTAAAAGTTATCGATGTTTTTTACATTGATAAAGAGTCGCAACAACGGATTGATATAGACGGAAATCCAGTTTCCGGAAATTGGGTTAATAGTGTCTGGGTGCCGGATGAAGTTAATATAGATGATAATAATGACAACAACAATTCTAATTGTGGTAAATGGGTAGACGGTGTGTGGGTTGCTACTGACCCAAAACCAACTGGATGTGAAGACCCAACGGGTGATGATGGCGCTAATGTTGGTTCTGGTGGCGGTGGTGGTGCCGCTTGGGGAGATGATACTACGAACGAAGATTATGAATTTGCAGAATTGTTCGATAAACGCGGTATATTCGAGTACGATTTGGAAATGAAATTACCAAAAGGTACGCCTAAATGGGTAAATGGAGCGGTAAATGGTATTAAAGTTTTAGGAATAGAAATTGGACTTGTCCCATTTATTGAATATGTGTTTTCTACTATCGGAACATTCTTTTCGTATGTGTTTCAAACGGTTCCGTTTTTTGATGATTTGTTGAATATTTGGGGTATGCCAAGTGGTACAGTGGTCAATGTTCCTAATAATATATTAGGAAGTGGTATAAGTTTACAGGGGTTATTTGGGTCTTCTGTTGTGGTTAATTATTCCAAAAATGCAGAATTTTCAGAATTAATAAGAATATTAGTTATGTTATCTGCTTTATTTTCGGCTATAAAATTATTCTTTTCTAATTTTTTTAAAAAATGATTGGTACTATATTTTCATTCTTTCATCAATTTTTTACTAAAACAACCTATTTAGTATTATTCTGTGTGGTTTTTATTGGTTTGTTTTCTGAATTTTTTACTCCTGTAACAAATTTAGCAAAAATTGTATATGCCTATTTAGTGGCCCCATATATTACAAGAGACACAGCATTTTTTATTAAGGATTTTTTAGTTTTATATCTATCCGTTAATTTTCTATTCTACTTTTTAAATTCAAATTTTAATGATTAATTTTTTAGGTGGTTTGTTTATTGGATTTTCAGTAACTACAACCTATATTTTTTTATTTAGTGATATTAAATGATTGGATATGCTGGCTATTTTGGGAGTGGTAAAACATTAAATATGACAAAGGATTTATATGACGCACACAAACAAGGCGCATTTGTCATTACAAACTATACGACTACTTTCTCTAATCTGATTGTTCAGTCGCAAATGGATATAATCCATTTATTAGAAGAAATTCTTGCACTTCGACAAAACGGAAAAATTCTCGGTGATTTACTCCCCGATTCCGCACAAGATTACAAAAAAATCTACCTGGCCATAGATGAAGCAGGTATTTATTTCAACGCTCGTAATTGGAAAGAATGGCGTGAGTTTCCACACATTATGGATTTTTTGCTGCAATGTAGAAAACTAGATGTAGAGATATTCTACACGGTTCAGCATCCGACATTTGTTGATGCGAATTTTAGGCGTGTAACTACTGATTGGTGTGTATTCTCAAAGATTCCAATTATTCCTTTTACTCGTAAGGAAATAATGATAATCCCACCAGATAATCCTAACTATTCTGTTGCTGATATTCAGTTTAAACGTTGGATATGGGGCGGAAAATCTAAGGTATGGAATATGTATGATACTACAGAACTATGTATGAAAATTAGTAAAAATTTAGATGATCATAATTATCAAAAATTGTTGTCTTCTAAATATGTAACAAAAACATATTTAAGAAACAGAGTTTTAACTCGTTGGCAAAGATTTAAAGAGATTTTAAATACTCCTGTTTCAGTTCTTTATAAAAAACTATCTTTATTTAAGTATGGTAAAGAAATACAAAAATTAGAATCTGACGCAATAGACAAAACTATTGCACAAAATGCAGTAGATAAAGAAAGATTTAAAAATCATGTATCCGTTTATAATTTAATAAAAAAAGGAGAAAAGAATTTAGATAAATTTACAGTAGAATTAAATAAATATAAAAATTACACATAAAATTGTTTTCCCAGGGGTTACAATTTTTCTGAAGAAAAATTGTTGTTTCCGGTATGACATTATTTTTTATTATACATAAAAATGACAAGTAAAAAACTGGCACTTGGTTTCGGATTAGACTTCATAAAATTTTGCATTCCTGCAGGTAAGGAAGAACCAATTTTAGATAGTCTATTTTGGGGTTTGTCTGACAATTCCCCTACTTCCGTAGGGAACTTTTTCGGCTTTCCATTTGATTTGCTTTACAAGGAAAATGGGAATAAAGATTTGCTGTTTCTCAACATTAACGGAGATCCACTTATATGTATCGAAAAAGTCAAAGATACTGGTATAGTTCGTAACTATTCGTATTTCATAATATTTTACGGATTGTATTTCTGCATTCCGCAAGCGCAAAATGTAATTAAAAAGTTCGTAGAGCGATTTCATTATGCAAAAATTACAAGGGTAGATTTAGCGCTAGATTTACCGATGTCTCCCACGCAATTTTTAAAAGCCGGTTACGAAACAAAGTTCCGGATAACATCAGAATTTGGGAAAAATGAACAAAATGACACAATCGAAACCAAATATTTTGGTCAAAAAAATTCGTCTAATAAGCGTCATTTTATTCGTATCTATGACAAATTAAAAGATACCAAGAAAAAACACAAAATGTTGTATTATCTAGACTATATGGAACATGACGACGTCTGCAGATGTGAAGTTCAAGTTAACTCGTTATCTTGTAAGTCTTACCGAGTAACTACTGACAAGATCCTGCATAAAGATTTCCAAAAAAATCTATTCCTAAGTTTATGTAAAAACTCTGATGGAACCTATTTCAAGGCTCTCGACTTCTATGAGTTTGATTCGGCAATGAGAATAAGACCAGATAGATTAAGTACCAACGATACGGTTCGAGTATTAGATAAATTAAAATATGCTCGTACAATGATGTCCTATGTAAGAACACTGCACGAAAACAACTTTGATGTATTAGGATATATTAAAGGAGAACTTTACCCTGTGGACTAGTCCACAGGGCATGCGAAAGGCGCAAAAGTGCTTGCACTTGCGCCGAGCGCTACCCGCCCCAACCACAAAGCCAACCGCCCAAAAAAGAACGAAAAAAACACGCTCAACCCTTTTTTGTTAACCCGCTTTTTTTGAAAAACACTTTACAATTTTGTATTTACAATATAATGACAATATGAATACAGAATTAGTTATTAAATCGGTTTCGGCTATTTCTTCTGCTATGAGTGTATTATTAGGTCAACTTGTAGATATTGCTCCAATTTTATTAGCAGTAGCAGGGTTTTATATTCTTGTTAGTCTGATAAAAAACTCTTTTGCATTGAGAAATAAAAAAAGGTCAATGAGTTCTTGGATAGATGATATTGATACTGGAAAAACAGATAAAAGTTTTTCAGATTGGAGAAAATCAAAATCACTTTTCTAAGTCTTTTGGGGGGATTAAAAAAATACCTAGTTTTTTTGCTCGTCTCCAGGTTTCTTGATCATATTCTAAAGTAGAGAAAAACACGCCTTTCTTTACTTTTTTTATTTCCATATCACATTTAAATTTTTCAATAAATTCCTTTGGTATTTTATCTACCTTATCAGGGGCATTATATTCTTCTGTATATCTTTTACATTGTCCTAATTCAAATATTTCACCAGTCTTTTCGTCTCTTATTTCTAAATCAATTCCCTGGTCTCCTCCTTTAGGTCCTTTATGTGTTACGGTGGCTTTTCCTTTGTAATGACTATTCCACCATAAAGCAGAATAAGTCTCAAATTCGTCTGGCGATAATCGTTTTATGTGTTCTAAGTCCATCTGTGCATTATAGCACAAATTAGAACAAAAATCAATCGAGCAAATTGATATTTTTGTAATAGTGATTGATTAAATGTACAACACATTTGGAATCTGTTTTGATGTTTACAAATCTTTTGATTTCGTTTAATTTCATTTGTAAATCTTCGTCTTTTTGAACTTTTATAGTTCCGATTTTTTTTAAATCCTCGTTCATCTAGTATTTGGTTAAGAATTTTTTCAAGAAGTATGGTTTGTTTTTCTTCATCTGTATATTTTATTTTCTTTTTTTCAAATTTAATTATTTCAGAATTTCTTTTAGTCTTTCTTGGTATATTAAATTTTTCTAATCTAAAATCTTCATCATCTTCCCAATTGGTAACAAATCCACAATCAAGACATTCTAATTTTTTGTGTTTTTCTGAATAAATCAAAGATAAACCAACGCAAGATTTATTTAAATATTTCCACCTTTCAGCATAACATTTAGGACATCTTGCCTTTCTTTTTTCTTTATTTCCGCACATCTAATTACTTTATAGCAATATGATTTTTCTTTGTCAAGTTTTTGTACCTAAAAACCCGTATTTTGTGCCCAAAAGTATTTATTATAAAATATTTACTATACCTTGTCTAATCCTTTTTCTTGTATTTGTTTCAAAGATTGTCTTGTGTATTAAAAAGGCTTTTTTAAACAACTAAATAACGCCTTGTTATAAATGATTATATTTGTAATAAATTTTCGCTCACAATTTTAGCAGAAATAGCCGCAAAAGATATGTTGTATCCACCACACAAACCATTCACATCTAGTATCTCTCCGGCAAAAAACAGATTCTTTTGTAATTTTGACTCCAAGGTAGCTACATTTACGTCAGTTAAACTCACACCACCGCGTGTCGTCCAACACGCTGGATAATCAAATGTTTTTGCATTTGTAATGACAAATCTAAATAGGTTTTTACGCAGACGTTTTAAGGTGTCTTTTGAGACATCAGAGACATGAATCGTCTTTTCTAACTCCAATTGCTCTAAATGCCAATCTACCACCTTTTTAGGCATAAAATTTCGCAAAAAGTTTCGTAGAAGATTTTTCCCTGACCGTAATGCTTGTATCTGTTGCAAAAACAATTCCTCAGAAATTTGAGGCAAAAAGTTAATTTCAAAATTGCCAGATTCTGGTAAATACGCCGAAAAATCGAGTACCACTGGCCCAGATATCCCCATATGCGTAAATAAGGCTTCTTGGGTCATTCGAATTTTTGTAGCAGGAACTGATAATTGCAGCTCCATAGCCGTTCCAGATAATTCCTTAAACGGATTATTAGAAATTCGGATAGGCGATAAAGACGGAGCCGTATTAGTAATTTTGTGTCCCAATTGTTTTGGCAGCGCATAAATACCATCTTTTTTTTCACGAGAAAACATTCGAAACATCGCCCCACCCGATAGGACTACCGCATCGAACATTGAGGTCTTGGCGTCTTCCTCTTGAGTAAAACGAACACAAAACCGCTCTTCCTTTTTTTCTACCGAAATTACTTTTGAGTTCCCCTGAAATTCAACATTTGGTTGTGTCACAATCATTTGTGCCAAACGATTCACCTCTTTATTTGCATCTCCCGATTTCAAAATAGCTCGATTCTTTTCCCAAACATATTCAACCCCAAAGGATTGTAAGAGTGTTTCTCGATTTTTAACCCATGGAGATTTAAATAAGTGTTTTAAAGCTCTGGGAGTTTCTGAAGAAAATTCTTTTTCAGAAAAAATTTTATTCGTTACATTCATCCGTCCCCCACCAGTAATTCTTAATTTTTCCCCAATCCGTTTATTTTGATCAAATAAAACAATCTTTCCATCAAAATTTTTCAAAGATAAAGCAGTAAAAATCCCTGCTGGTCCAGCTCCAATTATGGCAATTGTTTTCATTTAAAACACAAAACTCCCCTTCCTAAATAATTAAACTTTTTCTGTTAAATAATATATCAAAAAGGCTTATTTGTCAAAACAGTTATCACAACAACGAACTAGGATTAATATCGACTTTAAGCGACGATAATGCAGCTTGTGTCTGCAAAAAATCTCTCAAGACGGCTTCGTTTTGTCCTTGGACAAAAATGTGAAAATGGTATTGATTATGTGAACGCGGAAAAAACGCAGGAGCCATATGAATATTAAAAATACCGTCTGGCGATTTCGTTTCTAGTTCTGATTGCAAAAGAGTCTGACAATGTTTAGCTCGTTCCAAACCAACGGCTTTTTTTTGATCCGAAATAGTTATTTTGGCAAAAGCGGTGAATGGAGGAAGCGCGAATTTTTTTCGGTGTTCTAATTCTTGTTGATAAAAATTTTCATATTCATTTTTTATCAAAAATTGAAACACGGATTCATCAGGATGGAATGTTTGTAGTACGATAGTCCCCGCTTGTTTCCGTCTTCCTGCTCGTCCAGAAACTTGGTTTAACAGTTGAAACACTCGTTCTTGGGCTCGAAAGTCTGGCAAACTCAGTCCGACATCCGCCAAAATAAGCCCCACTAACGTAACGGATTCAAAGTCGAGCCCCTTGGCAATCATTTGTGTGCCAATCAGCACATTCGCTTGTTTATTTTTAAAAGCCTGCCAAATATGTTTAAAATCATGTTTTCCTCGAACCGAATCAGCGTCAGCCCGCAGCACTTTAGCCTCAGGAATTTGTTCTAATACCGCCTGTTCGACTTGCTGAGTCCCCCAACCACGAAACAAAAAATCTTTTGCCTGACAATGCGGACAATTTGACGGAAACGATTGCAAATACCCACAAATATGACAAATCAGCTTTGAACAGTGTCCATTGGTATGAAATTTCATATTTTGACTACAATCTGGACACTCAAAATAGGCTCCACAACTCTTACACATTGAGGCTCCCGCATATCCACGCTTGTTCAAAAACAAAACTACCTGCTCGCCTCTGGTAATGGCAGAACGAATACTGGCTGCTAAAGATTCCGATAACGGTGAGTAGTTTCCTTTTTTCTGTTCTTGTTTCAAATCTACCAGTCGAAATTTTGGCTCGGTGGTTTTATGAACCGTTTGAAATAACTTGGTTAGATGCCAAACGCCGGCCTGACACTTTTCAAGCGATTCAGTGCGGGGCGTAGCCGAACCAAATACTAGCTGCGCCTTTTGTTGTTGAGCTAAATGTTCCGCTAAATCATGCGTCCAATAACGAGGGGCAAATTCATTTTTAAAAGTCCACTCGTGTTCTTCATCTAAAATTATTAACGAAAGATTAGGCAGCGGAATCAAAACACTCGACCGAGTTCCAATTAATACTTTTACTTCTCCTGTCTGCAGTCGAGCCCATGTTTGTATTTTTTCTCGTCGAGACAATTTTGAATGCCACACCGCCACTTGCGCTCCGAACAATGCCTGAAATTGTCCAATCAATTGTGGCGTCAAAGCAATTTCTGGAAGCAAAAACAAGGTTTGTCCAGCTGTTTGTTCCGCCAGTTTTTTATAAATTTCGGTTTTTCCACTCCCAGTAACGCCCCAAAGAACCGTTGGTTTTGAACTTGATTGAATATCATCAAAAACTCTCTGTTGTGCTGAATTTAGGGAAAAATTTTCTCCAAAATAAGTTTCTAATGATGGCACCGAGACCCCGTCAATACTTTGTTTCAAAAATCCTTTGGCGACCATGTTTTGCAACACTGATTTGGAAGCCTTTTCCAATACCGTAGGTTCTGACAATTCTTTGGACTCGGTAAATAATTCTAATACTAATTTTTGTTTGTTTCCACGTGGTTTTATTTCATTGGTACAATTTTTTTCGTACCATACATCTTTTTGTACTGGATCTTTTTGTTCTAAAAATTCCTCTGGTATCATCAAACTCAAAAACTTCCCAACCGATGTAAAATATGACGGCGCTAATTTTTGAGCAAATTGTATGTATGAAGCCAGAATCCCCCATTCAGAAAAAGATTCTAAAATAGGTTGTGTCTTAAACGTTGGCGTTTCTAACACTGGACTGATTACAATTCCAATTCTTTTTTTATTCCGAAATTTTACCGACACTCTCGTTCCAACTGGTATAGGCTCCGACGAATGCCAAGTATAACACTCACGTACATTTCGCAAAAATACTTGGTAAAATTTCATTGCCCTTATACTAATTTTGACACAAAAAAACACAACGTTAAAATGACGTTACTTGAAAAAGCTTACGCAAAAGTTTTTAATAAAACAACCAACTTGACTTTTTTGCATTTTTAATTTAAAATACAAACGCACAATATTTCTTATCTTAAGAATAACATGACAGAAGCTTTAAATCCTGATAGAACCGAAGAACTAAGAGAATCTTTAGATTCGTTTCATGACTTATACGAATTCTGGAACATTATTGCTGATCCAAATAAGAAAGTATCAAAAGACATAGGGTTCATACGGGAAGTATTTGAATACATGAGTGAACGCTATGGAAATATTATAAAAGGCTCAGCAGAAATATTTAGAGACATTGATTCTTTACTGACACAATGTAACCATTCTGAAAAGATACAACAATTGATGTTAGACTTTAGGACGAGTGGTGCAGAAGATTTAAATACTTTAGAAAAAGCTCTTCTTATCGAAGAAGAAATTCCTCAAACCTCCACCGAAAGAGGGTTTGATTTAGAAGAAGGAAAAAAAGAAAAACTAGATAAAATTGAAGCAAAACTTGAAGCTAATCCTCTTGTAAAAGAAATCCAAAAGATTTTTGAAGAATATCAAACAAATATTGATCACGGGAAAGATGCCTTGACGGACCCAGTTAAGACAACTTCTAAAGTAAGAAAATTCTTTAACGCAATAAAAGTCCGTGTAGCTTGGCTAGCAATGGGATTAATCGGCGGCGTAGGAGTTACAATGGCATACAATTATTATTCTGACAAAGATGATAAACCAGTCGATGTTCGACCAGCAAACACGCCTGATACATCTATCGACACTGTTTCACC
This sequence comes from bacterium DOLZORAL124_38_8, assembly GCA_002747745.1. Lineage (GTDB taxonomy): Bacteria > Patescibacteriota > Gracilibacteria > UBA4473 > UBA4473 > OLZORAL124-38-8. Next base: position 113,267 of record PDQG01000006.1, read on the forward strand.
TGATACAGGAAACTTTCATGAAGCAATGCAAGAAATGAGAGAAGCTGACAAAAGCTTAAAAATGAGGTCTATTCTGGAAGAAAATAACGTAGAAATCCTAGAAGAATCAGAAGAAGGATATTTCAAAGTACTGATTCAAAAAGGACAAAGTTTAGATTTCTTCAAAGAAATAACTGGATGTACCGACTCAAGTCTGTTTAACAAAATAAATGATAACCAATACCCAAAAGTAGGTTGTGAGTATAAAGTTCCTATATCGGCACTTAACAAACATAAAACTGACAGCAATTAAATTAAATTGAATTGAATTGAATTAGAAATCCAAAAAGTCGTCTACCGAGGCGGCTTTTTTAGTGTCAGACTCTTTGACTGTTTTCGGCGTAACCACTGGCGAGGTGTTTGATTTAGCCCCCATCGAAAGGGTAATCTCAATCGGCGTTCCAAAAATTTCCTTCATCGCCGCTTGAAGTGGTGCCACAACTTCGGGTTTGTTTACCTGCTCTAAATGGAACAATTCGCGGAATGAAAAGTTTACCGCTGTGTTCGATAACACCTGTGGACTACTTTTTTCAAATGATTTCCGCACAAAAATTGGCACCCCCGCCACTTTGGCAATAGTTTCCATTTTGGAAGTCACCAACGACGCCGATAATTCTAAATCGTTATTAGTTGTTAACGGTTCAGTCGACTTTTGAGGAGGCATTACCGGCGTTGGTTCTTTTTTTACAGACGCCACTGTTTTTGTCGGTGTAGCAACTTTTGTTGTTGGAATTGACTCAAGATTTTTTAAAACTGAGTTTGTTTTTATTGGTGCAAAAGATTCTTGCAACTCTCCTCTTTTAGAAAGTTCTATCAAGGCAATTTCGAGTGGCAATTCGACAATAGGAGAAGTTTTTAGTTGCAAGACCGCCTTTTGAAACACCTCAATTGATTTTAAAATCAATGGTAATACTTGGTTTTCGTTGAGGTTTTTGTGCATTTCGGCTCGCAAAAACCCTAAAAAGTCATGACAAAAAGTTCTAAAGTCAGCCCCATTTTTGTTTAATTGTTTTAGTACTTGTAATCCTTGGTCGGTGTCTCGTAATTGGATGGCTTGCCAAAATTGTTCGAGCAATTCTGGTGAAGAAATTCCTAAACTTTGTCTGGTGGCTTCTTCGGTAATAGTATTATTCGTTTCGGCCGCCATTTGTTCTAACAGCGAAATTGCATCTCGCAATCCCCCTTCAGCTTGTTTGGCAATCATTTCGAGGGCTGGTGTTTCAGCCGTAAACCCTTCCGAATCACAAATAAATTGCAAGCGATTTACTAATTGCTCAATGGTAAAGCGCCCAAATACAAACGTTTGGCACCGCGACACAATGGTGTCAGGTACTTTGTGCATTTCGGTAGTAGCGAGCAAAAAATACGCGTGTGCTGGCGGTTCTTCGAGGGTTTTCAGCAACGCATTAAATGCCCCTTTCGATAACATATGCACCTCATCGATAATATACACTTTTCGTCTGGCGTAGGTTGGCAAAAATGGCACTTTATCAATCAAATCTCGAATATTATCAACCCCCGTATGACTGGCCGCATCAATTTCGATAATATCAACACAATCGCCATCAGCAATTTGTTGCGTTAGTTCATTTTCTAAAATATCAGCCGTAGTGGTATCAAACGAGTTTAACCCCTTGGCAAAAATACGCGCGGTCGAGGTTTTTCCCGTTCCACGACTTCCAACAAACAAGTACGCATGCGCTGGTTTGTTTTTACTTAAAGCGTTTTTAAGGGTTTTTACCACTGAAGTTTGCCCCACTAAATCAGCAAATTTTTGTGGTCGATATTTTAAAAATAAAGTTTGAGACATCAATCAATAACGTAAATTTCAAGCCAATAATACGCAAAAAATATTTTTTAGCGAGCCGAAATTGATTTTAAAATAATCTTTATTATTTGTGGTGCGGCATTGGCAATATTAGCTGTTTTAAGCATTTCTTCTAAGGATTTATTCTGAGTTGTGTTTACTAATAAATCAGTTAAATTTCGCGTATCGGCTTGTTCATATAATTCAATAAGTCCCTTTTGGGCAAAATATTGGGCGTTTAAAAATTGATGGTTTCGTGCTGCACTAGGCAACGGCACAATAACCGATTTTTTTTGGTTTGAGAGAATTTCAAATAACGAGTTTGCTCCCGCCCGTGATAAAACCACATCAGCTGTTTCAAGCGCTCCTTTTAGTTTTTCGGCGGGCAATAATTCAAACTGATGAATATTTTTATGCTTTGATTGAATCGATTTTCCTCGCCCTGTAACCAAACAAATTTCAAAATAATCGGTGAGTATTTTTTGATTCCGTTGTACAAATTCGTTTAAAAATTGAGCCCCTTGTGAACCACCAAACACCAGTAATTTTTTTTGTTTTGTTTGCCACGAAAAAGGCTGACTTTGAGCCGAAAAAAACAAAGGAAAGGATGTTTTTTTCCCAAAACTTTCAAACACAAAATCAGCGTATTTGGCATAAAGTTTCGATAATACTCCCACCGAAATATCTGATTCGTGAGAGTAAATTTTAATCTTTTTTTTCTGCCAAATGTTGTGCCAAATAGTGGCAATCAATAATGGAAAACACACAAATCCTCCCTTAAAAAAAATAGCGTTGGGCTTAGACTTTTTTAAAATTGTTTGTGCTTGAAAAACAGCCTTTAAAATTTTAAACGGAGCCAGGAAGTTTTTAATATCAAGATAACGACGAATTTTATCAGTGCGTAAAAAATAAGCGGGAACGCTAAAATTTTCCTCATAAATTGCTCGATCTAACGTTGCATCAGCCAATACCAACTCGATTTTTAGTCCTTGTTTTTGAGCTTCGTTTACCAACGACACAAATGGTAAAATGTGTCCGCCAGTTCCTCCGCCCACTAACAAAAGTTTCATACCGTGATGATAATGAGAAGAAAAAATAAAACAATAAGAGATTTTTAACAAAATTTTATAAATTATTCATTTTTTTATACCCAAAATTCTGAGGATATCGTACAATACCCTTGATGAACCAAATACAAATTTTGCCTGCAGAAATTGCCAATCAAATTGCCGCTGGAGAAGTGGTTGAACGACCGGCGAGTATTGTAAAAGAATTACTTGAAAATTCACTCGATGCCCATGCCACCGAAATTGAAATTCGCCTTGAAAACGGCGGAAAAACCTTAATAGAAATAACCGATAACGGAAACGGTATGAACGCAGAAGACGCCGAAAAATCTATCCTGCGACATGCTACTTCAAAAATAAAACAGATTGATGATTTGTTTTCTATTCATTCGTTTGGGTTTCGCGGGGAAGCGTTAGCCGCTATTGCCTCAGTGTCTCGGTTTGAATTAATTACCAAAACCCCAGACGCCACCTCCGGAACCAAAATTACCACCGCGCCAGGCACTCCAACCCAAAACACCCCAACCGCCGCCAACACGGGAACCAAAATCACAATTCGAGATTTGTTTTTTGCCACCCCAGCCCGATTAAAATATTTAAAAAACGATTTCACTGAATTTTCTCATTGTTATCGACAGGTGCAGTCGTTTGCTCTCGCCTACCCACAGGTTCGATTTACGATTTACAAAGAAGAAAAACTCTATAAAGACTTTCTTCCGACCACGCTCAAACATCGTTGTGAGACCATGCTCAATCTGAAACCAGACGAAATTTTACCCGTACAATACGAGCAATCTGGCGTACAAGTTTCTGGATTCGTGGTTATCCCAGGTGAATGCAAATCACACAAGAAAAATCAGTTTTTATTTGTCAATCACCGCCTCATTGACGACTACAAATTATCGTACGCCGTTCGTGAAGCCTATGTACAATCAGCGGGAATCGAAAAACATCTTCATCCTGTTTTTGTATTATTTTTAAACATTGATCCGATTTTGGTTGATGTAAACGTTCATCCACGAAAATTAGAAGTCAAATTTAGTGAACCACAAGACGTGTTTTCAGCCACCAAACATGCGGTTATGTCGGCCCTCAACACCATGGTCAATCAGCAATTCGGAAAACAGGTCTCCCCTTCTCATTCGGCTGTTTCATCGAACCCAATACCATTTTCAGTGCCCGCCAATACGGTTTCTCACAGCCCAAAATCTTGGTCACAAACACCTTCTTTTGGTGGAAGTTTTGGAACCCGACACGCAGAACGAAATATCCCCCTACAAAAATCGTGGAACGAATCGTTTACTAATACCGCAAATAATGAACTAGCCGATATAGATGCCATTGAATCGATCAACGAATTGCGATTAATAGGACAAGTAGATAATAAATACATTTTAGCCGAGGCCGAGACTGGAATTTATTTTTTTGACCAACACGCCCTCCACGAACGACAACGGTTTGAACAATTCTGGAACGAATTTAAAGCCCAACAAGAAAAAAACGAATTTATTTCACAAGAATTATTACTACCACAAACCATTTCCCTTCCCCTTGAAAGTGTTACGGCCATATGCGAACCCCAAAATCAAACTCAACTCCAAAACTTAGGATTTTCCTTTACCCTAATTTCCGATGAATCGGTCGAACTTTTCGCTATTCCGCAAATTTTGGAAGGCGAAGATTTTGAAACTATACTACAAGATTTTGCCCATTATTTCTTACATGAAAAAGTGGGCGAACACGCCATAGAGCATTTTATGCGCAAAAAATTAGAATATAAAAGTTGTCGTGGAGCGGTAATGTTCGGCGATAAGTTAGAACCAGTCGAAATGCAAAAACTCTTAGATGATTTTGTTACAACTAAATGGCGAAATTTGTGTCCACACGGCCGCCCAAATCACTGGTTTGTGCCATTCAATGAATTAAATAGCAAATTCCATCGCTAATCCCCTTTTTGTACTCTTTTAACCACTCAACTTATGAACGACCAATTAATCACTTGTCCAAACTGCCATCATCAATTTTCGGCTTCTGACGAATTACAAAAACATTTGTCTGAAGAATTTGAGAAAAAAATGAAAGCCCAAGCCGACGCACACCAAAAACAGTTAGAAGCAGAAAAAGAAGTTATGCGTAAAAAAGCCCAAGAATACGCCGAAAAGAAAGCTCAAGAAGCTTTGAAAAAAAACGCGGTGGAAATAGAAGATATGAAAAACCAACTCAAAGAAGCCGAAAAAAAACAGGCCGAAGCAAACCAACGAGAATTAGAGTTTTTAAAAAAAGAACGAGCCCTCAAGGAAAAAGAAAAAAACGTTGAACTGGAATTAGAAAAAAAATTACAAGCCGAAAAGAAACGACTAGAAGAAGCCCTTGCTGAATCGCAAAAGAAAGCATTAGCGGATCGTATGGAAGAATTGCAAAACGAACACCGCAAAAAAGAAGCCGAAAAAGATAAACAAATGGAGCAACTAAAAAAAGCCCTAGATGAAGCCAAACGAAAAGCCGAACAAGGCAGCCAACAAATACAAGGTGACGTATTAGAAAACGATATTAAGGAATTGTTACAATCTGAGTTTTTAATTGACGATATTGCCGATGTGCCTACGGGAATCCGTGGGGCGGACTTAATCCAAACCGTAAAAAACAATCTCGGAGCTAAATGTGGGGTTTTCCTTTGGGAACTAAAAAATACCAAAGCTTGGACCGAAGGATGGATTCAAAAATTAAAAGATGATCAAGCGGCTCTGGGGGCAGATGTTGCTATTTTGGCGACCAAAACTTTACCCGAAGGCGTAGACCGCTACGAATACCGAAACGGAGTATGGGTCGTAGAATACGAATCTGTAAAAATGCTGGCGAGCATTTTGCGGTTCCACCAACTGGAAATCGGCAAAGTGAAAAATTCACTCCAAGGACAAGACGAAAAAATGCAGATGTTATTTGAATATTTATCATCGCCACAGTTTAAAAACCGAGTGGAAAACATCGTCAATGCCTTTGATAAAATGAAAACCGATCTCGACAAAGAAAAACGAGCTATGCAAAACATTTGGAACCGACGCGAAAAAGAACTCGAGCGAGTGATGATTAACACGGCTGGATTTTACGGCGACTTACAAGGTATTGCTGGTGCCAATCTTCCCATGATTGAGGCGCTTGAATTACCCAGTGGCGAGTAGTAAATTCCCCGCCTCTATTTATCGACACAAATATTGCTTGTTTTGTATATGTTCTTCGTGTGTTTTCCCGAAATAAATTTTCCCACGACAACCATGAAGATAATACAAATTCCCCGTATCAATTGGATACAGAGCCGCTTTGAAAGAATCAAGCGAGAAATTTGAAATAGCCGTTGGCGGCAACCCCAAAGTTTTTCGCATATTATAAGGACTAGCCGTGGCAAAATCTTCTGCGTACAAGGGCCGTTTCCATTCGTTTAACTCGTATCGAGTGGTAGCATCAATTCCTAAATGCATCCGAATATCAAGACGTTTCCAAATAACGCCCGCAATTTGTTTTTTTTCTTCTAAAGAATCACCAAAAGCTTCTCGTTCAATCATTGAAGCCACTTTTACTATATCTTTCAAACTTCTTCCCGAAGATTTTATATCCGCCCGAAACGGCTTTATTTGTTGCAAAAAGGTTTTGTGTAATCGTATTAAGAAAGCTTTTGACTGAAAATTCTTCTGGTTGACATAATACGTACTCGGAAACAAATACCCTTCTAAATTATCCAACGCAAATGGGAGCGGACATTGGTTGGCGCATTTCACAAAATCATTTAGTTTAATTAAGTTTTTCTTTGCTAATAAAGCATCAATTTGATGAATCGTATACCCTTCTGGAATCGTTACTTTGATTTCGGTACTCTTTCCATTTTGTAGTAATTCGGCCACCTCTCGAAAGGTAAGGTTTTTTTGTGCAACGTACTCCCCTGCTTGAAATTTCGTACTTAAATTATGCCACCACGAAAATTGCCGAAAACTCCATGCGTCTTGAATCAATCCTTTGTTTTCTAAAACCTTAGAAATTGTTTTTAAGGAAGAACCTTTTTTGATTTCAAAATTTACCCGAGTGGTGATATCCGAATTAGGGGTAGTCCACGTACTGTGAATCCGCGCACCCGTATACACCGTGGCTATTACTAACAAAACCAATATTATTTTTTTCATTTTTAAAAGCATATAAAAAAACAGCCAGAAACCGACCGTTTATTTTTTTATCAAAAAAATTAGTTTCCGCCCAATCCAGGCAATCCACCAAGTCCGCCCATAATTTCTTGCATTTTTTCAGCGGCAATTTGTTGTGCTTTGGTCATTGCTCGGTTAGTAGCCGTCAACAAGGCTTTTTCTAATCGTTTTGCATCAGACAAAATTGATTCGTCTAAAATTTCGTATTTTACAATTTTTTGTTCTCCACTTACGGTTACTTTTACCCCATCTTCTTCCGCAAACACATGCACATTTTCTAATTCTTTCTTCATTTTTTTTGCTTGTTGTTGCAATTTGTACATATCTTTCATTTGTCCAAACATGTTCATTTTTTGTTAAGTATTATATGCTGTTACTTTATTAAATTTATTTGGCTTGGCAAATTTTCACAAAAAAACACTCAATCGAGTGTTTTCTTGCCTTGTTCCCCTTCAGTACATTCATTTCTTATCTCATAATTGGTTCCGAGTACACTGGCCCAGTAGATAACCAATTTTTAAAGACCTCATTTTGGTAATATCGTGGTCCCACCACTCGCCATTCTTTTGGTTTTCGCATTACTTTTACCGCTCGTATAACCGATCGATCTTTACTGTATCGTCGACTCATTTCATTTACTGGTGGCAACACTCGTCCGCCATACACATTAATACTTCCATCTGCATTCGTTCCCCAATCGCTCGTATGAACTGCAACGCTATTACTTATAGCTGAAGTACGCCAATACCCTTTCTTGTATTGTTCTTCAATATGAACCGCACAAGTGTAGTCGGTATTTGAGCGAGCATTGTACACCGTCAAAAGTTTACTTTGGTTATAAGTTTTAAATTGTGATTCATCGTAATTTACCGCCTGAATCAAACTCCCCCATTGGTTTGTTTCTCGACAAGCCAATACATAGCGTTCATTGACACGCAAATTCCGATTTCGCACCCAAACCGAAATACTTCGATGAGAAGCATCTGTTTTGTATATAGAAAAATTTTTAGAATTTGAAACAGAATAATGAGCATCAGCAACCAAATGTGCATTTGATGCATAATTATTCGTTGTATCATATCCAAACAAAGTTTCTAACTGAGTATTAGTAAAATGATGTTCCCAGTCAAAATCATGGGCGGATATTCCTGATACAAACAATACGGATAAAACCAGTGTTACAATCTTTTTCATAAAAATGAATGAGGTAAGAAATATTTTTTTCTTCTTTATAAAACTTTAAATTAAAAATGTCAAGACTTTTTAAAACAAAAAAACACTTCAAACAACTTTTTTTCTAAACTCTCCCCTTTTATACATTGATTTTTTCTCATTTTTTTGATATAATAATTAGATTTTATACCGTTTAATATTCATGAATTGGTTTTCTAAGCGATGGGCTCGGCTCAGTATCATAGCACTTATAATGATTTGTATCGTTTCTGATACTTCCTTTGCCATCGGAGAAGGAATTTTATCGAAAGACTCTATTTTGTCGTTTGCCAAAGGAGATGAGACGCTTCAATCGTTTGCTCGGTTCTTTGCCGAAATTATCAAGTTGGCAACTTTTTTAGCCACTTGGATTTTGAGCATTGTAGGAGACTTAATTGATACGAAATTTGTTACCGGACCAGAAGCCACAAACGTATTGCTACCAATGTGGCGCTACGTACGAGATTTAACGAATATTGGTTTTGTACTGGTTTTGGTCTGGCTCTCATTTGCCAATTTATATTCTTCGTTTAGCGATGGCGGAAACTGGAAAATCAAAGACAAATTACCACGAATCATTATTGCTATTGTGGCGGTTAATTTTTCGTCTCTGTTTTTACGAGTTGCGATTGATGCCGTAAATTTTGGTTCTATTGCTTTATTTAGTATTGCCGATTCACAACTCGAAGCGAATCATGCTACCTCGGTACACCGAATTCTTACGAAAAAAACGTGGAGTTTGGCACAAAGACCCAAAAACATAAATAAAACTTTTTCTTCGAAAAAAATATTTGATAAGTACGGAATGGTAACAGACAAAGAGAAGGATAAAAACGGAAAAGAAATTCCTGTTCCAGAAAAACAAAACATCCCGCGTTATGTACCAATACCAAAGGTCACCGCCGTCATTGGTGAACCATGTACTATTCCAACAACAGAAAAACATTATGTAGGACAAACCTTTTATACTGAAGATTTTGTTAACCGAAATGAACACAAAAACTCAATTGCGGTTTGTGGTTCGTTCTCACAGTCTATGAATGCTTTATTTTGTAGCGAAGAAGGACTTACATCTGACAGTTGTTTTTTCCAAATAAATCCCAAACGATACCAAGAAAAAACGGGAAAGAATCCGAAAAGTACCACCGCCCAAAACCTCTTTATGGCGTTTGGAACCCAATTCATCAAACTTGAACGACTACCAATTTTGGCAGCCAATGCTACCAGTTTGTACGGCGTGTTAGACAGTACCTTATTTGCGCTAATTTTATCAGTCGCCTATGTAATAGCCCTTATCGCCTTTTTTGTTGCCCTCGTGGCTCGAATATTTGTACTTTGGGGAGCCATTATTTGTAGCCCCGCCATTGTGGGAGCCTCTATTGTAGGAGATATTACCGACAAAACTAAAGACGCGATTGATTTGTTCGTAACGCATTTAATTTTACCGCTCAAAGTAGCCCTCGCGTTTTCGGTTACCTTTGTTATGATAAACGGAATGATTACCTTCAAACCACAGAACCTTAATACGGGGTTTATTGATTTTGGTCCACAATTATCACATCTCGCTATGGACCAATACAGTTTGGTTTGGCAGGTTGCCACGGTTTTTGCCTTTTGGACGATTGCTAAATGGGCGACCGAAGGAACTATTTCGCACCGAATTACTGATACAATTTTTGACTGGAGTGAAAAAATTGCCGAATACTTGGCCAAATCGGCCACTATCGAACAACAGTTTATTGCTGTTCCAAACCAAAATGGGGCCAAAGTGGGTATTGCCGATGTATTTGCCGCTCCACTGAGAGCTATTGACCAAGTGCGGTCAAACAGGGCGCAAAACAGACAAAAATTGGTTGACGCTCTCGTGGGAGAAAACCCTAGAGGTGAATATGATACCGTTTTGAAAGCCTTTCAAGCGAATTCCGTAAATAAAAATATTGATGGAAGAGCCAAAAACTTAAAAGAAAACTTAGGAAAACTCTCAAAAGACTCTCTTGACACAAAACATGAATTGAAAAAATTCTTTAAAGATTTTGTTGGAAACGGAAATGATGATCCAAAAGTTATTAAGGAAGTCATAAACAAAGTAAAAAGTTCAGACCAAAAATTTGGAAAGGCTCTTTTCGATGCCTACAATTCAGGAAATTACACGTTAAACAAATTGGATGAATTTACCAAAGAAGGAAAGAAAAAAGATAGCGGAGCAAGTGGTAATGAAGAGAGTGGAAAAAGTTCGACTACAACAAACAATTTCATTCAAATAAGCAATCAAAAAGTCGATCTTGAGGGAAAAAATACACAAGAATCAAAAGAGCTTGTTGGAGATGCGATTCTCTCAATTGATGATAACACCATCTCAAAATCAGAAATTAACACATATACTAAAAACTTTAATTCAGCAATGAAAAATAAAGATAAAGATTTTAAGGAAATTTCATCAGTTGAATTGATTAAATCTGGATACACTAACAACGAAGGAAAATTAATAAATAACGAATATAAACTTTCAAATGCTGCTAAAATTCTTAAAACAATGGATACAAATGAAACAAAAGAAGAGTTGAACAAAGTAAATAAAAAAATAGAAGAATTAGGAAAAAAATAAATCTAAATAATGAACACAAAAACAAACACTAAACACATCGAAAAAAACCGACAACAAGCCGTTGAGCAAATTGACGGCTTGACTAAAGATGTGTTTGGTAAAAACCCTCCCAAAAAAATGATAGACAAAGCCATTGAAAAAACCGGCATTAAAAGTGAAACCATTTCAGACGCCATTGATTTGAAAAAAGAGGTACAAGCCAAAGCTGAAAAATCTTGGATTGGAAAAGCTACTACTATGGCCTTAAGTGGTCTAGCTATGATTACTGGACGAGAAATTTTCCGAAATAAAGAAAAGAAATTACTCGGAAAAACAGTCGCTGGAGCCACCGAAGTATATTTTAATGAAAAAACCTTGAAAAAAACGCTTGATACCACCGAAAAACTTGAAGCCGATAAAAAGCGATTAGAGAAAAAAGTAAACAAGATTCGTCAACAACACGCCGACAAAATTCGACTCAAAAATCCAAACCTAAAACCGAAAGAAGCGCTCAAAGCGGCAGATAAAAAAATTGATGAATTGCAAAATTCTTATGGTGGAAAAAAGAAAGGAATACTAAATGTCTTTAGTAACTCTTGGGAAAAAACCGCCACCGACCAACAAGGAAACAAACGAAGTTGGTGGGGGCGTGCGTGGGCCTTTTTGCCCGCCTTTATGTCAGAATTCAAACGTTTTTTCTTAACCAAAAAATTAGAAAAAAGTGGTTTCTTCGCCGCTCGAGTAGCCGCCAAACAAAAAGGAGCCGAATTAGAAAAACGCGGAAAAGAAATAAAAGGAGAATTAGACGCCGTAAAAAATGACGCAAAAAAGTTCGGAAAATCCGCAAAAGAAAGACTTGGGCAAGTAAAAACCATTAAAAACGCATCGAAACGTTCTGGAGTTCTTCCTGCCTTAAAACTACTAAAAGCCAATAACAAAGTGGCTACGCAATATACAAAATCAATGGAAACACTGATAAACGCTTTAGAAAAAGGAAAAATATCTCCACAAGAATTCGCCAAATCACTTTCAGGTGAATATCAAAAATCGTTTAACAGTTTATTGAGAGACTTAAAAACAGGAAAAATAAAACCAGAAAAATTTGCGAATCTATCAGAGGCTTTACTGAAAGACACCCAAACTATGGCCGGAAAAAATGGAAAAGTTCAAACCGAATTTTTAAAATTGGTTAAAAAAGGAAAAGTTCCTGGAATGAAAATAAATAGCTCCGTTGGAAAACTCAGCAAAATCCCCGTAGGAGCCATTGGGGTGGCCAGTGCTATAAATATTTCGATTATCGAAGCCATTCAAGCCGGAAGTTTTACTCGATTCTTTGATTCTTTAACCTCAACCGAAACCCTAACCGAAGCCTTTATTCCAGGCGTAGGGACATGGAACAGTATCAAGCGTATCCAAAACACCGATAATCCAACCTGGCTCAAAGCCGTTGATGTAGGAATTAATGTGGTCGGAGATGTTGCTTTAGCCGCTGGATATGTAGGGGCCATATTCTCATTTGGCTCATCAGCTGGACTTGGGGTGGCAGCTCGTACCGGAGTATCTGCCATTGGAAAAAGATTTATCAGCCGTCAAACGTTGCGATTTGCTGGACAAGCGGCCAAACAAGGAATCAAAAAAGGTGTTCGAAGTTCCGTTATGATGTCCCCTATCTCTGTTGGATTGGCTTTATTAGCTAAGAAATTAAAAGGAAAAAAAGTTGAAAAAAGTGCCACAAATTTCTACATGGAAAATGTTGAAACCGAACAACAAAAACGCGCTCGAAACATGATTCAACGTTGGAAAAAAGAACACGAAGAAAAAAAGTCTGAAACTTATTCTCAGGCCGCTTAAGAAGGTTTCTTATTTCTCCTCGTATTTGAGTAGACTATTTTTCGGCAAAAATTAGAATTACAAACGATGAACCAAAAACCGTTTGTAAATTTTCATACCCACTCTTATTACTCAATTTTAGGCGGGTTGATGAGTCCAAAAGTATTATTGGAAAAGGCTCACGAAGCTCATTGTCCAGCCCTGGCATTAACCGATACTGGAGTTGGTCATGGTCTCGTAGAGTTTTGTGAACAAGCCGCTAAATTCGAGGCTAACCTGAAACCTATTTTGGGGGCGGAAATTTTTGTTGCCGCTCAATCTCGATTTGACAAACGCCCCAATGTTGACGGAAAAGAAGGGTACATCGTACTCATTGCTCAAAACCAAACGGGTTGGAATAATTTAGTGAAAATATTGTCTACGGCGTGGCTCGAAGGATTATACGAAAAACCTCGTGCCGATTGGGAAACTTTAGAAAAATATAAAGAAGGCTTATTTGTCCTCACTGGATCTACCGACGGATTAATCGGAAAATCCCTCTCGCAAAACAATCCCAAACAGGCCCACCAAGACTTAGAAAAAATTCTTTCTGTGTATGATCAATCACAAGTCTTCTTAGAACTTGTGGCGAATCAAGGTGATTCATTTGAAACGTTAAACCGATTTATACTAGACGTTACTGAGACGAAAAAATTACCGGTTTTAGTTACGTCAAATGCTCGTTTTTCCCAACCACAAGACGAAGAAGCCACCGAGGTTTTACGTTGTATTGAGTCGGGCGAAATGATGAACAATCCGTACCGCAAAAAGTTTGCCGAAGGACATTGGTTTAAATCGTGGCAAGAAATGTGTGATGTGCTGGACTACCTTCCGTACGAAACGTTGGAAAAAGCTCGCCAAGAATCACTTAATTTAGCCGAAAATATTCACTTCGAAATGGAATTTGGGAAGGACTTACTCCCCCACTTTGAAGTTGACCAAAACGAAGACGAAGCCTCACAGCTTCGAAAGAATTGTGAGAAAAATTTGTTATGGTTGTACCGAAAAGATTTAGGAATTGAACCTTTTTTTGAAGCAGGAAAAAATGATGAAGACTGGGCCCAAAAAGTAGCCACTGAAGGACTACCGAATTTAGATATTCCCACAAAATTTAATTTCGATGAAGAAACAACCGCCCTCTGGAACACCATTCTCGAAAGACTCTCCTACGAACTTTCCATTATTGGGAAAATGGGCTTTGATGCCTACTTTTTAATCGTACAAGACTTTATTCAATACGCAAAAACACACGATATTTCGGTTGGTCCAGGCCGCGGATCTGCCGCTGGATCAATTGTGTCTTATTTGCTCGGTATTACCACCATTGACCCGATTAAATATGTGCTACTCTTCGAACGTTTTTTAAATCCAGAACGAATTTCGATGCCCGATATCGATATCGATTTTTCTGACGAAAAACGAGATCGTGTTTTGCAGTATGTTATTGATCGGTACGGACACGAAAAAGTTTCAAAAGTTTGTACATTTGGAACTCTTTCCGCCAAAGCGGCTCTCAAAGACGTTGGACGAGCCCTGGGCGTCGACTATGGCGAAATGAATGCTCTGACCAAATTATTACCAGGAACTCCTGGATTTAAATTAAAAGACGCTTTTGATGTGTTGGATTTCAAAGCCAAAGTTGAAGCGAATCCATCATTCCAACGGGTATTTGATATTGCCCGCAAAATTGAAGGTTGTATTCGACATGTGTCGGTGCATGCCTGTGCCGTTATTATCGGAAAAGAGGATTTAACTAACGAAGTCCCAATTCAGTGGGCTCCAGGAACAGAAAAAATAAAGATTTCACAAATTCCCTACCAGCAACTGGAACATATTGGGCTGTTGAAAATGGATTTTTTGGGACTAAAAAATCTGTCAATCTTAGACAAAACGCTTGAGAATATTAAGGCCAGACAAAACATTGACATTGATTTACAAAATATTCCTCTCGACGACCAAAAGACGTTTGAAATGATTGCTCGCGGAGAAACCACTGGAGTATTTCAATTTGAATCGGACGGAATGCGTCGGTATTTACGCGAATTAAAACCAACCGAGTTTGAAGATTTAGTGGCAATGAATGCCCTCTATCGACCTGGACCAATGGAATATATTCCTACCTATATTGCCGGAAAACACGACCCCAGCACGGTTAAATATATGCACCCAACTCTAGAACCTATTTTGAAACAAACGTATGGGATTGCGGTGTACCAAGAGCAAGTATTACAAATTGCGCGTGATTTTGCTGGATTCTCACTCGGACAAGCCGATATTTTGCGAAAAGCGATTGGAAAAAAAATTGCCTCAATTTTGGCCGAACAACGACAAAAATTCATCGAGGGAGGAATTGCCAACGGATACAAAAAAGAAGACGGAATCAAACTTTTTGACGAAATTATTGTTCCCTTTTCTGGATACGGATTTAACCGTTCACATGCCGTGTGTTATGCTCGGATTGCCTACGAAACCGCCTATTTACGAGCCAATTACCCCGTCGAATTTATGGCGGCTATGATGACCACCGACCGCAATAACACCGACCGAATTGTACTAGAAATGCACGAATGTCATGACATGGACATTGAAGTGCTTCCCCCCAGTGTAAACGACTCAGGAAGTTATTTTTCAGTGGTAGGACCAAATCAAATTCGGTTTGGATTGTCAGCCATCAAAGGTTTGGGGGAAGAACCCGTAAACCACATTATTGAAGAACGAAATTCACACGGAACTTTTACGTCTATCCAAGATTTTGCCGAACGAGTTCCTGCCAAATATTTAAATAAAAAATCACTCGAAGCTTTATCTTTTTCTGGCGCTCTAGATGCCTTTGGTGACCGAAAATCAATCATTGAATCAATTGAAGACATCACGCAATTTGCCAAAGAAGTACACGAGAAAAACACTTCTGGACAAATGGGACTGTTTGGCGGCGAATCAACCGCTGTTGAATTCAAACTCAAACCATCAAAAGCCTCAAAAAAAGAAATACTCAACTGGGAACGAGAAAGTCTAGGACTTTTTGTATCCGATCATCCTCTCAAAGGACTAAACGAATATTTTAGCAAGTTTGGAACACCGATTGGAGAAGTCATAAACCAAGTATTATCAAACGAAGAAGAAACAACCAATGAAGAACCCCCGAAGAAAAAGAAAAAAGGAAATGAATTTAAAATACACGGCATTATAACCGCCGCCCGAGTCATAATGACGAAGTCTCATAAAAAAATGGCCATTATTCAAATTGAAGATACTTCTGGAAAAATAGAAGGAGCGGTCTTTCCTCGTGTGTACGAACAACAAAATCCAGCCGCCTTTGAGGTTGACGCCTTTGTCGAAATAATAGGAAAAGCCGAAACCCGAGACGGAAAAGTAAATATGATTATTCAAACCATTAAATCGACTGATTTAGAAAAAATCCGTCATTTACAACTAAATGAAGAATACGCCGCCAAAACAAAGACTCAGAAAACAACTTCTGCCACTTCAAAAACAGAGAAGAAAGTCGAAAACAAACCAACGGTTGAAGAAGGAAAACGAGAAAATTGTTTTTGGCTCTACATTCCAGACGGAACAACCAAACAAACCGTCGCCGAAATTAAACAAATATTGGTTGAAAATAAAGCCGCCGCAGGGATAGAAGTAGACGTCCAAATTGAAGGGAAAATGGTAAAAATCCCCTTTAAAATTAAGGGAGATGCTTCGATTGAAGAAACCATATTTACCCACATCAACCAAGATGAAGCGGCTACCGAAATAGTCTTTTAACACCCCCTCTTTTATGAAAATCCTCCTCTCCCCCGCTAAGTCATTACAATTGCAATTCCCTTTAGATAGAAAAGACAAAACCACTTCTCCGTTGTTTTTAAAACAAACTAAAACACTCGTTAACATTCTTCAGAAAAAATCTGCTTCAGAACTACAAACACTATTTTCGGTTAGTCAAAATATCGCCGAATTAAATTTTAACCGTTATCAAAATTTCCCCTTAGAATTAACCGAAGAAAATTCGTTTCCGGCATTAGACTGTTTTGATGGAGCCGTATACAGACCAATTCAAACCAATCATTTCACCGAAGCCGATTGGAATTTTGCCCAAAAACACCTGTGCATACTCTCTGGATTATATGGAATTTTACGACCACTCGATTTACTCTTTCCATATCGACTCGAAATGGGAACCAAACTCCACAATACAGCGGGAAAAAACCTGTACGAATTTTGGTCAAATACGGTAACACAATACCTCAATCAAACAGCTGATTGTATCATTAATTTGGCTTCTAAAGAATATTTTTCCGTAATAGACCGTCAGGAATTACGGATTCCGATGATACATATTCATTTTAAAGAAAAACGCGGAGACGATTATAAAGTAGTCGCCATTTATGCCAAAAAAGCCCGCGGAGCCTTTGCACACGAAATCATTAAACAAAAAATATCAACTCAAACCGAATTGAAGAATATTTCCGTTTTAGGATATCAACATCAACCAACCATGTCGGACGAAACCAATTTGGTATTTACAAGAGATACAAAATAATTCGACATTCTGCCGAAAAATAATACAAAACAATCAATGAAAAAAAGAAAATTGAAAATTTATGGACAAAAGCAAAATGTTGCCAATCCGAAACTAGTTGCTGATTTTTTGACGGTAATTTTAAAAGACACGCCAACCAATCATTCTGAATTAGAAAAAATGAAGCGAAAATTTGCTTCCAAAACCAATGATAAAGAAACCATTCAAAACCGAGATTTAATTGCCGTAGCAAAAGAAAAATTTGGTGAAGTCCCAGCAAAACTACAAAAATTATTACTTAAACGAGCCGTGCGAACCGTTTCGGGCGTATCCCCTATTGGAATTTTAACCAAACCGTACCCGTGTCCAGGTCGCTGTGTATACTGCCCGACTGAAGACCGAATGCCAAAAAGTTACATGAGTAACCAACCCGCAGCAGCCCGCGCGTTGCGGAACAATTTTCATCCGTATCGACAAGTACACAACCGAGTAACCGCCCTAGAAGACTCAGGACACCCAGTCAGCAAATTAGAGGTCATTGTAATGGGTGGAACTTGGAGTTTTTTACCCCACAAATACCAATCATGGTACGTAAAAAACATCTTCGATGCGGCCAATGGAACTCCACACAGCGGAAAAAGCCTTAAAGAATCACAAACCATTAATGAAACGGCCGACCGACGAGTGATTGGACTAACCCTAGAAACCCGCCCTGATTTCATTACCGAACGAGAACTCATTCGAATGCGAAAATACGGTTGTACCCGAATTGAAATTGGGGTTCAAACCCTACACGATGATATTTCAAAATTAACCAAACGAGGGCATGGACGAGCCCATGTATTTCGTGCCATGAAACTGATGAAGGATTTTGGATTTAAAATCTGCTGGCACCTTATGCCGGGACTTCCCGGTTCTACGCCCGAAAGAGACTTAGAAATGATGAAAGAAGTCTTTTCAAATGAGGACTGTCGCCCAGATTTTATTAAAATTTATCCGTGTGTGGTACTTGAAACCGCCGAACTAAAACAGTGGTGGGAGGATGGACGATACGAGCCATACCGAGACGACGACATTGTAAAATTATTGGTAAAGTTTCAAACCTTTGTCCCTGAATACGTGCGAATTATGCGCTTAATGCGAGATATTCCTGTAAGTAATATTCTTGACGGAGCCAAGTTTAGTAACCTCCGACAAATTTTAACCGATCAGCCGAAAAAATTACGAGAAGTGGTTGGTGATGAGTTTTATGACGAACATAATTTAGACAAAGTTGGATTTCGCCCCAGAGATATTCGAACCCGAGAAGTTGGATTTAAAGATTTAGTGCAAAATCCGGAAATTGCTCAAATAAAGCCCGTTTTAAAAAGACGTGACTACAAGGCCAATGGTGGAGATGAAGTATTTCTTAGTTTTGAAGACGAAGGAGAAGAAACCCTATTTGCTCTCTTACGATTACGAAAACCAAGCGGACAAAAATTCAGTGAATTTGGAAGTGTTTTACACCACGCAGCCTTAATTCGAGAAGTGCATAGTTATGGAGGAGAAATCTCGGTTGGAGATGGCATTACCGGACTCGGTCAGCACCGAGGACTTGGGAAAAAACTTATCGCCGAAGCCGAACGAATTGCTCGTGACGAATGGGGATTGAAACGAATTACCATTATCGCCGGCGTTGGAACTCGTGAATACTACCGAAAATGGGGCTACGAATTAAAAAGCACCTATATGACTAAGAAGTTATAATCACCTATTATTTTTGAGCGACAGCAAACACCGCTTACCACAAAGTGCCTTCTGGGTGTCCAAATCGGTCTGAAGCTTTTGGAGTCAAAATTCGTCCACGAGGAGTTTTTTGCAAAAATCCCTCTCGAATGAGGAACGGTTCAATCATATCCTCAATGGTATTTTCATCCTCACCAATAGCCGCCGCAATAGTTGAAACCCCAACGGGTCCTCCGTTAAATTTTTGAGCCACTACGTGCAAATATTCTTGATCAGCTCTATCTAATCCGGCTTTATCTACCGACATTTGCTGTAAAGATTTTTCCACCACTTTTTTCGTAATGACACCTGCGTGTTCTATTTCTGCAAAATCTCTCATACGACGCAGTAATCGGTTTGCAATCCGAGGTGTTCGTCGCGAAGCCCCCGCCAAAACAACCGCTGCCGTCGGTTCGATTTCGACGTTTAGGATTTGGGCTGAACGAGTAATAATTTGTTCTAATTCTTCTGGTTGGTAATAACGCAATTTTTCAATATGACCAAACCGATCACGCAATGGCCCCGACAACATTGAAGCTCGAGTAGTAGCCCCTAAAAGCGTGAATTTCGGCACATCCATTCGCATGGTTCGAGCGCTTGGACCTTTCCCAATCACCAAATCAATCGCAAAATCTTCCATAGCCGTGTACAAAATTTCTTCAATGGGTAATCGCAACCGATGAATTTCATCAATAAACAAAAAATCTCCCGCCTTCAGATTCGTTAAAATGGCTGCCAAATCGCCAGGTTTTTCCAACGCCGGCCCCGAGGTAATCCGCAGATTCCCCTGCATTTCGGTAGCAATAATATTCGCAATCGTGGTTTTTCCTAATCCTGGCGGACCATAAAACAAAATATGATCCAACGACTCCCCTCTTTTTTGGGCGGCGGCAGTAAACACCTTCATGTTATTTTTTACCTCCGTTTGCCCGACATAATCATCAAACTTTTTCGGACGTAGCTGGTTTTCAAATTCGTCTCCTGTTGTGGTATTTACTGGACACACCACCGAATTTTCGCCCGAATGATTTAGCTTTTCTTCAAAAATTGCCATATTAGTTTCATTTTAACGGAGAAAAAAAAACAAACAACTTCTTCTGCTTCGCTTTCTCTATAAATATCTTGAAAAAAAACGAATTATATGATACAATGAAGCGATAAATTGAGACTCAAAATCATGAAACAACAAAAACTTGGAACGTTTATCGACCAATGGACAGCGTATGACCATTATCCACACTACCGAAAACCGCTGTGGTACGTTTGGTTCTGTCTTTTATTTTTTGGAATCGCCGCTTTATGTATTTGGGTCGATCCAGTACGAGGTTGGATTACCGCCTTAGCCTTTTTTGTAACAGCCGCCTTTTATTTTTGGACGCACCGAAACGGACACGAAACGCACGAAATAAAGATATACAGCGAAGCTTTGGTAATTCAAGACAAAATAATCCCATTCAAAGATATCGCGGAATATTGGTTTGTATACGACGTAGGCGTAGCCGTATTAAACCTTGAAAAAAGAAAAAAGAAAGCCCCTAAAATATCCTTACAAATGGGCGATAAGACGCCAGATTTTTTCCGAGCGGCATTTAACAAAACCGCTCTCAACGAAAACACCGAAAAAAAAGAGTCACTGACGGATTTATGGATTCGAGCTCTAAAACTTTAAGTAATACATATGAAATTTCTGCATTCACCTCTTTCAAAATATCAAATCTGCACCAAGTTTGTGTGGAAAGAGCTTTTGGAAACGGCGAATTTGAGCAAAGAATACTTAAAATCGAATATTTGTAATGAAGCAGAAAAAGCTCGTCAACCGCTTGAAACCGCTTTAACCTTTCAAGAAGCTGCTAAAAACAGAACCAACCTCAAAGAAGCCCTTGAGTCACAAAAGGCGCTTGATATTTGGAGACAGAAATCAAAAAATTTAGAAAATTTAATAAAAAACAAACTTGAAACAAAGTATGCTGGATTTGCGGATAGAATAATACAAGAAGTCGAAGCTATGGGACTGACGGGAAAAAAGAAAATGGAAGTCCTAAATGAAAAAATTAAAGGGGTTGCCGAAACAATTAGCCTCGATCCGCAAATTAATAAATCCACCCGTGAATTATTTGAATTTGGAGAAACACAAACAGGACTCGCCTTGGGCGTTTTGGCTTTACGAGGACTCAGCCCAGGAGCCAAAGTTTTGTCAGCTAAGTCCTTTAAAATGGTACTTATTACGACGCTTATTTCTCAACCGATTGTCGGAAAAGTTGGATCCGAGATTGTCCCCTACATAAAAACAACCGTTGGAACCTTCCTTGAAGTACTGGGAAGAACGATGTTTGCTGGTTCAAACGGAAAATTCAAAGAAGAATTACTCAATAGTCTTGATGGTGGAGACCCAGTTGAATACTTATTGACTGGACGAGATCGATATGAAAGAGACAAAAACAAAATAAAAGATCCTGAAAACCTCCAAGATTTACAAAAAATAGACCGCTATTTAGGGCACGAGTTTAAAGATTTTTACACGGCAAAAAATGAGTACCAAACTCAGCCTGAAAAAATGACTAAACAAATCCCTCGATTGGCTGAATTTTGTGCCAGTACCATAAAATCCAATATTTCGCCGCAAGAGCTTGAACTGGCTATTCGAAAAATGAACAACAATGAGTGGGATGATGAAGTCATAAAAAAAGCGTTTGTTATGACGCATATGGGAACCGTGGTACAATTTATGCAATACACGGCTTCAGCTTCAGATCGAGACACATTCTTTGATTTGGTACGGAAAAATCTTGATGATCCCAAAAATGAAGCGTTAAATACGGCGAAAATAAACAATTATTTCCCGGGGCTCAATGCCGAACGCATGAGTAACCGAGAAAAATCACAAGTTTTGGATTTCCTAAAAGGTGGATTTTCTGGTTTGGCCGTAACAGCCGTAGTTGGTTCGTTGTTATTTGGTCAATTATTCTCATTTATTGGAAATATTTTCCGAGCAACCGAATGGAGTTCTAGTGGGTACAAAGTACTAGCCAAACCATTTGAATGGAGTAAAAGATTGATTGACAAAACGCTCTTAAAACCATTTTCATCACTGAAAGAAGTATTCACTACCAAGAAAAAAGCCAAAGCCTTTGATGTGGTCGTCAAAACCTTACACAAAGGAAACAAAAAGAAGAAAAATCCAAGTATCTTGACGAAGAAAGAAACGAAAAAATTGTTAAAACTGCCCAAAGAACAGAAGATAAAAGCAATGGAAACATTGCAAGAACAGTATAACAAAAAGGATTTTGATATCACCGCTGATGAATTCTGGAAAATGCCAGGAATCAAGGACGTCGCGAATGATATTCGCGAAACAGCTACTAATTAATCTTCCAACTCGCTCAACGGAATATTTACTACTTGTGGACCATCAGAATAAGCCGCTACTTGATATTGTGGGAAATAAAACCGTAATTCGTTTGCTTCCGTACGCACAAAGTTTGTAAAGTTTTCGACTTTTGGTTCTGTTCCTTCTTGCACCCATTTTTCATCAGGAGCTTCTATTTGTTTCATCAATTTTTGACGAACCACTGTTGAAAGTTTCTTCAATTTCAATTCTGTTACCGATCCTAATACATCCTCTAACGATAAGACTTTTTGACTTTTTTTATCATACATGAGCGTCTTAAAATTGGTCATTCCATGATTTCCTCCAGTGAAAACATAGTAAGTATAAACAAATGAGCTTTGTTCATCATTATCCATTACCGTTTCTACGGTTCCCTCTAACACACTTTCTAAAACTTTTGATTTATTTTTTTTAAGTGAATTTTTAAAATTATCGACCGAATCTTTGAACAATGCTTGAATGACTTCGTTCAACTTTTTGTTATTTTGAAACACAGGATACTCAATATTAATTGAATAAAGTTTTCCAGTTTCTTCTATTTTTTTAGTTGTGTCAGATACTTTTGGAGCGTCCTTTTCGGATTTTCCTGATTCTTTGGTCGTCGTGGTTGAAGATAATTCACAAACTTTTGATTGTTCATTCCAACTTCCCCCTTTATCCAAACAATCATCAATATCTAAAAACTCACACCCTGATAAGAAACATACCGCAATACTGAATAATACAAATTTTTTCATTAGATTATAGGTTAAAAAATATAATTAAAATCCGCTTTGCCAATCTTTTGGCAAATCAGCAAATTCCATTTTACTTCGATCAAACTTAACATTTACGCGCCCAACTGACCCATTCCGGTGTTTAATCACATTAACTTCCAATTGTCCCGCTTGTTCTGAATCTTCATTATAATAATCATCTCGATAAAGCATCATAATTACATCGGCATCTTGCTCAATAGACCCAGAATCCCGCAAATCAGACATGATTGGTCGTTTATCGGGGCGACTTTCTACGTTCCGAGATAACTGCGAAAGTGCAATAACGGGAATATGTAACTCACGTGCTAATTGTTTTAAACTTCGAGAAATTTCAGCAATTTCTTGCACTCGATTAAGAGGATTTTGCCCCGACATAAGTTGCAGATAATCAATAATCAACATATCTAACCCATGTTCCATTTGGAGTCGTCGGGCTTTGGCCCGCAACTCTACAATCGAATGCCCCATTGAATCATCAATAAAAATAGGCGCCGAACTTAATTCATCCATAACGGGTCCCATTTTATCAAAATCCGATTCTTCCAATTTTCCTTTATGCAATTTCCATGAATCAATATGTAACCGCGAACACAACATCCTTTCGACCATTTGTTCTTTCGACATTTCCAACGAAATAATCGCAACCTTTTTTCCTGACTCGATGGCCGCTTTTTGTGCAAAATCTAAACAAAGAGCGGTTTTCCCCATTGACGGACGAGCAGCCAAAACCACCAAATCTGACGCATTAAATCCACCATTTAGTTTTGAATCTAAATCTTTTAATTTCGTTGGAATCCGATTGGCCGTAGCCAATTCTGGATTATCATGAATTTCACAGAATTTTTCGTAACTTTTTGTCAAAATCTCTTTAATCGGCACAAATTTGTCTTTCAAAAACGTTTGTGAAATTGAAAACACTCGTTTTTCAGCGGCTTCTAGTAGCTCTTCAATTGATTTTTCGGCATCATACCCCAAACCCGTAATCTCTTGTCCAGCTGAAATTAGATTTCGTAAAGTAGCTCGGTGTTTTACCAATTGTGCATACTGAAACACATGCGTGGCGGTGGGAACTTCATTTTGAATCTCTGCCAAAAATTCTGGTCCTCCAATTAATTCTAATTTTTTATTAGCTTGTAACTTGGTCGAAACCGTTACTAAATCAATTGGTTCACTTTTTTGAAACAAATCCAAAATAGCTTCATAAATAAACCGATGATGATCGTGATAAAAATCTTCAGGACGAATTAAATCGGCCACTTTCACTAACGATTCTTTTTCTAACAAAAAACACCCTAACACCGACCGTTCTGCTTCTGTTGCGGCGGGTGTTACTTGTTTTTGTATATGAGATAAATCTTGATTCATAAAAATATATCAATAAGCAATTACTTCTCAGTGGCGGTGAATAAATTATGTGCTACTTGCAATACTTTGTCTTCTCCTAAGTTTGGTCCGATGAATTGCACCCCTACTGGTAACCCCGTAGAAGCCATTCCAAACGGAACTGAAATTCCACAAACTCCTGCCAACGAAGACGGTACCGTAAACATATCTTCTAAATACATTTTTACGGGATCGTCATTTTGTTCCCCAATTTTAAACGCCGTAGCTGGTGAAACAGGGGCTAACAACACATCCACTTTTTTAAATGCGTCTTCAAAATCTTGTTTAATAAGTGTCCGAACTTTTTGCGCTTTTTTATAAAATTGATCAGCGTATCCAGCACTTAACGCAAACGTCCCCAAAATAATTCGCCGTTTTACTTCCGCTCCAAATCCATTTTCACGCGTAGTTTCATACAAATCTTGTAAGTCTTCTTTTGGCACGCCAGCTCCAAATCGAATCCCATCAAATCGAGCCATATTCGCCGAAATCTCTGACGGTGCCAAAATATAATACGCCGCCACTCCGTATTTGGTATGTGGCAATGACACTTCTACTAACTCTGCCCCCAAGTCTTCTAATAACACTTTTGCTGCTTGCAACACTTGTTTTACATTTTCATCCAATCCTTCCCCTTCAAAATACTCTTTTGGAACCCCAATTTTCATTCCTGCAACGGAATTTTTCAAATTACTCGTAAAATCTAAAGACTCAGAATGACTCGAAGTAGAATCTTTAACATCTTTCCCCGCCATTATTTCCATTAAAATGGCACAATCTTCTGGGGTTTTTGCAATAGGACCAATGGTGTCTAATGATGAAGCCATCGGAATTGTTCCAAAGCGAGACACTCGTCCGTATGACACTTTTAACCCCGTTACCCCACAAAAATGAGCTGGCACACGGATAGAACCTCCAGTATCAGTCCCAACGGACATAGTAGCCATATTGGCGGCCACCGCTGCCGCTGACCCACCAGAACTTCCTCCAGACACATACGCTAAATTGTGCGGGTTTTTGGTTACCCCAAAAGCAGACGTTTCTGTCGAAACTCCCATCGTAAACTCATCGGTATTGTTTTTCCCTAACAAAACCACTCCTGACTCTTTCAGCTTTTTCCAAACCGTAGCATCGTATGGCGGAACAAAGTTTTTCAGCATGTTTGAACTGGCGGTAGTTTTAATTCCAGCGGTACATACCACATCTTTTAACGCAATTGGCATACCGTCTATCTTTGATAACAACTCACCGTTTTCTCGTCGAGCATCAGCCGCATCAGCCATTTCTCGTGCCAAATCAAAAGTAGTTGTTACAAAGGCATTGATATTTCCATCTTCTGATTGAATTTGTTCAATAAAACTCTCCGTTATTTCACGCGAAGACACCTCTCCGCTTCGAAATTTTTCAATCAATTTTGCCAAACTCAGGGTACATAATTTTGTCATATTTATTTTACAACTCTTGAAATACAAATCATATCATTCTCTACCGGTTGTGGGCTTTGTGCCAACAACTCTTTTTCTATTGGACATAATTCAACTAAATCTTCCTGCATTACATTTTCCAGTCCGTTCACCTGCGAAGTTTCCTCAACCGTTTCTAAATCTAACGCTTGTAATTGTTCGATTAACCCCAAAATATTTTGAATATCTTTCGTTTGTGATTCTAATTCGTCTTCGGTTAAATGTAATCGGGCTAGTTTGGCCAAATGCGACACTAAATCTTTCGTTATTTGCATTACTTAAAAGTCTTTAATAAACTTGATACATCAAATTTTCCAATCGCGTTTTTAAATGAATTTTGGGTTGATTCATATTGTTCTGAAACTTCCTGCACCGATTTATTGACGCTATTTACCAAAGAATAAAGTGCCATTCCGCCCCAAAGTATCAAAAATAATATCAGCAATATCAAGAAATTATTAGAAATCCATGACAAAAGTGATTTCCACCAAGGTACATGAACTTCCTGTTTTAGTTTAACCAGTTCTTCAAACAAAACATCAAGTTTTTTATTCGGATGTAAGCTTTCAAATTCATTTTTTTTCATCGCGAGCCTAATTTACAAAATATTCACTTCAATTTCAAGTTCAATCGCAAACTTTTCTTGCACCAATGCTTTAATTTTTTGTGCGACAGCCACTACGTCTTTTCCAGTAGCATCACCATTATTTATCAAGACCAAAGCCTGCTTTGGGTGTACGCCTACCGCTCCAAACGATTTTCCTTTTAATCCAAGCGTATCAATCAACCACCCCGCCGGAATTTTTATTTGATTTTCGGCGATTTCATAAAATGGCATATCGGGAAACTCTGCTTGAATTTGCAAAAAACGAGCCCTTGAAACCACGGGGTTTTTAAAGAAACTCCCAGCGTTCCCTATTTTTTTCGGATCGGGCAATTTTTCCGTCCGTATTTTTACCACGGCCTGACGCACATCCGCAATCGTGGACGCAGTAATTTTTAACTCGGCAAGCGTGTTTTTTATGGCTCCATACGATGTTTTTACTACTGGATTTTTGTCCAACCGAAACACAACCGACACAATACACCATTGCCCTTTTTCGGCGTTTTTAAATACCGAGTCTCGGTATCCAAACGCACAATCGGAATGAGAAAATATTTTTTTCTTTCCTGTTTCTAGGTGAACAGCCGTTAACGACTCAAACACATCTTTTATTTCGACTCCATAGGCGCCAATATTCTGCACCGGGCAAGTTCCTACTTTACCAGGAATCAGCGATAGGTTTTCCAAGCCCCCAAATCCTTGTTCAACCGTCCAACCAACAAACTCGTCCCAGTTCTCACCAGCCATCGCCTCCACCAAAACCGAAGTTTCATCTTCTGACAAAATCTTAATCCCTTTTATATTTGGCTGAATAACTAAACCATCAAAATCTTGTGTAAAAACCACATTACTCCCTTCACCTAAAATTAATTTTTTCTCATTTTTATGCTCTACAAGCACCGATTGCAAATCAGCCACCGATGAAACCTCGGCATAAAGTTTAGCCGTAGCGGTCACACCAAAAGTGTTTAAGGTTTGTAGCGAGTAGTCTTTTTGAATGTTCATTTGCATTATTTTAAACAGTCTAAAAAAATAATCTAATAATTTCACGCTTTTGCTTGACAAAAAAAAAAAACATTTAAATTCTCAATGAATATAAATTTTAAAACTCAAAAAAATGAATGAAAATTTGCCTATTTCCAAAGAAAAAAAGTCTGTAAATTTATCTATTACCAACCAACTGGAAAAATATTTTCAAAATTGGAGTGAAGAAGTTTGCCAAGCAGTTTCTCTTATAATAAAAGGCTCAATTGTATTCGGTGGTTTATACGGTGGTTTGTACATAGCTGGACAAATAGAAGATAGCTTGGCCAAACATCGATTAATAAAAATGGGATTTTCAGCCGATGCTATTGAGTCCGTATCAAACGAATCGGATATTCCGTACGAGGACATAGAAGACATGTTGAAACTGCGGGATAGCCAACTCAAAAATATTAATAAAGATAGATTCAATAACAACATTGGACCATTTGATACGGATGATTTAAATTTCTTTCTTAATCTAACACAAAATAAAGGAAAATGTCTGGCTGATATTTTAGCCGAACGAACCGCGCAATTGGAAGGTGTAAAACTACAAAAGACTATGAGTCCAAAGGAATTTGAAACTTTAAGACAAATGATTCAGGAAAAAATGCAGGCAAATGACACAATTCCGGTTGGGCACTTACAAATTACTCTAGAAAAAGGTCTTCATAATCCCCAAGAATAAAATCCATCATTCCCGAGAAATCGGGAATCTTTTATTTGTGCATTTATAAGAGATACCCAATCAAGTTGGGTATGAGGATCTTATAC
Source organism: bacterium DOLZORAL124_38_8 (assembly GCA_002747745.1). GTDB lineage: Bacteria > Patescibacteriota > Gracilibacteria > UBA4473 > UBA4473 > OLZORAL124-38-8. The sequence goes on from PDQG01000006.1 coordinate 141,717, forward strand.
TATAAAAATACAGAAAATCCCTGCACTACGATGCAGGGTCTTCGAAATATTTTTTCAAACATCACTTCGCCGTATTTGAGTTTTTCTTTGTGTTTTTCGGCATAAGTTCTGCCAGCCAATCACTTCGTTCTTGGGGCATCACTTAACAACAAAGCCAACAATTTTTTTCGGTACAAATATTTCTTTTTTAATCTCTCCTTCTGCCAAGTATTTGGCTACATTTTCAATATTTTTAGCCGTTTCAATAACGGTTTCTTTGTCAGCCTCAGCCGAAATCTCAAAATCACCACGCAATTTTCCGTTTACTTGCACGGCATATCGCACTGAATCTTCTACCAATAACTCTGGTTTAAAGGTTGGCCAGTTTTCGTAAGCAATCGTTCCAGCTTCATTGGCAAAATGTTTATTCCACAACTCTTCGGCTATATGGGGGGCAAACGGAGACAAAATCCGAATAAATTTACTTGCTGCGCGCCGTGGCATAGTTTTTAGTTTTGAAAACTCGTTTACCCACACCATCATTTGCGAAATCGCTGTATTAAACTTAAACTCATCGATATTTTCACCCACAATTTTTACCGTTTTATGTGTCAGAGAGATGTATTTTTTCTCAGGACAAGCATCAACTAATTCCGTGGTGGTAAACAGACGCCAAACTCTATCCAAAAATTTTCTAATTCCGTTTACCGCTCCGGTATCCCAAACTTTTGACTGATCAAATGGTCCCATAAACATTTCGTACATTCGCAAAGTGTCAGCTCCGTACTTTTCAACAATTTCATCTGGATTCACCACATTTTTAAGCGATTTAGACATTTTAGCCACCACTTTTTTGACCACTTTTCCTGTTGGAGTATGTACAAAAGTTCCATCAGATTGTTCTTCTACTTCATCCACTGGCACTAATCCTCCATTTTCATTTTGAAACGCATGCGACACAATCAACCCTTGATTAACCAATTTTTTGAAAGGCTCTTTGGTTGATACCAAACCTAAATCGTACATTACTTTTTGCCAGAATCGAGCGTACAACAAATGCAACACAGCGTGTTCGGCCCCACCAACATACAAATCAACTGGCCCCCAATAATTTTGAGCCTCAAAATCACAGAAAGCATTTGTATTATCAGCGTCCATATAGCGCAACCAGTACCACGAAGACCCCGCCCAGTTTGGCATCGTCGAAGTCTCTCGAGTGAATTGTTTCACTTCAACCCCCGCTGGCGCTTCGCCATTTTGTACCGTTTTCACACTTCCATCAGGCAACACATATCCTTGCACATTTACCCAATCAGTCACTTTCGACAAGGGCGGTTCTCCATTATCATTCGGTAAAAAGTTATCTGTTTCTGGTAAAGTCAACGGCAGTTCCGATTCATGTAAAGGGTAACATTTTCCGTTTTCATCAAACACAAACGGAATCGGTTCTCCCCAATATCGTTGTCGAGTAAAAATCCAGTCTCGCAAGCGGTAAGAAACTTTTCGTGTAGCTAAATTATTTTTCTCTAAATACTTCTTTAATGCTTCTCGTACTTCCCCAGATTTTTTCCCTTTAAAATCATTTGGCTCTTGTAAAATTCCATTTTTCATATCAGAATAACAAATTTCAAGATTTCGAACTTTTGATGCCAATTCTGAATCAGTTGGGAATAATACCGGTTTTAAAGGAATATTATATTTTTGTGCAAAATTAAAATCTCTTTCATCATGACAAGAACATTTAACAATCCCCGTACCATAATCCGCCAAAGCGTAACTTGCTACCCATATTGGAAGTTCCCCATTCCCTACAGGATCAACAATATATCTTCCCGTAAAAATACCTTCTACTTCTTTTTCTTCTTCAAATCCTCTTATAGCTCGTTTTTGTAATATTTCTTCACATTTTTCTAATATTTCTTCCTTGTTATCAACCCCTTCCAATAAATTTTTTAATAATGGATGGTCTGGAGCAATAACAACAAAAGTATCGGCCATAAAAGCCTCAAAATGTGCCGAGAAAGTTTGAATTTTTAAATTTGTATCTTTCACAGGAGATTCAAACAACATTCCTTCGGATTTTCCTACCCAATTTCGTTGTTGGGTTTTAATTTTATCCGGCCAGTTTAACACCGAACGAGCGATATGCGTAATAGTGGCTTCTAATTCAGGAAAGTTAGGATCCATTAAATGTCCTCGATTTGGCAATAATACCAAGTTCGCTTCCAACTTTTCAGCCAAAGTTTCAAAATCATGCAATGGAATATATTCGTCGTTATCAGACGCAATAATGGTAATATTATTGGCCGATTGTTTGATTTTTTCGTAGTCAAAATCTTCCGAGAAAAAGTTAGCAATTTCAGTAATTCCACAATCGTTGGCGGTTGGAGCCACCAATATTAATTGATCAATTTTTACCGATTCTTCACTCAAAAATCGTTGCAAAAATCCACCACCAAGCGAGTGCCCAATCAACACATCTTGTGCCCACAAACCATTACTTTTTTGCGTAAAAGTTTTTTCAAATTCCGCTTTCCAGTCAGCATATACTGGGTTTTGACTATTGGGAAAACTTGGCACCGCTACTCGTAATTTTTTATTTTCACATAATTTTTTAATATTTCCAAACCAATTAGAATCGGCGCTAGCACCCCAACCATGACAAATATACACATTGAGCGTGTTTAAATCAGTCAATAACCGTTCGGCGTATTTTGTAATTGCAAACATCCATTGTTTTAACTTTTTTCGTTCTACTACCGCTCCACATCGTTCGTGTAGCCCGTTTTCAACTTCTTCATTCGCACACACCACTTTACATTTCGAACACCAATTCATTGGTTTTGATTCTTCGTACAACAGCCCTTGTTTGTACATTTGCAAAAATAGCCATTGCGTCCATCGGTAATACTCTTCCGATGAAGTGTCGACTTCTCTATCCCAATCGTAACTAAACCCCAATGATTTAATTTGACGCGTAAAATTTTCGATATTTTTATTCGTCGATAATCGAGGATGAACCCCCGTTTTAATGGCATAATTTTCAGCCGGCAAACCAAACGCATCCCACCCGATTGGATGCAACACATTTTTCCCTTCCATTCGCTTTTTTCGACAAATAATATCCGTAGCCGTGTATCCCAAAGGATGTCCTACATGCAACCCCGCCCCCGAAGGAAACGGAAACATGTCCAAAGCGTAAAATTTTTCTTTTTCCGAACATTGTTCAGCGGCAAAAGTCTTATTTGTATCCCAAAATTTTTGCCATTTTGATTCAATTTCTAAATGATTATACTTGTCTGCCATTCCTCTAAAAATATTAAAATTCAAACGCATTATAAAGCAAGCACAAGAATTGACCACTTTTTTACAGAAAAAAAACTCCACCAAAATGGCAGAGATTTTTTGTTGGTATCCAGTTCAGTTGAGAATAATTTTTCCCTTTCGGTCTTATTCCGCTGGCAAATACGTTCCGTTATCTAGTGTTACTGAGTCTTCACACCCCAACACCGTATTCATCCATCGTTCTGATGACTGATAGAATCGTCCCGTCGCTCGTTTCAAACCCCATGGTTTCAACACTGTATTGTAGTGTTTCATTTGCCATTTTCGTACCGCCGTATCGGTATTTTTATCAAACACCCCTGTTTCCGCTCCTTCGTACATTCCTTGTAATTTCAAGTGTTTTTGCAAGAGTCTCACTTCTTGGATTATGTTTGACACGCCAACCGCTTGTCGTTCTTGTCCTTTGTATCCGTCTCGGTCTCCTATCACCATATGTTGGGTAAAGATTGGACACGATTTTTTCGGCGTTACTATTTCTTCTTCCACTTCACACGTATTTTTAGCGTAGGGGAGAATTTCGTTGTCGCTTACTTTTGGTAAGAATTTTCCCGTATCTAAGGTTACCGCATCGTTACATCCCAAGATAATATTCATCCATCGTTCTGATGATTGGTAGAATCGTCCCGTTGGCCGTTTTAATCCCCATGGTGCCAACACATTATTAAAGTGTCTGGCTTGCCAATTTCGGACGGCCGTATCGGTATTTTTATCAAACACTCCGTTTACTGCTCCTGCGTACAATCCTTGTTTTTTTAGGTGTTTTTGCAATAAGCTTACTTGATTAATAATTGGTGATACGCCTGAGGCTTGTGGTTGTTGTCCTTTATATCCGTCTCGGTCTCCCAACATCATATGTTGGGTAAAGATTGGACACGTTCGTTGAATCACTTCTTTACACATTTTGGGTGTTTCTTTTTCTTCCTTTGGTTGTGGTTTTAAGATCTCAATCTTCTTTTTCTCTGTTTCCTTTGTTTCTGGTTTCTTCGGTTCTTCTGTCTTCGTCTCTTTTTCTTCCGTTGAGTTTTCTGTTGGTTTATTCACTCGACACGCAGTATCAGAATCACACAACGTAAATCCTCGGGCTTTGGCCCATTGTTTCGCACATTCTACTTTTTTTGTGGTTGTTTTTAGACACTGTTCATATGTTTTATAAGCCGTATCATCCCCCACACTCGTGTCTTGCACTGGATATCGTCTTTGACACATTTGTTTTTCCACCGAACACGTTCCAATCATTACATCCACGGGAATAAAGGTTGCACTCCCACTCGTTGGTTTTCTAACGGTTACTGTTACGGTTTTATCCGTTGTGTTTCCAGCCGTATCCGTTACGGTAAACACTACCGTGTATGTTCCAATGGTATTATTATCAAACCCTCCATTATTTTTTACGGTTACCTTCGCTTTTACATCCCCGTCTTCATGATCGGTCGCCGTGGTCACTAAATCAAGCAGGTTTAGATTATCCCCTTTTGTGATGGTTCTGTTATTTGCATTGATAACTGGTTTAAAGTTTGACGTACAGGTTCCGTTCGTATTCGCGTAATGCTGTCCGTTGGCATTTAAATCCGCTTCTGCTTTTGCGTCTGCCGCTTGTTGCGCCGTTGTATCGGCTTCCGCTTGCGTGACTCCAGTGGCCGTTGCTGTTTGTTCTGGAGTTGTATAAGTTACTGTTGAACCTTCATAATTCGCTGGACAATTATTTCGTGTGAAATCCCCGGTCTTTGTTGACGTCTTCGTTGCTTCAAAGGTTGTTTGCGTACATTGTCCGTCTGCGTTAGCTTTCGCTTGTTTCGTATTTTGCAATTCTGTATTGGCTTCATTGGTAGCTTGCTCTAGTGCTTTTGCATCAGCATCGGCTTGGTTTACCAATGATGTTGCGGTAGCCGTTTTGGTAACCGCCACGACCACGCTTGTTCCGGTGTAGTTTACGGGACAATTATTCCTTTGGACCGTTTCGGTTGCGGTGTAACTTTTAGTCGCGTGGAATTTTACTTGCGTACACGTTCCATTCGTATTGGCGTAGTTTTGACCATTAGCATCTACATTTGCTTGCGCTTTTTGGTCTGCCGCTTGCTGTGCTTTTTCATCAGCATCCGCTTGTGACACGGTTGATGTCTCCGTTGCGGTCTGTTCCGGACTTGTATATGTCTCGGTCGATCCAGCAAAATCCGCTCCACAATTATTTCTTGTGAAATCCCCCGATTTTGTTGACGTCTTCGTTGCTTCAAAAGGGTTTACCGTAATTGTTACCGTCGCTTCATTCGAAATAACCCCATTATTGTCTTTAACCGTATATTTAAACGTATCTGCCCCTATATGCCCTGCATTCGGAGTATAGGTTACTGTTCCATTTGCATTTACCGTTAGAGTACCATGTTGTGCCACTTCAGTAATCGTAATAGTGGCAAGATCGAAGGTTCCACTTGTAGTATCATTTGTTGTTACATCAATTTCAACGGGTGTTACTGCAGTTGTTGTCTTCGTATCATCGGTAGCAATTGGGTTTTGATTCCATTTTGCATAGGCTATTACATCTCCTGTAATTGGAGTAGTAAAATCAAATGGAGTAGTATACGTATTGTCTGTATACCATCCTACAAACGTACTTCCCGACTTTGTTGGAGCCACTGGTACTGTCCCGATTCCATTGTAGGCAATATCTGCTTGGTCTGTTACTTCTGTCCCTCCATTTTCTTCAAATGAAAGCGTATATTCTGGAATACAAAAACTTAAATCACTAAGACCAAAAGCAGTAGGTCCAGCAGCAGAAGCCATAGTACCATTACTTTTTTCTCTCGTCGATTTATTAATAATCTTAATAGAGCTTATAAGTCTATTTAAAGGTTTTATCGCAATATTTTTATCCTTAGATGCATTTGATGCTGCAAAGAAATTTTTTCCATCTAAAACCTCAATCGTTTGCCCTTGTGCAATATAATCAGAAGGTTGTAATTCATACAAATTTCCATCCACATCAGTAATTTCTGCTCTTGCATATTCTTTATGTGGGTCTATATCCACATCAATCAAAACGAAGGCAATATTTTTTACTGGTTCAGAAAATGTCAACGTATGTTCTGAATAATTAGCATTAGCATCCGTTGTACTTTTTTGTCCAAATGCAGTATGAGGCTTAAAAATGGGTTTCCAATTATTTACCTTGGAAAATTGACCATCTAATGAACCCACAATATTTTTTGAATAAGTTACATTAAGATTAGTTCCAGCAACTGACATTGGATTTTCATGCATAACATTTCCTCCATCCCAATCCCAATTGGCTGATGTTGGAGAATAATAATCTCCCCATTTGAAGATTTTTGCATTACATGATTCTGCAGAAGCTTTATTTATAAAATTAGGGCTTACAACCCCAGTAAATAAACTCAACGCAAAAGCAAAGGTTGTTATCGTTTTCAAAAGTCTACTCATATTAAATTCGAATTATAATACATCTAATTTATCCTAGTGAATAAAAAACATGTTGTCTAATTTTTATAACATTAATTTTTTATCCAAAAATCATAAAAACAAAAAAACTCCACCATTTAGTGAAGTTTTCTTCGATTTGTATTTTCTTTCTAACTAAATACGTCACTTCCAATCGCTCGTTCAATAATTTTTGAAAGTCGTTTAGAAGATAAACTCTTTCCGCCCAAAGACTGTGTACTTGGAGACGGAACTGGCACCACCGCCGGCAAGGCCTTTTTAGAAAACTTTTCAATTACCTCATCTGGCAAATTTGCATAAAAATTTTCTTCCACAAACACGATTGCGTAAACAGGGGTTTTATTTTCATCTCCATGATGAGCTCTAAACAATCTTTCAACCTCAACTTGCGCCTGTTTATCTGACGTAATTGCAAACGTTTCGGCTCCAATGGCTCGATACAACGAAATAGAGCTTTTTACTCCAACCACAGCCAATTTATATTCATATGCCATAACTCTAAAAATGTTTAATCGTTTCGTAAATCCTTTCTGGATCTAGGTTGTAGATTTTTGCGTACATCACAAATTTCAACACTCGAGCATTTTTTACTCGTTTCAAGAAGTATACCATTGGAATAATGATAGACCCTAAATCATCTTCATCCGCTTCTAACAAGAAAGCCGTTGTTTCTGCTTCAATCAGTCGTTCCATTTCTAAGAGCAAATCTTGGAAACTTTCAAAGGTTTGACCTTTAAGTTTCATCGCTAAGTGCATGAAGTTATTCTCAAACAAGAATGCGGTCACCGAATCAAGCGTAATATCTGATTTAAATACCGCTAAATCCATAGAACCACCTGATAAATACATTTCATCAGTCGTTGGCTGATCCAATGCTTTGGCTCGAATCATAGCCTTCAAATTAGCTCTATCAATTTGCCAAACAACCACTTTTTTCAAGAAATCAGATTTCAACTCTTTTGATAATCTGTTTAAGTATACATACAAAGCATTATCAAATAGGAATTCTACCAACTGGAAATTTTTTGTTTCTGCAAATAATTCATCCGCTTTTTGAGTTGCTTCTACAAATTCGGATGGAATCCCCGCTGAGAATTCATTCTCAAAAACAGCTTTTTCCAACGCTTCTTTTGTTATACTTCCCAAAATCTCATAGCCATTTTCTGCTGAGAAATTTTCAATTTCATTCGCGTCATCCACTAATTTTTCTTTTAAAGCCCGTTTGAAATTATTTACATCAAATGGTTTCCACAGAATATCAAATTCCACGGCATTTTCTGTCCCAGAAACAATTAATTCTTTTGTTTCCAACAACCCTTGATCAATAATTTTCTCAAAATCATCTACCTTTGTATCAGGAAACAAATACTCTGCATACTGAAGTTCTGAAAAAACTCGAAAGGCATCTTCAACTGTTTCAGCCATAACCATTCGTTCAACTTGTGCCGACGAAAGGAGCCTTGATTGTAACGCACGAATTCTACCCGCTAAAAAAAGAAACTTCATAATTTTATATTTTTTAAATCAACCCTAATTTTGGGGCAAAGAAAGACTCAATAGCAGTTTTGTATTCAGAATAAACTATGTTTTTAAATGAGTTATCTACTGACAAAGAATCTCCTTTAAAGATAAATCCACCTTTAATATCACTCGATTCTTCAATTTCAAAACCATTTAATACATTTTTCGTCACTGCAAGTCGATTTGCCGGAACCAATACTTTTCCAGATCCTTCAATTCCAGAAGCCAACACTTTCAAAATAGATTCATACTCATTATCCGAAAGTTCTACTAAATAAGCATAAAAAGAATCTAACGCTGATTCCAAAACAGAACATTTAGCGGCTAATTCAATTTGCTTTTGTTTTCTTCGAGAATTTGTTTCTGAATTTTCCTTTACTGACAATAAACGAGCGGCATGTTCTTCTTTCAAAGCATCCAACTCTTCTTTTTCCAAGGCCTCAATTTGCGATTGAATCAAAGATATTTCTTCTTTCGTCTCTAATTCTATAGCCGACACTTTTTTAGACGCCTCTTCCAAAACCTTTTTCAAAATATCTTGTAAAGCCATTCAAACAAAAAATTAAAAAAATACTGGAGTTGCTTATAACCAAACAAAAGAGATTAAAGCAACCCAGATAATATATTTACCTTCCTTACGCTGCTACTTGTGAAACAGGAACGGCAATAGTAATAAACAATGCAATCAACAATCCGAAGATGGCGTATGTTTCAGCCAAAGCTGAGATAACGATCGCTCCAGTTGAGATTGATTCTTCTCGAGCCAATCCTCCGATAGAAGCTACTACTACTTTTGATTGAGATCCAGCAGAAATCAAAGCCAAGGCTCCCATAATAACTCCGGCAATCAAAAGACTCAAACCACTTTGAAATGATACAACGTATTTCATTCCAGCAGCTCCACCAACAACTCCGATTTGCAACAAGATCATGATTGCAATCAACAATCCGTAAATCCCTTGTGAACCAGGCAAGGCACACAACACAATCAAAGTACCGAAAAGGCTTGGTTTTTCAGCCATAACTCCAGCCGCTTTTTGTCCGGCTACTTGGATTCCTTTTGAAGACCCGTACCCTCCTAATACAACAGCTACCAAAGCTCCCAAGAAGGCAAGAGTGGTTCCAAAATCAAATGAAGCAAACATTGATACAGAATCAGCTGCTTCAGCCGCTACTACGTTTACCGCTTCCGCTGTATTTTGCACAGCAGTTGTGGCTACTTCAGAAACGTTTGTTACGATTTCGTTTTCCATGTGAAAAAAATAGTTAGAAAGTAATTTTTCGTGCAGATTTTTCTTACCCAAAATAAAATGTCAATTATTTTTATGTTTTTTTTAATAAACAGCCTTTTAGGAAGAATTCAAAAAAACCTTTTGACAAATTTAGCACAAATAAAGACTATATAAAAGAAATGATAAAAATAGTCAATAAAATACTGCTTACCATATTGTTTGGAGTTTCTTTTGGACTTACCACAACCCAAGCCTTTGAATATGAAATAATCAAAACACCCCAAGCTCCAGGATTTTTTTCGGTAACCTTATTAGCCGATAAACAAAATGAAGGAGTTTGTTCTGAACTATTAATTATAAAAAACTTCTCCCCCAAAGAGGCTCCAGATTACACATCCTTAATAAATCAAATACAACAAGTTAATCAAGAGAATACACAACCTTGTTCACAAAAAATAATGGTGAAAGAGTTTGAATATCTCGGACGAAAAACCCCCGCCCTCCACCAGAAAGTAATCATATTAGGAGAACCGTTTCAAGACTACCCTCATTTCTCAATCTCCGAACACAACCCTAAAAAGCTTCGTTCTTTTTTAGAAACAGAAGCTCAACCAGAAATAATTGTCTTAGCTAATCCACAAATAATCGCGAAAGACACCCAAAATATATCAGAGATTATTACCAACCTTCCCAACATAAGTATGGGAAACCCTTTTATTATTAGTGGAAAATTTAAAAAATCTCAGCCAACTCAAATAGAAATCATTGGAAAGAACCCACGCACCAATTTCCCGGCAAAATTCACGATTCACCTTAACCTTGAAAACCAGGAACTGGCCAACCATCCTTTTGCCAAAGATTTACCAACTTTATGGAATTCTCTAAGCAATAAATCTTCTCATACCACACCGAAATCAACTCCCACTTTTATTTGGATATTAGCACTCCTCGGTACAGGATTATTATTACTGTTACTCGTAAAACAATATAAAAACCATCAACAAAAAAAACTAAAACTCAAATCCTATTTATCCACTTCGCCACAAACCATTAAAAAAAGTGCGCCGATAAACGTCTCTAACTTACCGTTTGAAATAGAAGACAAAAAATAGAAAAAAAATTTGACCCCAAAAAAAAGATTAATAAAGTTGTCTTTGTCCAAACGGACTAGCCAAGCACTAGCGCGTGTCGTATAATGGCTATTATCCCGGCCTTCCAAGCCGATGATGCGGGTTCGATTCCCGCCACGCGCTCCAGATAAAAAAATAAACAAAGTCCTTATCGGACTTTTTTTTGTTATTCCACGCAAAATAATTTAAAATACACCACGATGAACGTAAACATTACCCGTATCGACCAAACGCTCCCATTACCCAAATACGAAACAGCGGGCAGTTTTGCCTTTGATTTTTTAGCCCGAACGACCGTATCAATTGCCCCACAAGAATTAGCCCTAATTCCGGGAAACGTGATTATTGAATGTCCAAAAAATCTCGCGTTACAAATTTTGCCACGGAGTTCCACGTTCCGCAAAACAGGACTCATATTCCCCCACTCCATTGGACTGATTGATGCCGATTATTGTGGTCCCAACGATGAAATTATGATTCAAGTTTTTAATCTTGGAAAAGAAACCGTAACCATCAACCGTGGTGAACGCATCGCACAAGGATTATTTGTGTCCACTCAACCCGTTGCGTTTCACGAAATTAATCAATCCGAACTTAAAACTCATTCGCGTGGTGGGTTTGGTAGCACCGACCAAGCATAAAATGAACTCTGTAGAACCAAATTTTCAGTCCTTTCTTAATCAGCACCATTTACACGAAAAAAAAGTGGTTTTAATGGTGTCTGGTGGAGTCGACTCCATGGTTTTACTCTCACTTTGTAGTAAATTTTTAAAACCAGAAAATATTACGGTTTTACATATAAATCACAACACGCGCCTCAATTGCCAAAAAGAGGCCGAACTAGTCAAAGAAATCTGCACTCAAAACAATATAACCTTTGTACAAGAAACCTTGGAAAAAGTGCCAAGCAAAAACCAAGAACAGTTTTGGCGAACGGCTCGGCAAAAAGCCGCCGAAACCGTAAAAAAACAAACCCAGTCTGATATAATATTAACGGCACACCACGCCACCGATTTAATCGAAACGGTGTTGTTTCGAATTACTAAGGGCGGTGGGTTGAAATCATTTTGTCCGTTTGAAACAAAGAACAAACCGCTATGGAACATCTCCAAGCAAGCTTTAATAAACTACGCTCAAGCCCAAAATATTCTTTGGTATGAAGATGAAACCAACCATAATACAAAATTTGCCCGTAACAAAATTCGGCAACAGGTGTTACCAACCCTCAAAGAAATCACGCCCAACTTAGAAAAAGTATTTGTTACTCAAGCCCAAAACTTGGCTGAATACGCCGACTATATCAAAACACAAGTTCCCTCTTACAAAAAAGTACCACTCAAAGAATTTTTACAATGGCATGTAGTACTACAAAAAGAATGGCTGAAAAAACACGCTCAACACAATTTTAGTGCCAAGGAATTACACGAAACACTCCACTGGCTGACCCATAATCCAGCCGGAAACACCGTTAAAATCTTTTCTCACACCACGCTAAAACTAGAAAAAAATCAGTTGTTTTTTATACCACAAAACCACAAACAACATTGACAGTTCGTGAGTGCTTAAATACGATTGACACAAGTGTTTCACTAAAAAATTATGGAGGAAAATTTTAAAGCGTTTCAAGAAAAATTTAAAACCGAAGAACTTTTGCTCTACCAAAGTAAGTATTGGAAATGGTCTTTACACCCAACCCAACACACGCTTGGGGCTGGCATATTATCGTTAAACCGATACTGCGAAAAAATGTCTGATATTTCGCCCGAAGAAAGCCAAGATTTACAAAACATTATTCAAGTTATTGAACACACCGTATCAAAGGTTTTCCAAAATCAGAAAATAAATTATTTAATGTTGATGATGGTTGATCCTCATTTACATTATCATGTACTTCCTCGATACCAACAGCCACAAGAATTTAATGGTAAACAATGGGAAGACAAAAGCTGGAGAGACCTTCCGGCACCAGAAACCGAAAAATATGATTTTGAAATGTTGCACAACATTAAAGCCGCCTTACAACAAAATTTATAAATTTTCTTTCTTATCTCGAAAATCATGGTTCAGATACAAATAAATGACGCGAACGGAAACCAAGTTTCTACGTTTAAAAACCAAGGAAATGATCCCATTGCCATTCAAGCAAATGATAATGGCGCGCCCATCCCTATGTGTTGCGGTATGGGAGCCTGTCGAAGTTGTGTTGCTATCGTTGAAGCAGGACTCGAACATCTAGACAAAGAAGCCGACGGACCGGCACAAATGCCTTTGGATGAAAACGAAGTATTAACCTGTATTTGTGGCGTCAAAAAAGACACGCCTCAAGACGCAGAAATATCAATAAATTGCCAAAACTTATAATTTTTTTGACAACTTTTGACATTCGTTTAATATCCGACCGATTTTAGAACGCATAAGCGTAATATTACTTAAAAAATTTAAGAAAAATGGCACGACCAAGTAGAAAAAAACGAGCATTCTTCGCACTATATTGTACTGAATGTATGGAACAATTTGGAAAACGAGTAGAAAACTACAAAATTATGTTGAACCCAACTAATACAAATGTAAAAGAATTTACGGCTCGAAAATTCTGTCCACGGTTGAACAAACATACCATCCATAAAGCGAAACAAATTTCTCGTTCTCAAAACAAGTAATTGGTTATTTAATTAGGTACACAACAACAAAAATCCGCCATAGGCGGATTTTTGTGTAAATACACAGAATTATTTTTATTCAACAGTTTGAATTTGTATTTTCCCAAAGAAAACTGAGTGATTTTGAGTCGCCGACGTTTTAATTTTAATCGTCAACACCTCTCCCGCAACAAATACGCCATCAGGAAGCGTAAATACCGTTTCTCCAAAGGTATTCTGCGAAATATTTGAGACCGAAGCGACCACCGAATCTCCTTTCACAAACTGAATATCTACCTTCGAATCATCCACACTCCCTTCTGTTTTTAACCAGATTTTTACGGCTTCCGACTGAAAGGATCTAAAATTTTGAGGCAATTGAAACTCAATATACGTGTCGGCATCTTGCAGCGCAGGTTTACGAGACGTCCAAACCATTACCGGACGCTTCTTTCCCGCTAACAAAACCCGTCGTTCATACATAGATCCTTCATTATCTTGCCCATCGAGGTCAAAAGTTGACTCCGGATAACTCGGCACTAATTGATGCGTAACATTTTTATCGGCCGTAATAATATCTCCTGTTACGAATAAATCACCGTTTATTTTTAATGAATTTGAAAACTCAAATAAGTTTGATACCGTATTCCAAAACAGACTCCGCCCTAAAGACTGACCAAAATTTAAGGCAATATTCTCCAACGAATTATTGTCATTATCTAACGTAAAAATATCAGAATTTGTAGCATTCGCCATGTGTTCCACTTCAATGGTTCCCTCATTTCCTAATACCAAAATATCGCCGGCTTGTTTCCCCGTTTTTTTTCCATTAAGCGATTCGGCTTCTTTTGCATAAAACACCGTTCCAATTTCCTGCCGATCAACTGCGTCGTTTATTTCGCCTGTTGGATCAAGAATCTCAAAATCTGTATCTGGCGCTTCATGGGCCTTAATTTCTACTTGAAAATACTTATAAAGCGAATAATCCACATTCGTTAATGGATTTTTTTGTCCAAAATAAATCGAAAAAGCTCCGTTAAAATCTGGTGTAAAAGTTTGTACTTCTTGCCAGTTTGAAAAATTCAAAGCTTGCGTATTGATGCTTCCATTCACTTCGACATCCGAATCCAAAACATCAGCTGTTTTCCATAAAGAAATCCGCACATCATGTTTGGTCGTAATGGGTTCATTATTCATATCAAACAGTCGTCCTTCATACACAAACACATCTGGAGTTTGAGCCACTGCCAATATTGATTCCATACTGAATAACACCCCACCTAAAATTAATAAAAATGCTTTTATTTTCTGCATAAATCCAATACTCTTAATACATATATTCATTCAAGTTATTATACTTAAAATCACACAATTATTCAACCAAAAAAGGCTTTTTTTTTGTGTTTTTTAGGATAAAAATTTAACATTATTCTGAATAATATAATCATTCAAAACCACATGAATTTAAAAAAAATATTTGTTTTAACATTATTAACCAGCCTTCCGGTATTAACCCTGGCTTTCAAAGATGTTCCACTGCAAAATAAACATTTCAAAGCGATTGAATATCTTACACAAAAAAAAGTTGTCAATGGCTATCCAGATGGAACGTTTCAACCAAACAAGAAAGTAATTCGAGCCGAAGCAATTAAACTAATTCTCATGGCAACTGAACTTGAAATCAATGCCAACGAGAAATCATATTTCAAAGATGTTCCCAAAAACCAATGGTTTGCCCCCTTTGTTAATGTTGGCGTACAAGAAGGTATCATCAAAGGCGATGGTACTACAGGCTTATTTGCCCCAGCTCGGCAAGTGAATAAGGCTGAGTTTATAAAAATGTTGGTAGAATCATTTCAAGTTGATTTGAAAAAATACAAAACCGAGCAAATAGTACTTCATGATGCTCCGAAAGACGCTTGGTTTACGCCTTTTATGAAATTTGCGGTTAAGTTTGGTGTTATTGCCCCAGATAAACAACAAAATGTATTTCCTGGAAAATTCCTCACTCGTGGAGAATGCGCACAAATAATTTTCAATTTACTAAAAAGTGGTTCTGGACTTGATCCACAAGTACTCCTAAACATTACAGAAAACCGACTCATAAAGGCCATCAAAGCCCTTGAATCGAATCAGTTACTCGTTGCGAGTCGAAATGCTTCTGTTGGACATGAATTCGCCAAAACGGCTCTCAAGTTACTCCCCAAACACAAAGTGATACAAGCAGCCGAAAAAACCGCCTATGCCGTAAAAAATTTAATTGGTTCTTATGCCGCTGGTCAAAATGGAATGATTGACGAAGTTATAAAAACCTCAAAAATCGCGTGGAAAGCCGCGAACGAAAGCGAACAAATTAACCCTGAGCAAACTAAAATTGCCCAAGAAATAAAAAAACTAGCAGAATCAATGGCCAAAAAGGCTCGAGCTGCAAAGAAATAATTAAAAAAGAGCTCGGTAACCGAGCTCTTCATTTTTTGTTTTAAATACTAGGTTCTTCTTATTTTTGTACGTAGTTTAGTTTTACGTTACTCAAGAAAGAATCTTCTGTTTTTTGCGCGGTCATTTTAAATTTAAAGGTTAATGTATCACCCGCTGATACAGCCGCAGACGTCAAGTCAACACTTTCGGTCATCCATTCATCTGAGTTGCTTACCGCAACCGTTTTTAGATTATTTCCCAGACTATCTTCTACGCTTATGGCAAAAGATGCATTTGATCCACCTTCTTTATGATCCACTTGCAAACTATTCGTTTGGAATGATTTGAAATCCATTGGCACTTGCCATTGCAATACTACATCGTAATCATTGGCCGTTGTTTTTCGAGTTGACCATTTATAGAAACTTCGGTTTTCCGTGTCATCATATTCTGAAACCATTGTTCCAATATTGTTTGAACCATCAGCCGAAACTGAGAAATTCGCAAATTCAGCATAATAAGTAGCAGTTGCATTCACAGCGTCGCCAGAAGTTGAAGACCAACCAAAGGTTGAACCACTTTGTGAACAATACAACAACTCATCACTGGTTGTGTCATAGAAAATTCGACCTAAATCACTTGCATCTGCACAATCTGGTGCGGCATCAAAAGATTTATTTTCTGCTCGCAAATTAATGATTTGAGAATCATTATTAATCGTAAAATTACCATCAAGAGACAAGGTTGATTTTAAGTTGGTCGCTCCAGTTACATCCAAAGTTGATTGAACTTCTGTCGCTCCTTGTAAAGTTGACGTTCCTCCAACCGTTAAATTATCGTTCAAAGTAGCGGTTCCCGTAGCGGTAAAGTTTCCGTCTACCGTTGTGTCTCGCAATGACGTATTTCCAGAAGAAACATTTAGACCGTCATGCAAAGTAGTCGATCCATTTACCGTCAAAGTATTTTCTAGTGTAGCCGCTCCATCTACATTAAGAGTTGAATCTAAACTAGCAGCGCCAGTTGTGTGTAGCGTTCCATTTACTGTCGTGTTATTCAAATTTGTATCACCAGCCGTTACATTCAAACCATTATTCATGGTAGCAACCCCGTCTACATTCAAAGTTGACTTAATATCTGTGGCTCCTTTTAAAGTTGAATTTCCAGTTACCGTGGCATCGCCTTCAATCTTTGTTGATTTGTTGATCAAAAACGAATCACTATTTTCATCATATGAAATTTCTCCGGCCAAATCTGAACCAAATGATAGTTGATACTTTCCGTCTCCATTCAAATCTTCCGTTGAAGACTCAAATTCGGTTGAAAATATCAGTCGGGCATCCGCCGTATGAAGTGGTAGGAAAGCAAAGGCTCCCAAAGCACATAACGTCGAGGCTCCAATAATTTTGTGTTTCAACATGTTTTTGTTTGTGTTCATGCTTTAAATAATAAAATAAAAGAATTAATAGAATTGATAAAATATTTTTTTATCGGGTTATTCTAACATACCGATACTTTTTTTACAACTAAATTTTTCCTAATTGAGAATAATGAAAAAACACGCTCCTAGTAAAGCGTGTTTCTTTTGGACATCCTTGTTTAGGTAATTACTTATTCCGTTTTCGTTCCAATTCTGTTAAATATTTTTTTCGAATTCGAATACTTTTCGGGGTCGCTTCTACGTATTCTCCAGGCTGAATATATTCCAAGGCCTTTTCTAAAGTCATTGTAATCGGCGGCGTGAGTTTAATCGCATCATCAGCACCTGATGAACGTACATTTGTCAATTGTTTTCCTTTTATAGGATTCACCGTCAAATCAGTTCCTTGGTTGTGTTCACCAAGAATCATCCCCTCATAAACTTCTGTTCCAGCACCGACAAACAACGGACCTCGTTCTTGTAGTTTCCATAACGAGTATCCAGTAGTGGTCCCCGTCTCTCCAGAAATAAGCGATCCAACTGAACGTTTTTCAATTTCGCCTGCATATGGAGCAAAATGAGAAAATGAATGGAAGAAAGTTCCGTCACCTTTCGTTAATAAAATAAATTGTGAGCGGAATCCAAGTAACCCACGTGTTGGCACTTCAAACTCAATCATAGTCTGTCCATTTTCTTGCACCATATTTTTCATCATCCCTTTTCGTTTTCCAAGGGCTTCAATTACTTTTCCGGCATTTTCATCGGCCACATTTACTACGGCATATTCAATTGGTTCGTGTTTCTGTCCATCAATTTCTTGCATAATCACCTCCGGAGAACTTACTTGTAGTTCATATCCTTCTCGTCGCATCGTTTCAATCAGTACGGCCAAGTGCATTTCTCCTCGTCCTAACACTCGGAATGAATCTGAATTATCAGGAAACTCAACTTGTAGTCCCACATTGGTTTCTAATTCTTTCTCCAATCGTTCTCGAATATTTCGAGTGGTTACTAAATCCCCTTCTCGTCCTGCGAATGGTGAATTATTCACCAAAAAATCCATCGCCAAGGCAGGCGGATCAATCGAAATAGCTGGCAACGAATCTTGCTCAGCCGAAGCTAACACCGATTCTCCCACAAAAATATCTTCAATTCCAGCCATACACACGATATCACCCGCTTTGGCTTCAGTAATTTCTATTCGGTTCATACCAGAATACCCAAACAATTTCGATATTTTCCCCGTACGAGCATCTCCATTTGAATTTTTTATCACTACATTATCGCCCGTCTTTACCGTTCCAGACATAATTCGTCCAATCCCTAAACGCCCAAGATACGAATCATAGTCCAACGTGGCTGGTTGAAATGAAAAGGGAGCCGTTTCATCAAATTTGGCTGCTGGCACATGCTCCATGACAAAATCTAAGAATGGAGTCATATCTTTGTGTTCATCGGTCAATTCTTTAATAGCCACACCATTTCGTGCAATCGCATACATGTACGGGAAGTCGAGTTGTTCATCTGATGCCCCTAGTTGCGCAAACAAGTCAAACGTTAAATCAACCACGTGTTCTGGTCGAGACGCTGGTTTATCAATTTTATTAATCAACACCAATACTTTTAATCCTAATTCTAATGATTTCCGTAGCACAAACTTCGTTTGTGGCATGGGTCCTTCGTAAGCATCAACCAACAACACAGTGGCATCTACGGTTCGCAATACTCGTTCTACTTCCGATCCAAAATCGGCATGTCCTGGCGTATCAACAATGTTTATTTTAGTACCTTTATACTCAATGGCCGCATTCTTAGCGTAAATAGTAATCCCCCGTTCTTTTTCTTGGTCGTTACTATCCATCGCCCGTTCGGCTAAAACCTTGTGCGTTTCAAAATTCGCATCAGCCTTTAATAATTGATCCACCAAAGTGGTTTTTCCATGGTCTACATGGGCGACAATGGCAATATTTCTAATATCCATACTTGTTGTGTAAATAAATTCGTGAGCGATAGTAGTGTTTTTTTCCTATTTACGAAATCTTTTTTATAAAAGTATCTTCATTGTATTTTTTTCGTCCAATAAGACTTTAAATATGGCGAAATCTCTTAAATTCTGTCATCTCAACCGCCGTGGAGAAATATAATTCTTAACCACTTTAGATTTCTCCATTTCACTTCGTTCCAGTCGAAATGACATAGTCAACATTTGTCATTCTGAACTGGTTTCAGAATCTGTTTTCAGTACTCCCCTAACCAATTTTCATCAAGATACGAAAAACAATATCCCCAAAACAAACAAATAGAGAAACCGAAAGTTTCAGTTTCTCCATTATTTTTTTTAACCTAAATACTCACTTACATTTGATTTGTGAAATCATCATCTTTCATAAGACATGGACATTCTTCAGTACACTCTTTTGTATTTACCGTTGGTTTTGGTAACCCAGCATCTATACACTCTTGGTCTGAAACTACCGTATCGTCATCCCCATATTCTTTCATACAATAATATATTTCCTCTTGCTGCCCAGTCTTCGAAACCGTGTTACCCCCATTATCTGAACACTCAGTCATTTGCGCCGCCCGTGCCTTTGGCAATAACAAATCCAATGGATTCTTATACGACAATGGTGGCAAATCATCCGGCGTTATAACATCAATATTACAAGCATTACAACTCGTCCATCCATCTTTTACCCATCTATATGAAGTACAATACTTCCGTCTTTTTGGTTCTGTTTCTATATCACAATACCCATAAGCTGGCTCTTTATCCTTCGTAGAAATACAGAATACGCTTCGAGAAGTAGACCCATAACTACATTCACCATATTCTCCAACTTTCCATTCAAATTCACAGTCTTCACTGTATTGTTTTGTTATATGTCCATTAGCACGTCTTTCACAGTTTGAATCAGCGTCACAAGTTTTATCATTACAATAGATAGCTTTTACCGCATCTCGAATTTGTCCATCCCAACTTCCTTGTGAACATCCTTTTCGAGGTGCCGCATGATTAGTTTTTTCGAAAAACCAATTATTGAAAGTCCTACAAGAACTCCAACAATCTCCTTCTTCTTCATCAATAACAAAATCTATGTCTTCATTATTAGAATTAT
>PDQG01000002.1 GCA_002747745.1 bacterium DOLZORAL124_38_8
ATTTTTCGGATTGATTTTAATGAGAAAAATATTGTTTTATATTTAATAATTAACGCCAAAACCTCATACTCATGAAAATGGGTATCTATTATACCAAAACAAAAGATTACCGCCTCCGCGGAAATGACGAACAAAAAATAAGTACTAGAAAATACTTCGTGAGCTCCGCTTTCGAACCCACTGGGTTCAATCCCCATATTTTACAAAAGTAAAATAAAAAAAGCATATTTAAGTCTTAACAACTCACATATGCTTTTTGTTCTATCTGGGGCGAGCGATGGGGATCGAACCCACGACCAATGGAACCACAACCCATTGCTCTACCACTGAGCTACACTCGCCGAATAAAAAAGAACACGACGACTGTATACATCTTTTGTCAAAAATCAAATTTCTTTTAAAAATTTTATAATTATACTAACACTCGATGAAAGTACTTATTTTGGCGGGCGGATTTGCCACTCGATTATGGCCGTTATCGGAAACCCACGCCAAACCTTTGTTATTAATAAATGGCAAATCTATCTTAGCCCATTTATATGACAAAATCCCCGCTGAATACGAAGTAATTCTGCTAACCAACAAAAAGTTTGAAGCCCAATTTGCTGACGAAATAAAAAAAATAAATCGCACCCACAACACCACTATTTTTTGTGAAGACGCTCATTCCGACGGAGAAAAACTAGGCGCTTTAGGAGCTATATCATTAGCCTGCGAGCAATTTCATATCAACGAAAATTTGTTTATTTTAGCTGGAGACAATATTTTACCTGATTTAGACTTAGAAAAATTAGCCTGCAAAGAACACGAAGGAAAAATCGTAGTGCGAACCGTTCCCAACAAACACGAAGCCCGAAAATTTGGTGTCATAGAACCCGCTCAAAACTGGCAGGAAAATCCGTTTAATTTTGAAGTCGCCACCTTTGAAGAAAAACCGAACGAGCCAAAATCAACCATGGTATCCACCGGTTTTATGTGTTTAGGAAAAGACAATATTCCGGTTCTACAAGCCTATGCCAAAAAATCTCCCGATGCTTTAGGCGGAATTTTTATGGAACTACTACACCAAAAAATCCCCGTAAAAGCCACCACCGTCAGTGGCGACTGGTTTGATATTGGAAGTTTTACTACCTATTTAGAGGCGCATGAAAAACTTCAAACCGAACCCGTTTTATGTGACCAAAACACCTATCAACAAAATAATAAACTAAGCGGAAAAGTTTTTATTGGTGAAAATTGTGTTATTGAAAACTGCCGGCTCCATAACACCATTATTTATCCAAACACAAAACTTAAAAACTGTATTATTTCGCAATCGGTTATCGATGAACATTGCGAATTAGACGGGCTAGATTTAAACCAAAAATTTATTCGACAACAAACCAAACTTATTAATGAAAATCCCCAAACAATATAAAGGATACTGGATTCTTTTTATTGGAGCTCTAATTGGGAGTGGAAATTATTTATGCACAAAATATGGGTTTCAGTTATATCCTCAAGCAAACTTAATAAACACAATGTTTTGGAGTTTTTTCACTGGAATAATTTTTACGCCTTTTTTTGTTTATAAAAAAAGCAATCAAAAAATACTTGTTAACGAGCTAACTAAACACAAAAACTTATTACTTAAATCAATACTATTATCAAGTATCGGTGTCGTACTTTGGTTTTACTCAATGAAATTCGGGACTCCAGGGACTATATCATTTTTAAAGAAATCAGACATAATTGTTACATTTCTATTCGGAACATTCTTTTTAAAAGAAAGAATTTCAAAAAAGGAACTATCTGGAGCAATAATTGCTATAACGGGTTTTGTGATTCTATCTAACTCTTCCTTATCAGAAACACCCGTCTTATCAATATTAGCAATAATAATGGCTCAAGTTTTTTATGTATTACAAAGTTTTTTTATAAAAAAAGAAGGACAAAATATCAACTCTTTTGCTTTTTCCTTCATCAGAATACTTGGAATGGCTATTTTAATGGGGCTATTCGGAATAAGTACGAACCAAATATCTCTCCCTGAACTAGAATTTATACTCTTTTTTGGGTTTGGAAGAATTATTAGTGGATTTCTTTTCCGTTCAGCCTACTTTGAAGCCCACAAATATCTAGAAATATCAAAAATAAGTACCTTTTTACTCGTTAGCCCAGTCATTATTCTCTTTACTAGTTACATTCTACTCCATGAATCTATTACCTTAAATAAGTGTATTGGAGCGGGCATCATTCTTTGTGGACTCATTATTTTTACAGTTAAAAAAACCCAAGAAACAAATTGAATAAGAATCAAAAATAACGATAATTTAGACAATATGAAAAACATTGTACAAAAATACAAAGGATATGGAATTCTTTTCATTGGTGTATTGTTAGGGATAATCCCATACTTAGCCACTAGCTATGGATTCGAATTTTACCCAAAGGCGAATATTGTAAATGTTGCCTTTTGGAGTTTTCTAAGTGGCGTAGTAATTCCGGCTCCATTCTTCTTCGCTACGCAGAAAAATCGACAACTAATCATCAATGAAATCACTCAAAATAAAAGCTTACTCCTAAAAGTAATCGTGTTATCAGGAATTGGCGTTTTGTTTTGGTTTTATTCGATGAAATTCGGAAAATCGGGTATTGTCTCTTTCTTAAAAAAATCAGACATTGTATTCACCCTTATTTTAGGAACGTTTTTCCTCAAAGAAAAAATATCAAAACAAGAAATAGTCGGAGCCATCTTAGCCATTTTAGGGTTTACAGTGATGTCTAACGCCTCATTATCTGAAATATCTATTCCGGCCGTAGTTGCCATTGTGGTGACCCAAATATTTTATGTTCTGCAAAGTTTCTTTGTTCGTCGAGACGGAAAAAAAATGAATCCTTTTGCGTTTACGTTTTTACGCATCAGTGGCATGACCATTATTATCAGCCTATTTGGAATTATCACCAACCAAATCACCCTACCAAATCTTGATTTCATTCTTATTTTTGGAGCTGGACAAATTTTTGGAGCCTTCCTCTATCGAGTGGCCTACTTTGAAGCCCACAAATATTTAGAAATTGCCAAAATTAGTATTTTTCTTCTTATCAGCCCCGTTTTAATTTTACTGAGCAGTGGATTATTCTTAGGCGAAAAACTAAACACAAATAAGATTATTGGAGCCAGTATTATTCTGCTTGGCCTTGGTATTTTTACGGTTGGAAAAATAAAAAAGAAACAAAATTGAAAAAACATAAAAAATAAAGACAATTATTTTGTTATGAACTATCAAACAAAGGAAATATCAAAAAACACGTTTCAGACATTTATAAACAAAACAAGTCTTACAAAAACGTTTCATCAAAGTGTAAATTTTGGTGATTTTCGCGAAGCAATCAGAGAACAAATATTTTATACAGGAATATACAAAAACAATGATTTAATTGGTGTCGCATTAATTCAAAAAATCACTACTCGAGTTAAAACATATTTACACTGCCCCCACGGCCCAATTTTAGATTCTACCGAAACAGACGCTTGGCAAAACTTTTTATCGTTCTACAAAAATTTTGGCACCAAACAAAAAGCTGACTTTGTACGTATCAGCCCCCTCCTCTCCAAAGATACAAACGCACAACCAATATTTAAAAAACTAAACTACCGAAACGCCCCTATCCATTTGGTCAACCCCGAACACACTTTAATTTTAGACATCACCCCCAACGAAGAAGATTTACTAAAAAATATGCGTAAATCCACTCGATACGAAGTACGACGCATCGAAAAAATGGGCATTACCGTTCAAACTGGTACCGACGAACAAAATTTTGAAAATTTTTGGCAACTTCACCACGAAACCGTCAAACGCCAAGGATTTACCCCGTTCCCAAAATCACACACACAAAAAGAACTCCAAATATTTGAGCCAAATATCGAAATTTTCACCGCCCAAATTGACGGCAAAAGTTTTTCTAGTTCGGTTATTATTTTCGATAACAAAAGCGCCTATTACCACCAAGGAGCTTCTATTTATTCCAAAGCCCCTGTGGCCCACGCCACTATTTGGGCCGCCATAAAAGAAGCCAAACGACGAGGCTGCATTGAATTTAATTTTTGGGGTATCGTTGATAAAAACCAGACTAAACACCCTTGGTTTGGGCTATCTCGGTTCAAAAAAGGGTTTGGCGGCAAAGAACATAAATACCTTCACTGCCAAGACTTCCCTCTTACCTGGAAATATTATCTAAGTGCCGCCATCGAAAAATTCCGAAAATGGAAACGCGGATACTAAACAAACAGACTAAATAAAAAAATCAGCCTAAATCTGATTTTTTTCATAATTAAATTTATTAATCTTTACTTGATATAGATCTCATAGGTTCCATTATTATTTCCTTTATATCCAGCCCCAGCTTGCGAATAACCATTTCCAATATGTTTTCCACTCGCTTTATTATAATAATCACCATTTAGCAAACTCCACAAAGTTCCTTTCTGTGTTGTTCGACGCCAACCATCTCCCCAGTTATTATTGGTTCCCGTCGAATCAGAAAACGACATATACGCTTGATCTGTATCGCCACTCTCATTCACTCCACACATAAAGAAATAAGGATAATTTAAATTCCCAGCTGATTTAGTTCCACTGTATTCCGAAGTCATTCCTTTTACTCTCGCTCCATCCCAAGCAGTCTTATTATTCGGTTTTCCAGGCTGGTTTTTACAATACGTCATCAAATCATAAATACTATCCCCACTCACCGCATTCACTAAATTATACGAAGCAAAATCAGTCGTTCCCACTTTTTTAATCATCACCTCACTAAAGTTTTTTACACTCACGTAAGATTTATATATTCCTTGATTGGCCGTAGGAATCGCATAACTATAATTATGATTTTTTTGTCCAAATTGATGATTATTCCCAGTAGTACGAACCACTCGCGTCCAACCACCACCACTCGTTTCCATATCACAATATGTCAATTCTGGAGCCGTTACATCATTATTGTCCGTATCCAAACAATACGTACCACTCACGGTTGTGTTCAAAGCTGAACACACAGTTCCTTGGGCCCCGTCATTACAATTTGCTACTGGTTCTAATATGGTACTTTGCACTACCAATAAATTGTTCCCATTATTATTCCCCCAATCAGTACTACCAGCCCCACCATTACTAGCCACAAACGAATAAGTCTGATTTATATTCGGCAATGTAACATTCACCTCTAAACGAGTAGGAGACAAAACATTCGTATTATTAATTGTTCCTGCAAAGTTTGGAATTGATATCGTCGTACTTGGCAAAAAGTTCACTCCATCAAGCGTAATCGTTTGCGTAGAAAGCCCATCATACGTAACAGGAGTAGTCGTCGTAATAAATGGAGCTAACACGCCTGAACCATTCCCCACCGCATCAATCTGGTTCCAACTTGTTCCATTACAAACATACGATTTTGAGTCGGTTGTATTAAAATACAATTTCCCTTTTTGCGTCGTATCACAAATAGGAGCCGCAGACAAATGCTCAATCCGAGCATTTTTAATCTCATTATTATTAAAATCAACCGCTCGATTAATTTTAAACTCATTATCCACTCGCTCAAACACAATGGCCGCATCAATATTGTTTCCAAACTTCAATTCAATTTCGGATTCGTAGTCTTGCACATCAATTACAAACGTTCCATCCGCTTGCATATCAGAATATTCATTCGAAAAAATAAGTCTTTTCGCCGAAACAAATCCGTTCAAAAACAACGAGAGAAGAATTACACAAACCCAACGAACCATGGTTTTCATAATACAAAAGGGACTG
The DNA here is from genome assembly GCA_002747745.1 of bacterium DOLZORAL124_38_8. Lineage (GTDB taxonomy): Bacteria > Patescibacteriota > Gracilibacteria > UBA4473 > UBA4473 > OLZORAL124-38-8. The sequence goes on from PDQG01000002.1 coordinate 5,799, forward strand.
TAACGCTTTCCCCCAAAAAAACAAATCATTCTCGCCACAAAAAAAGTATTTATTTGTATCAATTTCGTTCACTAAAATTCTACCACCGCTTTGAAAAACTGGTCAACCAATTGTACAGGGCGTCCAACATTAAACGTTTCCGCCGAGAACTTTCCGCCTGTATCTGTATCAATAGTGGTCATAAAACTTCCTTTGCTCTTAGCCGGCGTTCCTACCATTTGCAAATTATACGGCCGCCAGTTTAAGCTTCCGCGTTTAATATTTGTGTAGTATTTAAGCGTTGCCGTAATTTTTTCGCCCGGCGATACAAACATTGGCACTTCAAAAATTTTGAACTGTTCGTCTTCCACTTCCGTCACCGTTCCAGAAACCGAATCACCAAACGCTAATTGCGCGTCTTTTGGTACAAACACTCGCACCATAGTCCTATTTTGTCCTTGTCCAATCTTCCACAACAACTCGTCGTTTAACAAATCCTTCATATTGTCCGACCATTTATTAATGCCTAGTAAATCTTGAATCTCCTGTGGGCGCAACATATTATTCCGCGTAATTTTCAGCACATTTTCCACTTTCCCGTCAGCAAATATGGTTGAATCTAACCGTGTTTTTGTCCACACAAATTTTTCCGATTTATTCGCTCCAATCGACACAAAATCAAATTTAATAAAATTATCTACCTCGTTTTTCATCTGCATTTGATTCGTAATTCCCCAATCGACAAATAAGGTTTGAAACGCACTATTAGGTGAATACAATTGAATATTTTTTTGTTTAAGAAACCCTTCATAATCAAATTTTTTTAACTCTTCCACTGATATTCTTGAAAGAGTTGCGGGCGAAAACAATTCTTTTACAAACAACAACACCGGCTCTTTCACATTAAATCGTCCCAACACTTTTCCCTCTACCAAAAACTGCAACACTAAATCGTAATTCGCCGAATTCAATACCAAATCCCATTTTTTCAACGGAATTGGGCCCGTTAAATCTAAAATTTCCCCCACAACATCGAGATTTATTGCCCCTAAAATTTCTGGCGATTTTTCGCCTGCAGCTTCCATTAAACGAATAATTTCAGCCCCTGATTGCACAAAATCTGGGTGAAAATTGGCATCGCGTAACGAAATTTTATGCGACAACCCATAAAACCATTCTGGCGCATCTGATTGCGCCGACATTGGCACTTTTCGGTCAATCGAATACACATCTCGAAACTTCCACGCAAAGGTTTTATCTTTTTTAAAATCAATTTGAATAAAACTCCCCATAAATCCCCCCGTTGGGCGTGGTTCATTCGTATTTTGCAACAACAAAATCACACGTGATTCATGACTATATAAGTAATTAAGCGTTGTTTCTAATCCCGACAAAAACGCTGTTCTTTGTTTTACCAGGGCAAGTTTTTCTTCAATCGCCGATAACGATTTTTGTTGTTCTGACGAGATAAAAACACGCGGAATCAAAGCAATTTTATATTGTAATCGATTCAACAATTCTTGTGTCTTACTATTCAAAACCAATAATTGTTCAAATATTTTATTCAAATTATTCAACGGCTCTTCTATTTTTTGTAATTTCCTCGAATCTGAAAGAATACTTTGTGCTAATACTAAGTCTGATTTAACCGCCGAAATTGGCCAAATTTGTGGCAAATTAGAAACCTCTCCCACCAAAAAATCCAGCGTTTCCACTGAAATTTCAGCTTGAGATGCGTGTAAAAACACGGCTTTCATTTGTTTTATTTGGGTGGCGTACCACGAAAAAAATCCTACCGCTATCGACAATAATAATATTACAAAAAACGCCTTCCCTCGTAATTTCATTTCAATTCGAGTATGGAGTTTTTTATTTTTTTTTCAAGGATTAATAGTCTTTATTCAGACGTATTTGAGTCAACCGTCAATTTAAAATTATACTCTAAATATTTTTTAAACTCTTGTTCAGAATACGAAGAAAAAATTGATACAGGAAATATACAATGAAACCCTGAAAAATTATCTTTCCCCTCCAAGACGCCCTTTGGTAAGAATCTAGCTTCATAAGCGGAATCACCTGACAAAGCAACTATAGATTCTCGATATTCAACAGGAACCATTATTCTATTTCCTTCATAATTCAATTCAAATATTTTTGTCTGCCCATCTTTTTTTAATTCCTCAAAGGGAATATCATAATTTTTATTATAATAAGATACCCGTTCTAAACCCTCAACCTGAGACTCAAGTATTTCTATCGCAGGTACCAACTGTGCAAAATAATGTTCTTTAAATTTTAACACTTCATCTCGAAAAAATTTATCAAGTGATGAATCATTCTGAATTTTTTTAATCTCAAGATTTATACTATCTAACTGTGACTGAATCTCTAACAAATGCTTATCATAATTCTTTTCTTCCAAAGATTTTTCCACTAAAGAAAGAACCTCATGAATATTCAAAAAAATATTAGGATACTCCAAAGACTCAAACTTAGGAGAATCTTTAAACACTCTCACCCTACCCATTTTATTAAAAAATTCCATTCGCAAAAAATCTTAAAATATCACGATGTTTTTTATATAATATTTACAAAAAAAGTCAACAAAGTAACTATTTTTGTCTCCGCAACGCTCCCCAAAACGCACACACCGCTACAAAAATAAGCGGAAAGAAAAGCGAATTAACAAAACTCGCGTGAATAAACAACGACAGCACTCCAGCCGAAAACCCAAGTGATAATATTTGTTTCTTTGATTTTTTAATGAAAAAATCTTTTACCCCCTGAAACACCAATAAATACACCCAATATAAGTATGACAAAAGACCAAAAAGTCCCATTGTTACCAAAACGGTTAAATGCGTCGAATCAGCCCCCCCAGCCGAAAAATAATTTTCGTCTACAATACCCTCTTCAGCCGCTCGGTATCGGTATGTATTATACCCAATTCCCGTAAGCGGATACTTTTTAAACAAATCAAAACTTTTTCCCCAGTTTTGAATCCGTAGCGAAGCCGTTGGATCAATTTCATCAGTTTGCTGAAACATCACCGCCGCTACAGTTCCAGCCAATTCTCCAACTCGTTTCTGGGCTCGCTCATTTACCGATAATCCCAACAACACGGCAAAAATTCCCAACAAAATAATTTTCGGGTCTTTAAACACAAAAAACAAAAACAACCCCGCTACGGCCGCCAAATAACCACTTCGCGAAAAAGTTAAAAATAAGGCCAATAAAATACTCAACCCCAAAACAAGCCATAAAAATTTAATTTTCTTTGATTTTTGCGCATAAAAATCAGCCAACACAATCGGCAACATAAAACCTAAAAATCCCGCTAAATAATTGGGATCTAACCAAGTCGACAACATCCGCCCAATGTGCGGATCCAGTCCGCCCTCGGTACTATATTTTGAAATATCTGGCACTACAAAAAATTGTACAAACCCTAAAACCACAATTACCGCCGTAATACTAAACAAATGCGTTTTAAGTTTTGAAAAATTTTTACCACCAAACAAATCGGCTCCAGCCCAAGCAAATACACCAAAGCTAAACAAACGCAGCACATACGCAAAGGCTACCAATCGTGGTTTTACATCTAACCAAAACGCCCCCAGCCAAAACGAAACCAAGGCCAAAAACACAAACACCCAAAAGGCTGGCAACCCCAACACTTTGGGCAATGATGAGCGTTTAAACAAAAAGGTATGCCCCAAATATACCAAGGCAAACAAGGGCAATAAAATATCCGTGGGCAAAATCCCAGCACCACCAATCCCTACTCGAGCCAACAACCCAAGTGGTAATACCCATAAAATTGCCAAAAAAAATTTCTGCATTTATTCAAATATTACTTTATTGATGATTCAGGTTCTGTAAAATAGAAACCTTTTTATCCTATCTTTACAGATTTTTTGCAAGATTTAGAATTGCTTTGATATGAGAAAAATAGTTTCCAACCAAATTTCGCCAAATTTATTTCTTTCCGACTGGTTTTATGCGGGTTGGAAAACCCTATTGGGCAAACAATGTGCAAAAGAAAATTTTGAACAATTTTTTAGAACAAAAAACTTTTTTCTTTGCAATACCGCTCGATCTGCCTTGTGGAAAATTTGTGAATTAGCCGAAATACCCAAAAACAAAAAAATTGGAATTCCGGCTTTTATTTGTGCCGTGGTGGCCACCCCATTTTTGGACCAAAGCTACGAAATAGAATGGATTGATACGAACGAAAACGGATTAATTTGCCCCAAAGATTTGGCCAAAAAAATTAAGAATTTAGGTGCCGTGGTGGTTCCGCATATTTTTGGACAACCAGCCAATATACAAGCCATAAAAACACTCTGTACGCCCCAAAATATTCTAGTAATCGAAGATTGTGCCCACCATTTTAATCCAAAAGAACCAATTATAGCCGATGTACGAATTGCCAGTTTTGGACGCGAAAAAGTGTACTCATGTGTGTCTGGTGGAGCGGTATTTTGGCAGGAAGAATCTAGGATAGCCGCCAAACTAAAAAATCTAACGCTCAAAAAATCTTCCCAAAAATGGGAGCGCCAACATTGGATGCAAATTTTTTGGTACGGACTAGCGTTACCATGGTGGAACTGGGGCGGAAAAATAATTCCCCATATCGCAAAAAAACTAAACTGGCTTCCACTCGCGGTTTCGAAAAACGAAAAAAACGGAACATTCGAACACCCACTTACCCAAATGGGAACCAAACAAAAATGGGTTTTATGGCGACAATTTTCGCAATCAAAAATAAAAACCATTCATAACCAAATAATCGCTCAAGAATGGAAAAAACTATTGAGCCAATTTTTCCCAAGCGAGAATATTATTATCCCAGATGATTGTTTTCGAGTTATTCTAAAATGCGACCACCAAACACAACAAAAGATAATTACCACCGCCCAAAAACACAAATATTACCTACGAGATTGGGACGGACAACCCATTGCCCCGGCTGGCACTAACTTACAAGCCTTAAATTACGAACAAAAAAATTGTCCAAAAGCTGAAAAATTCAGTCAAAGTTATGTAACCTTTCCTACCAATTTAAGAACCTCAAAAAAACAAGTACAAAACTTTAAAAAAGTATTAGTGCAAATTTATTGATTTTCTTTAATAACCCACCAACTACCACCAACAATAGCCCCAAAAAGAAGAACCAACCAAAACAAATTCCAAGACCACCAAAGGTTATTCGACTTCATACCAGCCTCTGGCAACTGCGCCCCAACAGGCTGATTAATAGTTTCTCCTTCCGGAGTCTCCAATTGTTTTTCCCTCATAGATTTTGTCTGCGGGCTTCTTTTAGTTAAAGACGCCAAACTTAATTCGCCTAATTGAGACGCCGTTCCTAAGCCAAACCGCTGATTCTCAGATTTTTTATTATCTATTAATGGATCCGATTTCTTCACCGAATTTTGAACCGAATCATTCACTGAAACCTCCGTATTTTCCCCATCTGGAAACAAATTCGGATCTAACTCAAATGCTGAATCTGGTTCAAACAAGTTCGATTCATTTACGCCTTCGGTTTGGGAAGCTTCTAAATCGGCCAACTCAGCCACCGAAGTAACCCCCGCCGCTTTTAACTGATTTATTTGTGCGTCAATTTTCGCTTTTTGTTGTTCTAAATACGCTAAAGTCTGCTCATATTCAGCGTCCACAGAAAACACTTTTCCTTTCGGTTTTGGTTCTTCATCAAAAATGGTATAAACACCCGTTTTTTCCAACTTTGCAGTGAATACCACCGGTCCATCCTCCGTTTTTTCCTGCACACCTCCCGCACGAATCCAACCTTCTTTTTCTGACACGAACCGCCACAATTTTAAACGCCCCACCGACTCATCTGGTGCTACAAACACCAACGTTGGCAAAGCCCCGACTACATATTCATCAGGATGTTTATCCATAAAACTTTGCGAAACTCGACGACTCCCTAACACACGATCAGTAAAAGTGAGCTGTTCGCCCTCACCAGAAAGAATCTCGAAAGACACCAATGATTCCATACGAGTTTTTGGATTTTCAGCTGGTTTCTCTATTAATTTAGGGGGCAAAATTTCTCCTTCAAACCGAGCATGAGACAACGTTTCTACTGCCAAAATCGAACGAGGAAATTCCACAAACACAGTCCCTTCTTCATCCGCTAACACCGTAGAATGGTCTACCACTCCAGCCTTAAACGTAGCGGAATCTTCCACACGCAAAACTGCCTTTGAAGCCGCCAACACAACTCCAATATTCAACAAAAGCAATCCTACAATCAATAATCGTTTCACAATCGCAGTATGAAACTTTCTGCTATTTTTTTCAAATCAAAATTTCGCCTAAGCCTAAACGACTTCTCGTTTTAATGATTATTTCTTTCGATAATCTATAATATGATTCATTGTAAACTCTTCCATCATAAAAGTCGGCCCCTTCTTGATATAAGCAACCAACATTCTTTCCTTGGGGATCGAAAATCGTATATTTAACCCTTCCCCAAAAATCATTTTCATCAATTTCCGTATAGGAACATCTGTTCTTTAGCAATACAGGTTCACACATTTCAATATCCAACTATGTTTTAATTCTGAAACAGAATCTTTATAAAATAATATCAACAAAAGTCAAAAAATTAAATTATAGAAAAAAATTTGGGGAGTTTTTAAAATAATATTATGGTATAAAAGAATATGAATAAATATTTTTTAACCTCATAAATTATGACCAAAATACAATCAGTCTTCGCTCGAGAAATTCTCGATAGCCGAGGAAACCCAACCATCGAAGTAGAATTAAGCGATGGAACTTACACGGCTACCGCCAAAGTACCATCAGGAGCCTCTACTGGAATTCACGAAGCTCTTGAACTGCGAGATGGAGACAAAAGCCGATACATGGGAAAAGGCGTTTTAAAAGCCGTTGAAAATGTAAACAAAATTTTGGCTCCAGCCGTTATTGGACAAGACGCTGGCAACCAAAAAGAACTCGACCAATTATTGCTTGACTTAGATGGAACAGAAAACAAATCTACCTTTGGAGCCAACGCTATTTTAGGCGTTTCTCTAGCCGCCGCTCGCTTAGAAGCCATGGCACAAAAACGACCATTGTTTGATTACTTAAACGAAACTTTCGCTACGTTCTGCGATGAAGCCGTAGAAATGTCGTTACCACGACCAATGATGAACGTGATTAACGGAGGAAAACATGCCGACAGCGGATTGGCTGTACAAGAATTCATGATTTTCCCAAAACTAGACACATTTGCCGATAATCTACGAGCTGGAGCCGAAACATTCCACACGCTTAAAAAATTACTCGCTAAAAAAGGCATGGTAACCGCCGTAGGAGACGAAGGAGGGTTTGCCCCTCGATTTGCCTGCATTAAAGATGCCATGGACACACTCACCGAAGCCATTGAAATCGCAGGATATACTGGAAAAATAGAATTTGCTATGGACGCCGCTGCCAGCGAATTTTACGGCCCAGAAAACGGAGCCGAAGAAGGAAAATACTTAATTGACGGCAAAAACTTAACCGCCGCCGAATTGACCGATTATTATGGAGAATTAATTAAAAATTATCCAATTGTGTCTATCGAAGACAGCCACGCCGAAGACGATTTTGAAGGATTTGCTGACATGCAAGCCAAATTTGGAGACAAAATTCAATTAGTTGGAGACGACTTATTCGTAACTAATGTAAAACGATTACAAATGGGAATCGACCAAAAATTAGCCAACTCAATTTTGATTAAAGTAAACCAAATTGGAACGCTTAGTGAAACATTTGAAACGATTGCTTTGGCACAAAAAAATGGTTTCACTACGGTAATTTCTCACCGATCAGGTGAAACTTCAGATGACTTCATTGCTGACTTAGCCGTGGCTACGAACGCTGGACAAATCAAAACTGGTTCATTGTCTCGATCTGACCGAATCGCCAAATATAATCAATTATTACGAATTGCTGAAAAAATATAAATTGACAAAAATATTTAATAAAATAGATTTAATCACGATGAAAATTACATTTTTTGTTGCTTCTTTCTCTCGCCGCTCAAACTAGTTTGAGCGTAGGAATTTAGAACACAAAAAATTATCAAATTTCTCCGCTCATGTACTTGGGCGGATTTTTTGTTTACTACCTAATATAAAAATCGCCTATCTTGAGTGATTTCCTTATTTATTTTTTAACCACACAAAAAGATGGAAAAACAAACCAACTACATCAAAACGGCTACACACGAAGCCATTAAAGGTGAATTTAAAACTTGCCTCTTGCTCTACAGTGGCGGACTTGATACGTCAACTATGCTAAAATGGATTCAAGATGAATATCAATGTGACGTAATAGCCCTCACGATTGATTTAGGACAAACCGCCGATGATTTAGAAGCAATTAAGGAGAAAGCCTTAAAACTGGGCGCTAAAAAAGCCCTTATTTATGATGCAAAAGACGAATTTGCCGATATTTTGATTTCGGAAGCTATTAAAGCAAATGCCGACTATCAAGGCGGATACGCATTAGGATGCCCACTCGGACGAGTTATGATTAGTAAAGCAGCCGTAAAAGTAGCACAACAAGAAGGATGCACCGTTATTGCCCATGGGTGTACAGGAAAAGGAAATGATCAAGTCCGATTTGAAGGCTACATCACCACTCTCGATCCATCTCTAAAAACTATCGCCCCAGTAAGAGAATGGTCTATGGGACGAAGTGAACAAATAGAATACGCGAAAAAAAATGGAATTCCCGTAATTCAAACCCAAAAATCACCGTATTCGTACGATGAAAATATGTGGGCTAATACTGGAGAAGGAGGTGAAATTGAGAATCCAGAGTTAATTCCTCCACTAGAAAACATCCTAAAATGGTGTACTTTACCAGAAAAAGTTGAATTACCGGCCGAAACCATAGAAATCGGATTTAAAGAAGGAACCCCGGTAAGCCTCAACGGACAGAAAAAAAAACTATCACAAATTATAAAAGACTGTAACACTCTCGGTGGAAAACACGGCGTTGGATTCTTCCATTTAATTGAAGACCGATTAGTTGGATTAAAAGTACGAGGAATTTACGAAAATCCAGCCGCGAGCATTCTTATTGAAGCCCACAAGAAATTAGAAATGTTGGTCAGCACCAGAGAAGAAAACGAATTAAAACATTTTATGGATAATAAATGGGCTTACTTAACCTATGCAGCCCGATGGTATGATCCAGTTATGTACCATATTCATGCTTTTATGAACAGTCAAAATAAGAAAGTGACTGGAACCGTGAAAATAAAATTGTTTAAAGGAAATATTTCCGTGGTAGCATTAGAATCTCCATATTCATTGTTCGATCATAACTTAGCAACCTTTAATAGAAACACGAGTTTCAATCAAAACTCTTCTGCTGGATTTATTGAAATCTACAATCTAGCACAAAAAACAGCTTATAATGTCTATAACTTTGAAAACCAATTAAACAAAAATTAAACCATGGCACTTTGGAAAAAAAACAATACGGAAAACAGCCTTACTCAACTAGTAAACGAATTTACCGTTGGGAATGATTATCTGCTTGATACCCATATTTTACCGTTTGATATTCAAGCGAGTAAAGTACATGCCCAAGCATTAGAAAAGATGAATATTGTATCAAAAGATGAAAGAGAGCAACTACAAGCGACACTCGATGAAATACTCACATTACACCACCAAGGGAAATTTCATATTTCCATTGAACAAGAAGATTGTCACACAGCCATTGAAGAGTTCTTAACAAAAAAATTGGGAACGATTGGTCAAAAAATACACACTTCAAGAAGCCGAAATGACCAAGTTCTGACCGCAGTTCGACTCTGGCAAAAAGATTCGTTATCAAACCTTAAACAATTGGTTGAACAATTAATACAAAGCTTTGAAGATTTCTCTCAACATCATAAAAATATCGAGATTCCTGGATACACACACACGCAAAGAGCCATGCCAACCACGCTTGAAAACTGGGCCTTGAGTTACAAAGAAATGCTTACACAAACCCTCCCAATAATTGAAGCCGCCTTAAAGAACCTTAATGCATCTCCTTTAGGATCTGCCGCTGGCTTTGGAACTATGTTTCCTTACCCAAGAGATTGGGTAGCTAAATCATTAGGATTCGAAAAAGCCTTAGAAATTGTAAACACCGCTCAAAATACCCGAACTAAAATCGATTTAGATTTTTGTTACGCATTACTTCGAATCGGGAAAGTATTAGGACATTTCGCTTCTGAAATGATTTTATACACTACCGCCGAATTTAACTTTTTATCAATCCACCCAGATCTCACCACGGGATCATCAATTATGCCACAAAAACGAAATCTTGACCCAGCCGAAATTATGCGTGCGAAATGTTCTGAATTATTTGGACAGTTTTGTACCGTACAACAACTTGATGTCGGTTTATGCAGCGGATATCATCGAGATTTCCAAATAGGAAAAACCGCCCTTATAGAAATGTTCAAAACGGTTTCTAAAAGCCTTCTTATGGCTCAAGCGATGATAGAAAATACACAACCAAACACCGAAGCGATAGCCAAAGCTTGCACCCCTGAATTATACGCAACCAATAAGGTAAACAAACTCGTCCTTGCTGGCATGTCATTCCGTGAAGCTTACCAAAAAGTAAAAAGCGAATTATTCTAAACATAAATACCCTTAAAAAACTACCAAAAATATTTTTTTAGACTAATATGAGCCTCGATGGAAAAACAATTACAACAACTACTAACCGACGCATTTGGACGTGAATTTTCAGAAAAAGTGGAATTTGCAGCCGTTCCCAAAGGACAAAGTGGAGATTTAGCCCTAAAATTTTTTCTGCTCACCAAAGAAAAACAACAATCTCCAGTACAAATAGCTCAAACCGTACAACCGGTATTAGAAACCTCTGGTTTAATAGAAAAAACAGAGATTGCTGGACCATATCTAAATGTTCATTTTGCGAAAAAACCATTTTTCGAAGCCGTTTTAAACGCCCCACTCCATGGACAAACACTTACCGACAAAAACATCGTCATCGAATTTAGTGGTCCTAATACAAACAAACCACTGCATTTAGGACACATGCGAAATCACGCTTTAGGACTCGCTACGTCCAACATTTTAGAAGCCGCTGGAGCCAAAGTGTCGCGCGTCAACATCATCAATGATCGAGGCGTACATATTTGTAAATCTATGTTGGCATACAAAAAATTTGGGCACGGAGAAACGCCTGAATCAGTGGGAAAAAAAGGCGACCACTTCGTAGGAGATTATTATGTAAAGTTTGACCAAGAAGCGAAAAAAAATGAATCACTCAACCAAGAAGTACAATCAATGTTACTTGATTGGGAAAATGACGACGCCGAAACCAAGGCTTTATGGCAAAAGATGAACGATTGGACGCTCCAAGGCCACCAAGAAACATATGAACGACAAGGAATTCATTTTGACAAAGCCTACAAAGAATCTGATTACTATTTGGAAGGAAAAAACATCGCTCAAAAAGGATTGGAACAAGGCGTATTTTTTGCTCGCGAAGACGGAGCCGTTATGGTCGATTTAGAATCAGAAGGATTGGACCAAAAAGTAGTATTACGAGCCGACGGAACGTCTATTTATTTGACGCAAGATTTGGCCGTGGCTGTCGCCCGAAAAGAAGATTTTCATCCCGATGAATTAATTTATGTGGTGGCGGACGAACAGAACTATCACTTCAAAGTTTTGTTTTACTGTCTTGAAAAACTCGGACTCATTGATTACCATCTATGTCATCATTTAGGATACGGACTGGTAAATCTTCCGAACGGACGAATGAAATCTCGAGAAGGAACCGTAGTAGACGCCGATAATTTAATGGATAGTTTAAAAACTTTAGCTATTGAAAATATCAAAAAACGAAACGAAGAAATTTCTGATACGGAAGCCGCACAATTGGCAGAAAAAATTCAAGATGCCGCTTGGAAATTCTATCTACTCTCAACCGCTCCCAAAAAATCAATTACCTTTGACGCCGAAAAATCAATTCAATTTGAAGGCGCTACTGGACCATATTTACAATACGCAGGCGTACGACTAAAATCTATTTTTAGAAAAGCCAAGTTTACCCCCACAACCACCCAAGATATTGACACATCGGTTCTAGGCGAAGACGAAAAAGCGTTAGGAGCTAAAATTTTGTGGTTTGAAAACACTATCGACCGAGCCGCCGAAACAAAAAATCCAACCTACCTCTTAACGTATCTTCTTGAATTAGCACAATTATGGTCGAGTTATTATGGGAATAACTCCGTTGTAAACGCCGACACAGAAACCCTCAAACAGGCTCGTCTAACGTTAGCATACAAAGTGTTTACCGTCCTTGAACAAGGGTTAAAATTGCTAGGAATCCAAATTCCAGACAAGATGTAAAACCACTATATAAAAGAAAAAAGATAAAAAATAGCCAAACATTTGGCTATTTTTTTGACTCGAACCAAAAAACACCGCTTCCACAAAAGGAAAACGGCGTTTTAGATGTTCAATTTTGCAAATGGCGGAACCGACGGGACTCGAACCCGCAACCTCCCGCGTGACAGGCGGGTGCTCTAACCAGTTGAGCTACGACTCCTTGTAAAGAACAAATGCATGTTAAAAACATTTATTCTTTAGTCAAAATTTTTTTCTTTTTATTTTAATAAACCAACAATTCTGCAACTTCTTCTGGAAGAATATTTGATTCCTCTTGATTATTACCAAAATTAACGGTCATAATAACATTTGAATGAAGCAAAAGATGGACAAAACAAAAAAGTCAAATTATTTTCTGGCACGAAAACTATCAGAGCTCGTTTTCCGAATCTTATTTACGTTTAGATTCGCCACTTGTGCTTTGACCCCATCTGCCAAAGACACTTTTGGAACAAATCCAAGTTCTGACTGAATTTTAGTAATATCCGCGTGTTGCCCACGAACATAGGTTTCTTTTACAGGGTTTTCAATGTATGTAGCCTGAATATTTTTCCCAAACGCTGCATTTACTTGCGCTAAAATTTCATTGAAAGAACAAGTTTTACCCGTACCAATATTATACACTTTATTTCCCAGTTTTTTCTCCGTGGTAATCGCCAAAGTTATCCCTTGCACAATGTCCGCCACATTCGTAAAATCTCGAAATTGGTTTCCGTCTCCAAAAATTACTGGTGATAAATCTCGGGCCACATCCCACACAAACTGACTAATCATATTGGCAAACTCACCCTTCGCTTCTTCATTTGGTCCATAAACCGACATAAACCGAAACCCCACAATATCCATATCTGGATACACCGATTGATAACATTGGGCACAATTTTCGTATAAAAATTTTGTACAAGCATAATGATTCGGTGGCGTTACTTGTTGCGTTTCCACCAGCGGCATTGGATTATTTCCGTATAACGAAGAAGTCGACGCGTATAAGATTTTTTTCACTCCCACTCTACGCCCAAACTCAAGTGCCTCCACAAAACTCTGTACCGAATTCACATATCCATCAGCCAATCCATCACCATTAAACATCGGTGCCGAACTCGTCCCAGCTAAATGCAAAATAACATCAAACGCCTCCCCACATTGAGCTAAATCTTCTTTTTTTCCAGCATCACCCTGTATAAACCGAATCGATTCATCCAAATTACTAGGATCCCCCAAAAACAAATTATCCAACGCGACAATCTCAAATATATTTTTATTTATATTACAAAAATTAGAACCGATAAAACCAGCCCCACCCGTTACCAATACTTTCAATTTTTTCATCGCTTAGAAGTGTATTTTTAGAACGTTCACAAGTCAACAAGTTTCCCCTTTCCAAAATTACAAAAAAATTCTGCGCATGCAGAATTTTTTCGTATCCATTCTCATAGGTATAAAAGAGAATGCTCTCTATTTTTTCACTTCGTTTTTGAATTTTCGAACGGTTTTTTTAGCTTTGTCTTTTACTTCACCAGCTTTATCTTTCAAATCTTCCATTACTTCTGTACCAGCTTCTTCTACCACTTCTTTGGCTTCTTCCAGTGCTTCTTTCGCATTATTCAACAATTCATCAATCTTTGACTCTGCTTGTTTTCCCAATTTTTTTGACGCCACTTTTACTTCTTCAATCTTCACTTTCCCACTTTCAATGGCTTTTTTCAAATCTTCTGAATTTTTAATTTGATCCGCAGCAAAATCTTTTGAATCATTCGCCACACTTTTTAGCTCATCTACAAAATCTTTAAAAGGAGTATTTGATTTTGCTAATTTTGTTCGCAGTTGTTTCCCTGATTTCTTGGCAAATAAAAGCCCAAGAGACACTCCCGCCAAGGCAGCAACCGTTGTTTTAAATACGTTTTTCATGTCTGTATAAAATAATAAATATTAAAAAGGTACGTTTTCCTTTTACATGAAACCGTTTTTTTTGTAAACTGCATTACGTTAATTTGCTTTGCTTTTTGCAAAAAACTGTTTCTTTTCTACTAAATTGAATGACTAAAAAAACTATTTACAAAGCTCCTATTGGAACACAAGATATCCTCCCCAACGATCATGATTATTTTACTTATGTAAAAAAAATCATCCGATACCGGTTTCGTCAAGCAGGATTTAGACGAATTAGCACGCCGGTATTTGAAGAAACCAACACCTTTCATAATGCTTTGGGGGTAGACACCGACATCATCAAACGAGAACTCTATTCATTTGACGATCCACGCGGAAAAGAATCACTCTCGCTTCGACCCGAATTAACCACTGGAATTGTACGAAGTTTCATTGAACAAGAACTCTATAAAGGTCCATTACCCGTTGAATTATATTCTTTAGGACGATGTTTCCGGTTTGAACGACCACAAAGCCGAACCAAACGAGAATTCTGGCAGTTTGGAGCCGAAATTTTAGGAGAATCAGACCCCGCAATTGACGCACAGTTAATTTATTTAGCATACCGAATTTTGAGTGATTTAGGTTTAAGCGAACACTGCGAACTAAAAATTAACACCATTGGAAACCCCGAAGATCGGCAAAAATTCATCGATGCTTTAGCGAATTTCTACAGTGGAAAAGAACGAAGTTTATCTTTGCGATTACGCGAAAAATTAGAACAAGGCGATTACTTAGCATTACTCAACCCTACCACCGAAAACGAAGAAATCCTAGCCAAAATGGCCCCTAAAATTACCGATTTCTTGTCGCCTGATTCAAAAGAATTCCTAAATCAAACTCTGTCATATCTAAACACTTTTGGAATTGAATACACTATCGACCCAGGATTGATTCGTCCTATAGATTATTACAGTCACACCACATTTGAGTTCCGTGAAAAAGCCGCGCACCGCAATAAAATTTTGGTGGGAGGTCGTTACGACGGATTGATGAAAAAAATGAACGGAGAAGATCTTGGCGGATGTGGATTTGCCGCTGGACTAGAACGAGTCATTGCACTTATGAAAGCACATGAAATTCCCGTACCCAAAAAAGACACACTACAAATTTACGTGGCGGCTACCGGCGTTTTGGCCAAAAAAGAAGCCTTGCCAATCTTAGTAAAATTACGAGAACACGGATTTCATGCCGTTGGCGTACTAGGAAAAACTCGTATGGAAGACCAATTAGCTCGGGCGACAAAATTTAATGTTCCTTACTCACTCGTTATGGGTGATGTTGAAATCCGAAAAGGCGAAGTCATTGTCCGAGAAATGAAACGAGGACGATCGACCACTATTAAAATTGAAGACATTATTCCACACATGGAAAAATTATTCAAAGACGTCCAATTGGATAATACCAACAAGATTGTAGTAAACCGATAATTGTCCTAATCTATGATGCTCCCTGATCCGATCCAAAACGCCATAGAGGCCTTATCTGATTTACCCGGTATCGGAAAACGAAGTGCCGAACGACTCGTCTTTACACTTCTGAAAAACGAAACTGGACTCAGCAAAAAAATAGGAGAAAACCTCCTTGATTTAAAAGAACAAATACATCGTTGTTGTGTTTGTGGAAACTATTGTGAATCAACTCAAACACAATGTCCTATTTGCCAAAATCATCACCGAGAATCACACATCATTTGTGTTGTTGAATCACCTTTGGACGTTATTGCCATTGAAAAAACACACGAATACCGAGGACAATACCATGTTTTACACGGCGTGTTATCGCCCATGAATCGAGTGCACATCGAAGACCTAAACATCAAAAGTTTATTTGAACGCCTCAATGACGACATAACCGAAATAATTTTAGCCACGTCTGGTACCACCGAATCCGAAGCCACTGCCCTTTATTTACACGAACAACTCTCACAAAAATTTGCTGGCAACGTCTCACGACTTTCTCGTGGAATACCAAGTGGCGGCGACCTTGATTTTTTAGATACTGGCACCCTGACGCGAGCCTTACTTGATAGACGCAGCGTATAAAAAAACGTATTACAAAACTAAAAACATACTCCCTGAAGGAAACACCTACATGGGAGATTTTATATTATTTTTAATAACTCTTCACATAACACTTCAATATTGTTCTTTAACGGTCAGCCTAATTATTGCCTACGCCGTACTATTATTAAGCACATTTATTATTTTCAAGTTTTTATAATTTTTAAAACTTTTTCAACCACTCAGATTTCGTATCCATAGCCATTTGAGCAGCTTGGGCTTGGGCTTCTTTTTTTGATTTTCCACGCCCAGTTCCAACTTGCAAATCACCCAAAAACGCAGCTACATGAAACATTTTTTCGTGATCTAATCCAGTAGAACCAATAACTTCATATCGAGGCGTTGTAGACACGGGTGGCACCTGTGCAAACTCCTGAAATTCTGTTTTAATATCAATGTGAGAAGCATTTTTTATAATGTCTTCAATATCACACCAAATCCATTGACGCACAAAAGCTCGTGCCGAGGGCATTCCTAGTGTCTGGTACAAAGCCCCAATCAATGATTCAACCGCATTCGCCAACAAATACCCCTTTTTTGCTCCGCCAGATTTACGTTCCGAACTAGAAAGAATCAAGAATTTCCCCAAATTTAATCGTTGGGCGACTTCTGCTAAATGTACCCCCTTCACCAAAGCCGAACGCAATACTGTCAATTCGCCTTCTGGTTTCTGTGGGTATTTTTCGAATAATAACTCAGTTACAATTAATTCCAGCACCGCATCACCCAAAAATTCTAACCGCTCATTATGAACCGTAAACTCCGACGTTTTGTTAACCGCCGAACGATGAGTAAACGCTTCACAAAACACGGGTTCATATTCGTTCTTCCACTCAAATCCTAACGTTTGGAACAAATCTTTCATCGTTTAGTTTTGTAAAAAATCTACCGCTTGCGTAACTTCTTGTTTAGAACCAATAAAGATAGTCGTTCGTTCATGAATTTTCGTCACGGGTTTATCCAACAAATTTAATCCATCCACCGTTTTAGCCATTCCGCCCGCTTGATCAAAAATAAATGAGAACGGTGCACATTCAAACGCCAAACGCAGTTTTCCATTTGGATGTTTTTGACATCCAGGATAACAGAAAATCCCTTGTCCTTTTTTCAAAATATGATGTAAATCGGGCACCATTCCGCCTGAATATCGAAGCGTTCTTCCTTCTAAAATAAAAGACTGAATTAATTCTAAATATCGTTTATTTTCAATGGAAGCTCGCAAGTTTCCTGGGGCAAAATATTTTGAAACGTCCGCCACTTGCAAGTCTTGTGACACTAAAATAAATTCTCCTACATCGTTTAATTCAAATTCGTGCGTTCCACCATTTTTTATAGCAATAACAAATGTTACCCGCGGACCATAAATAGCATAACAAGCCGCTACTTGATCTCGAGCCGTTTTCCCCACTAATTCAGAACCTTCCCAAATACCAAAAATCGATCCAATCGCCAAGTTAGCGTCAACCAAAGAACTTCCGTCCAAAGGATCATACGCAACCGTATACTCACCACGTGGCGCATCGAAAATCATCGCCTCTTTAATCTCTTCACTAATGCAAGTTCGCACTAATTCAGATTTTTTTAATTCATCTTGAATAATTAAGTCCGCCATCACATCAAGTTGCAACTGTTCTTCGCCCTGACAATTTTGTCCGTCAGTTTTTCCGGTGTTTCCTGCCCGCAGAGAAAAATTAATATATTTTACCGCTCGAGCAATGTGATACAACAAAGAACGAACATCGTTTGGTACCCCTTTTTCTCGCAAAAAATGATTAAAAGAATAATTATTCATACTGAAAATTTTAAGAAATTACGCCAAAAGTATATAAATTCGCACACAAAAAACAACGAAAAATTATAAATCGGTAATTTCTTTCAACTCTTGAACTGGCGGCATAGAAGCCGCAAACAAATTTGATTCGGACATGAAAGCTTCTTTTTTGGTTCGCGTTAAATCAACTTCAAGGCCTGCTTCCGTAATACGAATAACTTGGTACCGAAATACGGTCTTTTTAGCTGAAAACCAATATTTTTTATACACGAATGATAAAATAAACTGCGTTTCTGTATCAAAAAAGAAATCTTTCACGGTTCCAAGTTTCTTACCGGCCTGCCACACAGGCGCCCCCAAAATAGCAACTTCCCGCTCAAACAAATCAGCCAGTCGAGGCAATTTTTGTGGATCTTGAAAAACCGTCTCGTCTTCCACCACAACTTTTCCTCCAATCCACGACCAAATATCCGCTGGACGTAAAACTTGCAACCCCGCTATACCAAACACCCAATACGCAAAAATCTTCCCTGTATCTGAATCAACCCCACAATCTTTCATAGTGGCCACAGGGTCTTTAAGACTTTTCTTTTCAAACACAAACCACCCACTCAAACGTTTAAACGATACAATCATCCGATTTCCGATAAGAAATTTGTGTAAATTTCATGAAAAACTGCTGACAGCTTAGTTCGTTCGGCGGGGAGAAATTTTGCTAACACAAAATCGGCCGTCTCTTTCGAAGCTCGAAATTCGTTTGAAATTCCAATTTTTATGCGTGTAAAATCTTCTCCTCCCAAACAAGCAATCAACGATTTTATACCATTATGCCCCCCAGATCCGCCTTGATGTCGCAAACGTATTTTGGCAAATGGTAAATCAACATCATCAAAAATAACCGTAATATCCGACCGATTTATCTTGTAAAAATTCGCCACCGCCGCCACAGATTTCCCAGACAAATTCATAAACGTAGACGGTTTCAGCAACAAAATTTTTTTTCCATGGTACATGCCCGTAGCCACCGTCCCAAAAAATCTACTTGATTCTTTCCATTCAGAAGCGTGAAATTTTTCTGCCAAAAAATCTAACGCCAAAAACCCGACATTATGACGCGTTTGTTCATATTTTTTTCCGATGTTTCCGAGTCCAACCAATAATTTCATATTCGTTTTTATTATACACAGACCCAAAATAAATTCACATAGAAATACTACTTCTATTTCAAAACTAACTTGAACCAGAAAAATAGTTGAATACAGTACGCATTGATGAGTCAACCAAAAGTTTATAATTCTAAAACCATTTTTGCGCTCCTAGCAGCCTTTGGAATTATTTTTTCTCTATTATATTACTTGGCTATCACCCTCCATCAGACACAAAAAATCAATGCTGAAATCGAAAGCATTCGTCAAGATAATAAAAAACTCTACCAAGAAATTTTGCAAAAAAAACGAAAACTTGAGTATCTAAAAACCGCTGAACGGATTGATAAAGACGCCAAAACACAAATTGGAAAAAAACAACCCAACGAGCGTTCTATCACTTTTATCAAAAAGGAACCGCTACCAACCACTCAATTCGTATCACACCAACCACCAATCCTGCCACCGATTTTACAAGACCCCAATACTCAAACCAAATATTACGTACAAGACTGGTACGAACTTCTCTTTACAAACGAGGTTTCATTGACAAGCCTCACAAAAAAAACAGAATGGACTAGATGAATTATGCCAAAATAATTGCCGACGCTTGGAATGTCGCTTCTGAAAATCGAAAAATTGTTTGGTTCGCATTTGTCCCAAGTTTTGTCACCGTAGTCGTATTTGTCATAGAAATCATATGGCAGTATTTCTTGATTTCAGAATCACTCGGAATTTATAAAAGTGGATTTGTCTTTGGAAAAATCGGAGACATAATTTCTCTTATTTCTGATAAAAATTTACTCGGAATCTCAATCTTTTTTGTGGTCTTTGTATTAATTTTTACGTTTTTGACTCCTCCATGGATCGAAGCAACGATGATTCTTAGCACGCATCACCACATAAAATCACCCGAGAAACGATTTTCATTACGAAAAAAAGTCATTGAAGGCTTTAATCACTTCTTTCAACTCTTCAAACTTCACTCCGCTTTATCTCCCTTTTCAGTTTTGTCGGTGACCTTCTTAGGGCTAACATTATTTCGTTATTTAAAGGGCGAACTGTTCTCTGAAATACTGCTCCCAACATTGATTATATATGGAATCATCTGCCTTTTCTTGAGTTTCTTTTTCCACTTAGCCCCGTATTTCATTATTCACGACGACCAAAACTTTGGGCAAGCTATTCGTTCTAGTATTTCCCTCTCTTTTATGTACTTCGGATCGGTATTCGGATTATCAATTCTAATGCTATTAGTAAACATTCGGGTAATTCTGAACGTCTTAGTAGTCTTAGGAATTCCCGTACTAGCCGCCTCTCTGACCACCTACTTTGCTGGTTCTGATTATTTGAATATTATTTATATCCTCGCTGGAATTTTAGGTGTTGGATTGATTGGACTTTCTTCTTATTTGACTGGAATTTTAGAAGTCTTTTCGGTAGCCTTTTGGAATCAGGCATACTTCATGCTTAAAGCCAAAGACGAAGAAACCGAATTATAACAATTTCTGATTCGTCATGCCCAAAAAATTCTTTTTCTGGTTAATAGTTTTCTTTCCCATACTTCTCTGGGGCTATATTTTTTGGTCTCCGTCGACAAGCCAAAACCAAATCTTAGTACGCCAACAAATGCTCGGACTCAAAACCACAAACGAGTCGTTATTTTTAGGCAGCCCTATTCTAGCCGAACAACTTACAACTTTTTTTGAACCCAACCCAATCAAAATTTCCCACAGTCTAACGAGTCAAACGCTCATCCCACATAAATTTTTCTCACAAACCGTAAACCAACACCTCATAGGAATATTACTAACACCACTCACCGACACCGAACAAGCTCAATTAAACAAATCTGAACAGTCTCTGTCGTTTGACATACTTATCACTACCACGTCTAAAATTCCAGCCGTCCTCAACGGAAAACAACCCACCGTTCTCGCAAACAATCTACCACCAAGCAAACACGTAAACCAAGTATATCGCCAAGCAAAACAGCCACTTATTTGGTCGAAACAAACCGTACGATTAGATTTAAATCACCCATCAATAAAAATTTATCAAGAATGAAGTACGAAACTCTCAAACACTATTGTCAACAAAATCCGCTTACCAGCGGACTCATCAGCCTCAATATTCTCATTTTTGTTCTCAACCGTATCCCTATTCTGCCTGTTATTGTGTCTCAACCACGGGTTTTGAATTTCAACAGTTTTCTTGCCAACTTTTCACACTACGATTTACTTCATTTACTGTTTAATTTACTCGTACTAGTTCAAATTTCGCCCCTCCTTGAACGAAAATTTACCGCAAAAACCTACGGATTAATCGTATTATTCATCACCATTCTTACGACCATTGGAGTTTCACAATTATCCCCATATCCAACCCTTGGATTCTCTGGCATTGCCCTTGGATTAATGGTGTTAACGGGTCTTTTATTTTGGAAACAAAACCCGATAATTTCCAAACAAATGCTTGGTTGGGCGGGCGCCAACATAGTGCTAGGACTCATGCCAGGCGTTTCCTTTGTTGGACATCTAATTGGAGCATTCGCAGGCATGGTGGTGTTTGGAATCTTATTCTTGTTTAAAAAGAGATTTCCCAATCAAGAATAATAAATAAAACAACTGGCTTACTCAAAAATTTGATAACTCGCTTGCTTGAATTAAATTTGCTCTAACACATTTTTACACCAATCAATCATTCCTTCGTGGTGCACTTCCTTGGCCCGAGCGTAAATTTTTTTTATGGTTGATTTCTGAGCCTTCAAATCTTTTAATTTCGTTAGATTTTTTACTCGCTCATACCAATCAAACATTTCTGTTTCCAACACAATTTGCACGTTTTCTGGTTGCTGAGCTTTTTCAAAATACCGCTTAGCATTCGTATATTTTCTTTGTTTCAAAGCTTCACTCCCTCGCTTATTCCATACCAACAATCGCAAACTCTCTCGAGCTGATTTTTGCGCCCATTGCTCGGCCTTAGAATAATGTGAAGATTCGATATAAAAATGTACCGCCTGAGCATACAAATTTTCTAACAACTTCTTATCTTGCAACCGAGAAAAGTATTGCTCGGCCAACTCAAATTTATGATTTTTTGCTAAATCCAACCCCATGTTGTGTAAAGCCACACGCATATTTTTTTGAGCCAACGGATTTTCTGGCGATAAGGCCTCAACCAACGCCGCCGATTGTAAAAACCGTTCTGGAATAATCGGAAACTTTCGTCGATTTTTCTCCGAAATATCCAACACATTAACCGCCACCAAACTTTCAATCGGAAGCACTTTTCCGCCCGTTCCTAATTGATTCATGGTTCCGTTGGTAGCCTCTAATTCTTGTCCGTCAAACACCAACGCCACGTGCTCATCATACAGATGAATCCGCCATTCTGTTGGCAAAAAATACCGCGTCGACAACGCCACATACAAAGAACAGATTTGATTACAATCACCCACTAACTTTTCTTGCTGTGGATTTTTTAATAATCCAAAAAATGCCGAAGATTCTTGATACAAAAAATGATTTTGAGGCGACAAATACTCCATTAATCCTTGCACCACCGCCGCCGGTTTCGTACTCTCAATACCCGCCGTTTCACAAAAGGTCTGAAAATCCGCTCGGATTAAATCAGCATTACGATACAACTCTCGACGATTCGATTTCTTCAATTGTGCATAGCCTTTAAATTTCCATTCTAAATACACCGAAAATCGCACAAAATCACGTTTCATAAACCGCAAGACCCGTTCACGTACTTCATACGACGAAAGGTTTGGCACCGCGCACAAAAATTCGTCCAGTTCTTTTTCAAACGCATCAACGTAATACCAAGACAACCGCCACCGCCAATTTGACCAAAACCCCATCCAACTAATACACTTTTTTCAAACCAATATTATCGAAGAAATATTCCAAAATTTGTTTGTAATTTTTTCCTTGCTTGGCTAACTGCCGAGCGGTATTTCCCGACAATCCGACGCCATGTCCTTTTTGTGGTAACCCACGATCAAAAGACAACGCTTGTGCTTTCGTCCATGGATACTGCTGTTGCCATTTATCAGATGTTTGCCCGTTACTTTGAGTAAAGTACGGACCAATTACTGGTTTTCCCTGATACGTTATGACTCGTCCTTTCGTTCTATTAATCAGCCGTTTTTGTTCTGGATGTCGAACTTCCCAATCATACCCCAAATACAACTGCGATGTTCGAGGATCATCTTCTAAATCATAGAAACTCGTCCCAAACTTACGACGGTATTTTGAATACACCACCGCATAACTCCGTGCCAACACATAAATAGCGTGTTTTTTGTGTTCGGGTTCGGTCTTTGGTTCTTCGCCCAAGCCCCACAAATATTGATAAATAGGCAACTCATTCACCGCCATCAGACGTTCTCCGTGAGGATAAAACACCAAATCACCTCTAAACCGATTATACGCAATTCGCCCTCTTCCAAAGCGCGGATTCGCATAATTCTGAATTGTGAACACGCCGTTCTGTATATTTTGCAACCGAACCAATGAACCAACCAAGGTTTTCCCGTTCGCCTGCACCGTTACTTTCGTTTTATCTTGTTTTACTAAAATAGTTTCGCCCGCCGGAACCGTTACAGAACTCCCTCGAACCAGAACCCGAAAGGTTTTATTTGCCGACACCTTCGCCACCAAAGACTGAAACCCCGCCAATTTTATTTTGGTGTTCATAACCGCATACTGTTTTCGTTTTACGCCAGTCACAACCTTTGAAACGGGTGAAACCGCTGGTTTAACTGGTACGGGCGATTTAGTGGCTACGAGTTTCTTTTTATACCGCGACAAAAACCCGGATAAAGTATCTTGACGAATGGGTGACCGTAATGACCGACTCAAACTATTGGCTTGTAACTGCGACACTAAATTCGAAAAATTCTGCACGACTTTAATCGAAAAAATAATTCGAGCCGTGCTGTATTGTGAAGCAAAATAATGTTGACTCAAAAAATCAGGCGACAATTCCACCGCATAATCACCACTCGAAAGAGTCGTTACTTTCATTCCTCCACGAATATATCCAGTTCCATACGGCACAATATCTGCTTCAATCACAAAATCATCAAATTCTAACCCACCAGGAGCCGACTTAACCGACAATTTTGACCCCGCTTTCCAAGTAAAATTTGAATTATTAACCACCCGCAACCGAATTATTTTTTGTGTTTTATCGGTTACGATTTGTTTTTCCCATAACTCCGCTGGGGTAATCAACGCTTTCCGTTTCGGTAACACAAATTTTTTCGACGCCACATATTTTTGTGCCTCTGGTGCTAGCCCCAAAAAATCACGCCCTGTGAGTTTTCCTTGTGCCCGAAGTTTCCGAAGAAATACTTGAATTTCCGCCACTTTATTTCGTAATGCTGGTAACAATTTTACCAAATTATTTCCCGCACAAGAAGTCCCTTTTCCGGGTCGTGTCACAAACCGATGCGCGGTGATGTTATCCGTTTTTAGCCCCAAAAACACACTATTTCCATGTACGGGAATCTTGTATTTATCAGACAAATACGCCAAAAAAATAGACAACACTTTCACTTGCTCTTGCGTTGGTTGTTCGATGTTAAAATTTCCAATTAACGAAATCCCAATCGTTCCCACATTATAATTTTCTGCATGCGCGCCAACGGTTTTCGGTCCACCGGCTCGTCCTTCATAAATATTCCCTCGTTTATCGATCAAAAAATTATACCCAATATCACCCCAACCACGCGTAACCGTGTGGTAATAATAAATAGAACGCACGTGTTTCTTCGGATTACGTCGCATTTGGTGCCGATCGTCTAAATATTCTCCGGTATGATGCAACACTATTTTTTTTATAATTTGATTCTGTTCAATCGGCCACGTCAGCTTTTTTCCAGCGGCATCTTTGCGAGCCACAATCACGGGTTTCCAACTTTGTTTGACATATTTGGCTTCGGGCGGACTCGAACGGAACCAAGCCGAAATGCCACTTCTCCACGTCCAACGCCGCAAGGTTTCATCCGCCCCCCAGCCAGCACGCGTAATAAACTTTGGTTTAAAATTGTTCGCAAACCCACCTAATTCGGTTTCGTTTTTAAAATTCTTCACATCCACGCCCTCTAACAACGCATCTCCAAACAAAAAATTCCCTAAATTAATTTTCGGGGTGTGTAACGACGCCATTAACCGCCCAAACGGTTTCTGCGTGTTAAAAAAATGCCCCACCACTTTCACAGGTGTTTCCGTGTACACAACCAACTTTTTTTGCGAAGCATCATACACTTTCGGCCGTAACACCCAATCGCCATCTAAACCGTCTTCATGAGCATTATCAGTAGACCATTCATAAAACGCTCCAGCAGAATTTTGCCAAAATATAGGCGGTAACACCGTTTTTTTATCCGGCGAGAACAACGTCACGGTTTCCCATTCGGCGGGCGTTTCAATCGTCGTCACCCCTGGTTTCAGGGTGATAGTTTCTTCAATATAATAATTCCCTTGAATCACCGATCCAAATAAAGACACCAATCCAATGACAATATGACTTATTCCTCCCATATCACCTTGAAAAATAGTGGAAAAACACCCATTGGTCAACTTTTTTGTTCACGAAAAAATTTTCCACATTTTAGACACAAAACTACTCAAAACACCGTTAAAATAGAACTTTCCGTGCTACGACACGGAATCTCCGAAATATTTTCACATAGTCATTCTGGCGGAGCCCAGAATCCAAAAACAGTTTGAATTTATAAATCCTTTCAGACTCCGAACAAGTCGGAGTGACAAGCAGTTTAGGACGAAATGAAATGACGAAAAATTAAAAGACACGGTCATTGCGAGCGTAAGCGTGGCAATCTACTTCAAAAAATAGAAAGGGCAGACCCTGTATCTAGTACAGAGAATTATAACTTTTATAAATTTCCATGCCACGACACAGAATCTCCCATTTCCTAAACAAAAACCTCACACAATTATGCAAGGTTTTATGTTAATAAAAATCCCATAAGTAATGCTACTTCGCTTGAATGGTATCAAACCCACAGAATGGCACCAACACTTCTGGAATTTTAATTGAACCATCCGCCTGTTGGAAGTTTTCCATAATAGCAATCAACGGACGCGACGACACCGCGGTTCCGTTTAAAGCACACGCGTATTGCAATTTTCCATTTTCGTCTCGATACCGAATATTCAAACGACGCGTTTGATAATCATCACAAATCGACGTAGACGTAACTTCTCGATACGCTCCTTGCCCTGGCAACCACGCATCAATATCGTATTTTTTCGAAGCCGAACAACCCAAATCCCCCGTACAAATATCAATTAATTGGTACGGAATTCCTAATTCTTGCAAAATTTCTTCTTCAATAACACGAATTTGTTCATGAATTTCGGTCACTTGTTCTGGTTTGGCAAACACCACCATTTCAATTTTTTCAAACTGATGCACCCGCAAAATCCCTTTTGTGTCTTTTCCATAACTCCCAGCTTCTCGTCGGAAACAAGGCGAATAAGCCACGTATTTCAATGGTCCGTTCTCTAAATCAATCACTTGCCCCGCATGAATAGACACCATCGGCACTTCCGACGTTCCAATCAAATACAAATCATCGGTGTCTGGATTTACACGGTAATTTTCATCTTTGTCTAAATACCCCGTTCCATACAACGCTTCAGCTCGTGTCATAAACGGAGGAATAGTGGCCGAAAACCCTTTGGCGGACACCTTTCGGAACGCCCACATCATCAAGGCTTGTTGCAAAATCGCTAACTCGTTTTTTAGATAATAAAACCGACTCCCCGACACTTTAGCGGCCTGCTCCATATCAAGCAAATTCAAATCTTCGGCCAGTTCCCAGTGTTCTTTGGGTTCAAAATCAAACACTGGTTTTTCCCCTTCAGTTCGAATGACCCCATTTTCCGAATCATCTTTCCCCTCTTTTACTTCGTCTCGAGGCGGATTCGGCAACGATTCTAAAATTTGTTTGACCGTAGTCGCCGAAGACTCCAAAGACTGTTCCGCGGCTTTTTTCTGTGCTGAAACATCTTTCATTTCCGCCAAAACGGCGGTTTTTTCATCGCCCGTTAATTGTGGGATTTGTTTACTTACTTGGTTTTGTTTTGCCGATAATTGCTCAACGGTTTGCAAATCTTGTCGGTGTTGTTCATCGGCGGCTAACAACGTATCAATTACGGTTTCATCCACTCCTTTTCGAGCCAACTTGCGTTTAAACTCCGCTGGGTGTTGTCGTATCGCTTTTAAATCTAACATGAATACATCTGTATAAAATTGTCAGCCCTATGATATAAATCCTGATTCTTTTGTCGAATTTTTGCCTCATTCAATAATTTCTCAACTGTAATTTTTTTTAAAAGAAACGGGAGACCCTGAATCAAGTACAGAGAATTAATAAGTTTATAATTTTCCGAGCTTGACTCGGAATCTTCGAATTTTTTCTCTCCCCTTTTTCAAGGGGAGACTAAGAGGGGTTATAAGGAAAAAGCAGAACAAAACAGCCGAAGATGCTTCGACTCGCGAACACTCGCTCAGCAATAGTTTTTTTCTTGTGGACTTGTAAACTCGTCAACTTGTTGACTACCAAATGAGACCCCGTCATTTTTTATACATACTTTGGACGGGGAGAAATACATTCACGTTTCGTCCAGAGTGCCTTTGAATATGACGAAATCTCTTACACCACTTTTAAAAAAAATACAAAACAAACCAAAATTATTATACAAAAAAATTTTTTATTTTGAATTTCAAGCCTAAATGACCCACATCAGTTGCACAAAAAAATTGTTCTCATTATATTTAAACTAGAGTTTTCATATTTTCTAACAAACAAAAAACATGAAAAACATGACAAAAAAAGGATTTACCCTCATCGAATTGTTGGTGGTAATCGTAATCATCGGTATCTTAGCAACCATCGGAGTGGCTCAATTCTCTAGTTACTTTGCGAAAGCACGAGACGCCAAACGAAAAACATTTGTAGCGCAAGCCCAACAATTAATTATGGCTAACATGGCCTCTACAGCAGAGTCAACCCTTCCAGAAGACGCAGCCGCAGCAGAACTAATCTTAAAAAATGCAGGATTAGATGTTACAGCAGACACTACTGACTACGATTACTACTACATTTTAGACAACACTAACAAAAAATTTGCAGTAGCTGTTTGTTCTGAAGCAGAAAAAACCGAAGCCATTAAAGCTGGTACCGCAGATCTTACCAAAATTACATGTACAGAAGAAAACAATAAACAAGTACTTAAAAACAACGGTACAGCTGTTCCAACTGCAAATAAAATGGTTAAATCAAATTAGTTCAACTTTTTTAAGTAAATTAAAGTCCTCAATTATTTGAGGACTTTTTATTACAAAAAAATTTTTTATTTTGAATTTCAAGCCTAAATGAAGCACATCAGTTGCACAAAAAAATTGTTCTCACTATATTGAAATTAGGTTTTCATATTTTCTAACAAACAAAAAACATGAAAAACATGACAAAAAAAGGATTTACCCTCATCGAATTGTTGGTGGTAATCGTAATCATCGGTATCTTGGCGACTATCGGAGTGGCTCAATTCTCTAGCTACTTTGGG
>PDQG01000007.1 GCA_002747745.1 bacterium DOLZORAL124_38_8
TGTAGCGGAAAATTAGCCACCAATTGTGTGGTAGTTGGAAAAAAGAATATCACAAATGAATGGGGTGATGCAATGGATAAACGAGAGACAATATCTTTACAACCTAAAACCGCCCCAGTAGTAAACACGGATGATACAGATTCACGATTATGGGGGAAACGGTTGGTAATAACCAACATTGACCCAAAGAATAATTATTTTATCCCACTGCGGACAGAACGAGAAATAGTGAGTGCATATAAGGCAACGTTGAGGGGTGGTTTGAAAGGTAAGGTAAGCATTTGTGCAAAGGGAGGTGATATTACAACGAATGAGTTTGATTGTAATGACGATGAAGTAGAAATGTGTAAACTTCTGGTTATTCCAGCATGTGAAGGCGAAAACGAAGGAGAAACAGGAGGGCAATGGTGTAAAAGGCAGACAGGGGTTCGTCAAATAAAAAGTTGTGCTGGAGGTGATTATAGAGTAACGAACAACGGAAAATGTGAGCGAGTGCTAGGTGCGTGGCAATCGGAAGAACAAAATTATTGTTCGTCAAATTATACTTGTAACAAGTCTTATAATGCTTATCCGCCATTCATTGAATCTGCTGACGGTCTTTGTTTTGCTGAGGAAGGGCATAAGTTGTGCGTGTCTCCAAGTGGAGAACCTTTGTGTCAAATTGTAAGTAATAGCTGGGAAACCCGTCATTGTAGTGATGTAGAGGATAAATCTGTTTGTGGTGCAATTCCTCAGTGTCATATGGTTACAGAAGAAGTGGCTACTTATGGGGCGTTCTGTTCTAAATCAGGAGGCTTTGTAAACGACACCGTGTGTGCGACTCCAAAACCAACTACAGACTCAGATATAAAAGCCTTACCAGATTGTCCAAAATACAAATGGGAAAAAGGTGAATGGGGGTTCTGTAGTAACGGAAACAATCCAAGTCATACTCGAACCGTGGAATGTGTAGATGAGAACGGTGCGGTGGTAAACAATAACTTGTGTCCAGCGAATACAAAACCGGCAACTGAAGAAGATTGTAAGGCCTACACGTATAAATGTGAAACGTATGTGGAAGGAATAATGGAATATTCGGGAACCGTAACAGACGGGATTTGGCAGAAACTAGGCGAATGTATAAATCCACGAGAGTATGTAGAATTTGATGAATGGTTTAATAACGGAGAAACGGTGTGTAGTTATGAATACCCAAATCACTTGAATAAACTAAGATGTAAATATACCAATCCGTGTGATCATTGTACGGACATTGGAAAAAGTTGTATACCGCCAGAATCAAATGTAAACGAACCTGGATTGTGTAGGAACGAGGTAGCTTGTCCTTGTTTGGGTGATGCAATGTGTGAAGGCCTAGGGAACAAATGTATGAGTAACGGAAATTGTATGTATTGTGAAAAATAATAACGAAGAAATTGTTGATTTAAAGCCCCTAAAGGGGGCTTTTTTGGTAGTTTGTAAGTTCACAAGTCAGTACCAAGCCCTCATTCCCGCGGAGGCGGGAATCTCTTAAAACGGTGTTTGGATTCTGGACACGCCAGAATGACTGATACTTTAAAAATAATTTACTATTGCTGAGCGAGTGTTTGCGAGCCGAAGCATCTTTTACGGTCTTGTTCTGCTTTTGCTTTTATAAGAATAGGAAGATTCCGAGTCAGGCTCGGAAAGTTATAAACTTAATAACTCCCCGTACTCGATACGGGGTCTCCCTTTTCCTGTCACTCTGGCAACACCCAGAGTCTGAACAGAAACCTCATTCCCGTGCAGACGGGAATCTCTTAAAACAGTGTTTGGATTCGGAACACCCCAAACGTACTTACATAACAATATTCGCTTACGCTCATTTATTATTGGGTCGTTAATCCAGAGTGACATAATTTTCGATGTTTCTTTAAAACATCGTAAAGAGTGAGAGGGTATCTTTTTGAAGATGATGGACGGAAAGTATTTTTTAAAAAGAAAGGATGAGATAATTGATTTTTTTATTATTGGTATTTTTTAGTAT
The DNA here is from genome assembly GCA_002747745.1 of bacterium DOLZORAL124_38_8. Classification (GTDB taxonomy): domain Bacteria; phylum Patescibacteriota; class Gracilibacteria; order UBA4473; family UBA4473; genus OLZORAL124-38-8. The sequence continues at coordinate 2,006 of PDQG01000007.1, forward strand.
GTTTTTCGAATTCATCGGTTATCTCTTTGAAATTAGTAATTTTTTTTATTGAGTATCCAGGAGAAATTATAGAGTTTTCTATAAAAGCCTTTTCTTCTATAATTGATTTTTTAATTATTTTTACGGCTGGTTTTAATAATTTTTCAGCCATTTGTTTTTCCTTTTCATTAGAAATATTCTCGACATATTGTTCTAAATCATAAAACATCTCTATAAGTTTTTTGGTTTTGTAACGGAACTCATCAAAATGAATTTTAATTTTGTTAAATTTCGCCACACTTACATAAAATTCTTTGTTTGGTAATTTTTCCGCAAAATTTGGTATATGTTCGAGTTTGTTAGGGAAGAATTTTTCAATATTTTTAAGTTCTAATAATCCGGTTGTTTGTAATATCGATTCCACTTGTTTGCGTGTGTCGTCACATAAATTAAGTTCTGATGGAGGGGTGATTTTCTCTAATATATTAGGGATTGTTTCTTTGTATTTTTCCCATCTTATTTCAGATATTCTCACCGCTCGCTCGCCGACTGCTCCAAAGGGTAATATTTGTTGTAGTTTCATTTTTTATGTTTAATTGAAATGTTTTTTGTAAAGGTCAATTTGTTTTGGGGGATAAAAAAACACCTTGTTAAAAGATGTTTTTTTCCAAGCATACTATTTCCAACTACTAATGATTTCTTCTAAATTAAAGATTTGTTGAGCTTGTAATCCATTTTTTTCTTGAAAAACCAAAATTCCTCCAGTTATTTCGGCTGATTCAATTGGTTGATCTGATAGTCGTTGGCTGAAATCAGTTTTTACCTTGTGTTTTAAGATGATTCCTTCTTGTCCAGATTCGAAATAAAAATCATCGGTTGAATAACCTTGCTTTTTAACTGGGGTGTTTTTTTCAACACTTTTTTTAACGCCCTTTTGTATTTTTTTAACGCCAGTTTCTGTGGTTGGGGTTGTTTCAGTTGGTTGTTCTCCCATAAGAGAGCATCCAGTCATCAAGAATAAAACCAAAGCCAATGTTGTTATTTGTTTCATCAATGCAAAATGTAATAGATTATTGAATATTTGTCCAGTCTATTTGTGGTTTCCCTTGGTTTTTCAGATATTCATTGGTTTTTAGAAAATGTTGGCAACCAAAAAATCCTTTATGAGCCGAGAATGGTGATGGGTGCGCGGCGGTTAAGATACAATGTTTTGATGCGTCAATGAGGCTTTTTTTTGATTGCGCGAAAGCGCCCCAAAGCAGAAATACGACGCCTTGTTTTTGGTCGGAAATATGTTTGATTACAGTATCCGTAAAGGTGTGCCAACCAAAATCTTTGTGCGAGTTGGGGGATTGTTTCCGCACCGATAATCCAGCATTTAATAATAAAACACCTTGTGTGGCCCAAGCAGTTAAATCGCCGTGATGTGGTGGTTTAAAGTCGGGAAAATTCTGCTGGAGTTCTTGGTAAATGTTGCGTAAGCTTGGTGGAACTTTTTCGTCTCTTGGTACCGAAAAACTAAGTCCCATAGCTTGGTTTGGACCATGATAAGGGTCTTGTCCGAGAATAATAACCTTTGTATCAGCGAGCGAACATAGTTCAAACGCTTTAAACATATTTTTCGGATGTGGATAAATAATGTGCTGGTTTTGTATTTCGGTTAACAGTTTTTGTTTTATCGTTTGGAAATAGGGTTGTTTAATTTCGGTAGCGAAAAAATCTTGCCAATCGTTTTGTACGGGGTTTTTCATCAAACTTATTGTACGTAGAATTTGTGTTTGTACAAAAAAATACTCGTTATCAAACGAGTATTTTTATAGTTTTTTATATTCAGGTATGAATTACATTTTGGTTGCTAACTCTACCAAACGGCAAGAGTATCCCCATTCATTATCGTACCAAGCCAAAACTTTTACCAAGTTCCCACCTGTAACTTTTGTTACAGCGGCGTCCACAATTGAACTTCGTGAATCACCCATGTAGTCTGAACTTACCAATGGGGCTGTTTCAAACCCTAATACGTGAGGCATTTTTTCAGAGGCTGCTTTTAGGGCTGCATTTACTTCTTCGGTAGTTGTTTCTTTTTTTAGGGTGGCTACAAAATCGGTTACTGATACGGTTGGAGTTGGCACTCGAATGGCCATTCCGTCAATTTTTCCTTGCATTTCAGGATAAACCATTCCTACGGCTTTAGCGGCACCAGTAGTGGTTGGAATCATATTTTCAGCCGCAGCTCGGGCTCGTCGTAAATCTTTGTGTCCAACATCCAAAATTCGTTGGTCGTTGGTGTAAGAATGCACGGTCGTCATCATTCCTTTTTCGATGCCAAAATTTTCGTGCAATACTTTTACCACTGGGGCTAGACAGTTGGTAGTACAAGAAGCGTTAGAAACCAGTGTGTCAGTGTCTTGTAATTCTTCGTCATTTACGCCCAAAACAATGGTTCGGAAACCTTCACTTTTACAAGGGGCTGACAACAATACTTTTTTGGCTCCTTGATCTAAGTGTGGTTGACAGAGTTCTTTGGTTCGGAATACTCCAGTACATTCCAACACAATGTCTACGTCTAATTCTCCCCAAGGTAAATCAGAAATATTTCGTGTTTGAAACTTGCGGATTTTTTCTCCGGCTACAAATAAATAATCGCCTTCGATTTTTACTTCGCCGTCTAAGGTTCCGAAGTTGGTATCATACTTCAATAGGTGGGCGGTTAATTTAGGATCCGATGGATCATTTACAGCCACCAAATCTAATTGGTCAGAAAAATCTTTGAGAATAATACGCGCGGCGGCTCGACCAATTCTTCCAAATCCATTAATAGCTACTTTTTTTCGCATGAGGTTTAAGTGTAAATTAAAAATACGATACATATTATATCAGAAAAGCGCCATTTTGAAAATGTAATTTGGGTAAAGTTTGGTAAATGATGCAAAAAAAAGGAGAAAAAGTGTAGCTACAATTTTTTGAAGGGGTTGAACGTGATTTAGGAGAAGACGGATAAAAAAATGACAGAACTTTTTATATTTTTTACAATACGAGCGATATGTCTGAGATACCAATTTTTTGGGGGCGTAAATTTGTACCAAAAACCTTGTCACGGAAACGCAGTGATGGGCGTCGGTGGTGGGTTCGACTTTTTTTTGTGAGTTTGTGTCTCGGGATTATTTTGCCGTCAGTTATCATTCCCTCATACCAACGATACCGAATTATTAAAACTTCGATTCGGTCGTTATTTGGAACAAATGTGGATTGGAACAATCCGTATATTGAAATTGCCGAAAAAGCCCTTAAACGTTTGCCACAGGACCATCTTACTTCTTTAGAACACGTATCGATTAATGTGCATACGGCCGACAAAACTCGTGGGAAAGCTAATTCAGCTCAATTAATTATTAATGCTGAAGGATTACCCGTGGAAGAATTTTTATCGGTGTTTATTCACGAAATGGGACACGTGGTTGATTTAGGGAGTTTACGGAGTATTGGGTTTGAGCCAACAGCGTTTCGGAACACGAAGGTTGGTGATTTGAGTTTAGATTTTTATACGATTTCTTGGGACGCTTCGCAAATACAGAAAAAAGCGGCCCGCAAGGAAGATTTTGTGTCTGATTATGCGCAAGAAAATGCGTATGAAGATTTCGCCGAAAGTTATCTGTTTTATGTCTTGCATGGAAAAGAGTTCCGAAAACGAGCGGAAACGAATGCCGTTTTACAAAAAAAATATGATTTTTTCCAACAGTTTGTGTTTGATGGACACGAATACGACTTTACGCAGCCAAATTATGAGTACCCAGCCCATTTTTTTGATACTACGTTGTTGCCGTACAATTTTTGGAGATTTTTTGAGTTGTCACCGAAAACAAATGAAATTGTAAAAAAAGAACCGATATAAAAATTATTAAGCTGTTTTTTCACAAATAGTTTGAATCATTTTTAGTACTGGATTTTCCCACGAATTATTATGATTTTCTATTTCGGTTAGGAGTCCTTTATTTTTAAGGGCTTTGGTATACACTTGGTCTTGTGAATTTTGTTGTAGAGATTTAATTCTTTCGAGAACCTCTGTTGGGCATGATTCTGTACGATTGGTCAATCGTTGGGTAATAGTTACAGGGTCACTATAAACATTGAAATACACGGATTTATAGGGTTTTGTGATTGAAGTACTTAATAGAGAATTGTTAATATTCGTAAAATTTTTTATGGCATGATTGGGTTCATTCATTATTCGAAGTGCCGGAAGTGGTACAAATATGATATTATTGGTGTTAATATCATCTTTAATTTGATGCTCATCAAGTGCGTATTCGAAAGAATAACTGCTGTAATGAAAAACGTTTTTTCTTTGATTTAGTTCGTTTTCATTTTTGCAAAATCTAGTTCCAGAGCGAGAATTTGTTCTGTTCTGTTCTGTTCTGTTCTGTTCTGTTCATCCTTTCTTGGTGGGCGAGTAGATTTTTTGGCAGTAGTTTTCTGAGCTCTGATGTTTGAATATTTTTGAATGGTTTTGATACATTTTTCTATTAAAAAGTCTTTTCCACTGCCAGATAAACCACAAACAAAAACTAACACAGGTTCATCATCTTTTTTGAGAACTGTGTCCAGTTTCTCAACAGATTTTTTCGCCTCTGATTCAAAGTAAGATTCACTTGTGTTTATTATTTCCATATTTGTATTATAAACTTTTTTTGAAAAAAATCAATTACATAAAGGCGGTAAGTGCGACATATTTTTTCTGTTTAAAAATATTTTCTTCTTAAAAATCTGTTATACTAACACCGATGATTAGAAGAAATAACCTTTGGGGCGCTTTTGTACAAATATTGTTGGACGCATTTTCTGTTTTTGGAGCGTTGTTATTGGCCTATTTTATTCGTATGGATTGGGGGAATGGAACCTGGTTTGACACCGCCGGAACCCTGATTCCGTTGGGACAACACGTTGAATTATCCCTTATTATTACGGGGGCGATTTTATTCGTGTTTTTTTTGCGAGGGCGATACGAATTAGAGTTTTCTAAAAAACCGTCTGATAAAATTTGGGAAACTTTTTGGGCGTATTCGTCTGGATTCTCATTGGTGTTAGTGGGATTTTTCTTCTTTAAATATACGTTTTTTTCTCGGCTTATTTTTGGTTTAGCGTGGGCGTTTGGACTTGGTTTTATTTATGTGTTTTCTTGGATTTGGTATCAAATTCGTAAAATTATTTGGTGGAGTGGGTTTGGACGGATTCAAGTGTTGGTGCTTGGTACTCAAAAACTCGGGAAACAAATTTCTAAAATTTTGGAAGATTTTCCGCAATACAACGTGTTGGCATCGGTACCACAAACTCGGTTTGAAAAACTTGACGAATTAATTTTGAAATATAATCCAGACGAAATTTTTTTGGCGAGCGAAGAATTAGAATCAGCGAAGGTGGCTCGTTTGGCTCACATTACGCATACAAATCATAAAAAATTTCACCTCATCCCGAATGAATTAGCGCTCGACTTAGCGGGGGTCGAAGTGTCAGCATTACAGAAAATGCCTTTGTTGACGCTTCGTTCGACGAATTTAGATAGTTGGGGCGGTGTTTTTAAAACGTTATTTGATAAAGGGTTTTCGTTGTTAGCGTTGTTGTTGCTGTCGCCAATAATGTTAACGGTGGCGTTCTTTGTTTGGCTCGAAGACCGAAAAACGAGTGTGATTTATCGTTCTCATCGAGTAGGGCGAAATGGCGAATTGTTTGAGTGTTTGAAGTTTCGGTCTATGGTGAGTGGGGCAGACAAACAAAAAGAACAACTAAAAGCTCAAAATGAACGTGGTGGCGATGTGTTGTTTAAAATGAAAAACGATCCGAGAATTACCCCGTTTGGAAAATTTATTCGTAAGTGGTCGTTGGATGAGTTACCACAGTTTTGGAATGTGTTGGTGGGCGATATGAGTCTGATTGGTCCGCGTCCGCATTTGCCAGAAGAAATTCAAAAATATTCAGCCTTGCAACGGTATCTTTTGACGATTAAACCCGGTTTAACGGGTTTAACAGCGGTGTCTCCGAATAAAGGTTCGTTTGAAAACGAAATGAAACAAGAACTTTTTTATCTCAAACATTGGAGTTTTTGGTTGGATATCAAAATTTTCTTCCAAACTATTTGGGTGGTTATTCGTGGCGGGAATTACTAAAATTTTGGCTCTTTTTGTTTTGCGTTATTAAATAACCAATTCCACCAAGTAAAATAAAGCCACTAATAATTTGTGTGATTGTAATCACGGGTCTTTCGAATCCACTGAGAATGAAAGGGGCGAGAAATTGTTCCAGCGTTAGTGCGAATAATGGCATTGACATTTCGTAAATGGCTGAGTGGGTGGCTGATATTTTTTTTAGTCCCCAATAGTAAAGCCACAAAGCCAGTCCGCCGGTGGTAACCGCAATAATGACAAATAGATTCCATTCTTTGTTTGAAATGTCTTGAATGGCACTCAAATGAACCTGTGGCAAGATGAGAATAAGTACAAAACAGACACTCATGGTAAGGAAGAATCGCATGAACGTACCTATGAGTGGTGAGACCGTTTGGAGTGATTTTTTGGAAATAGTGGTTGAAATTCCCCAGCTGAACGCAGCGAGCAAAGCCCACAGAGCCGAGATGAGGGTTTGGTTGTCGGTGTTAATTTCCGGAAGGCTGAGTCCAAAGGTGAGTCCGTAACTTCCCACTAAAGCGATGATTCCTGCCGTCCAGAACCGTTTAGACAGCGATTCTTTCAGAATAAATACGGCTGACAGTACGGCAAAAATCGGTTGCAGTTTTTGTAAGAAAAAAATAGGGGACACCGAAATTTGTGCAGAATAAGCTCCAAAAAATGCTTGAGTAATAGCGTAGGTTCCTAAAAATCCTCCAAAAAATGCGACCCATAAAAAATTGAGCCAAGTGTGGCGTCGGATGTTTTGTATTTCAGCACGAAGTGACGGTTGCAATAATATAAAAAGAATAATCCCAAAGGTCGGTATGAGATGTTGAATAAAAACCACCAACAACACGGGAATATGAAATAATTGGGGAATAAAAAACACTCCTCCAACCGCCCACAAAAAGGCGGCCAAGATAATGGCTCCAGATCGAAATAACGAAGTTTTATTTTGGGTCATAGTGTGGGTATTGTATATGGTTTCGGAGAAATTTCGAGCTAATTTAGTCTCGATTCTCGTATTTTTTTCAAAAAAATTTTTTCTTGTTTTTTTATATTTGATATACTGCTCGCAATGGAAAAAAAATATAATCGGATATTGTTAAAACTTTCTGGGGAAGCCTTACTTGGAAAGAAGTCTTTTGGAATAGACTACGATGTGCTTCATCAAATTTCGTCTGAAATTCGAGATGTGTATCATCAAGGCGTAGAAATAGTAGTGGTGATTGGAGCGGGAAATATTTGGCGCGGATCACAAGACGAAGATTCTGATATTGATCGAGTGCCATCGGATTACATTGGTATGATGGGAACCATTATGAATTCAGTGGCATTGCAAGCCAGTTTAGAAGAAAAATTTGATGTGCCTTGTCGAGTGTGTTCAGCGTTAGACATTCCGTCCGTGGCAGAACCATATATCAAACGACGAGCCATGCGACATCTAGAAAAAGGTCGTATTGTGATTTGTGCGGCCGGAATTGGAAACCCTTATTTTACCACCGATAGTGCGGCGGCGTTGCGAAGTCTTGAACTTGAATGTGATGTATTATTGAAGGCAACCAATGTTGATGGAGTATATGATGCTGATCCAAAAAAAGATGCCCAAGCGCAAAAATATGATTCAGTTTCATACGACGAAGTTTTGGAGAAAAAATTGAAAGTTATGGATAGTACGGCGATTGCTCAATGCCGAGATAATAGTATGCCTATGGTGGTATTTAAATTGTTGGAAAAAGGGAACCTGGGAAAAGTCGTAAATGGCGAAAACATTGGTACCACAGTGGTAAAATAAAAGAATCAGTATAAGAGAAATAAAATAGCCCAGAAATGGGCTATTTTTTTAAGCGGTTTATGTTTGAGCGAACTTCTATTCCGTCACGAAACTATCCAACGCTCCAATGGCGGTTTTTTCTTTTAGGGTTACGCTTTGTTGTTTGGCAAATTTTCCGTCTTTTAATTTGGCAGTGGTGGTAATGGTAAAGGTTGGAGTTGGAATTTCGGGGTTGTTTTTAGCGTTTATCAACTCTAATCTCCAAGGAATTCCTTTAATTTTTTGTTTTTTTGTTGAATCATTTTGATTATAAAACAATGTTAACGGACGGAATGTTAATTTCTTGTTTTTCCCTGTACTCCAAAACTGTTTGAGGGTTGTTTCTTCTTCTCCAGGAAGAATTTTCCCAATAATTTTTTTAGTTGTGTCGATGCTATTATTGTTTGTAGCATTGAGTGTTGCTTCACAAAAGAAACTGCTGACTGTTAAGTCTGGAGTTGTCTTGGTAAAACTGTTAGAACAAAATTTCCCATCTCCAAGTGATGAAATTTTTCGAGGTATGAAAGTTTCAATTTTTCCATTTATAGTTCGTACGGCTGCCCAACCTATGATAACATTATTCTTTTCACTACTTGGAAAGTTAAAGTGATTTGATGTTTTTCCTATTGGGAGAATAATTTCTTTATTAGTATCAAAATCTTGCCGTGAAAAACTGAGTTGGAAGTCGGTGTCGATTTGAGTATTGTCAGTACCGTCTTGGTAATAAAACGGAATCTCTATCATTTCTCCTTCTCGTAATATTCCAGTTAGAGGGCTGGCTTTTCGTCCAGTTACTTTCCAGGTTGTTTCTCGTCCATTTGAACTAGAAAGCTTCTTAGTCTGTGAAAAGCCTGGTTGTCCGTTTAAATTATGTTGGTACATGGCGGCTTCAAAAGCCTTTTCGTGTTCGTAAAATAATTGGCTCTTGGCTTCTAGGTCGTATCCTTGTTGGGCGACTTGGCTGACGGCTTCGAAAATAGTCATTCCAATGCCCAACAAAATGGTCGAAACAATGATTCCTAAGGCAAAACTCACTCCCGGATTTTTTATTTTTCTCTTCATTGCTTTTTGAGTTTACTGAAATTGATTTGATTTAAAACTTTATTTTTGTGTGGTGTCATTCAATAATGCTAAAATATTGGTTAAAAATTCTTCGTAGAGTCTTCTGCACCGAGGATTTAAGAAAATTATCATAAAATGGTTGATTTTTTATTCAAAATTGGGTAGAATGACTTGATACGATATTTTTTAACCCATTATGTATCATGAAATTTGTTTTATCTTCTCCTGACTCTTTGATGTTTGACCGAAGTGAGTTTACGCGAGAAAAATCTCGAACAGAACACATTGCGGTGAGTGTTTTGGCATTAGTGGCCGTGGGAGCACAAGTGTTTTCTTTCATTATGATGAAAAACTTGATTGATTCAATGGTTTAATTTGAGCTCAGCAAAAAATTAACAAAAACAAAAAAGGCAGAGAACGTTTGGTTCCTGTTTTTTTGTATTTTGAAAAAATTTGCGTTTTTTATAGACCGTTTTATACTTATGATTGAACTTAGTTAATTGTAAAAATATGAACGCTCAAGATCCGCAAAACACGCAAACAAATACACAAATGGGAGATGCAAATCAAGCCCAAACTGGAGCGGCAACTTCTGGATTTCATTTTGTTATCCCGCCACATCCAAATACAGTATTTAACGACGCTGAATTTTTAGCTTTGTTGGAAGGCTCAATCTCGCTTTCTATGGAAGAAAAAAAGCGGGTAATTGAAGCGATTCCACGATTGGGGCAAGAACAAATTGATGAATTGATTAAAATTTTTAACGAAGAAAAAGTTAAGTTTGCCGAATTGGAAGAACAATATGGAGATGAAGTGGCAAAATTAAAAAAACAACGAGAAAACGAGTTTGAATTAGCTAAAAAACAAGAAGAAAATAAAGCGGCGGAAGAAGAAGCGGCCGCGGCCGAAGCGGCTGAAGCAGAAGCGCTAAGAAAAAAACTATTAGGGCAATAGATGGGGCAGACAATTTTTTTGTTATTGATTTTGTTAGTGCTTTCAGGGGTCTTTTCTGGTATGGAAATTGCTTTTTTTAGCCTTGGTGCGGAAAAAATTCAAGCCATAAAAAATAAAACAAGCAGTAAGAGTAAGCGAAAGAAAATAGAAGCCTTAGAAAAACTAAAAAGTGATTCCAATAAATTATTGGTTACTATTTTGATTGGAAACAACATTGTGAATGTGGCGGCGTCTTCGATGGCGACCGTTGTGGGGTTAGATATTGCCAAAAGTGTGGGCGGAGGAGCCAATGAAAGTTTGGTTATTGGAGCCGTAACCGGAATTATGACGTTCTTGATTTTGGTATTTGGTGAAATTACGCCAAAATCGTTAGCGCATAAGTATGCGTTAAAATTTGCGTTGTTGGTAACGCCTATTTTGCGATTTTTACAAATCGTGTTTTACCCAGTGGTGTACCCAATTTCTTTATTAACGGCCAAGTTTACGGGCGGCGAAGAATTGAAACATGGGTTGACCGAAGAAGAATTGAAAGCTGCGGTAGAATTAAGTGAAAAAGAAGGACAAATTGATGCCGAAGAACGAGATTTGGTCGAAAAAGTATTACGATTTGATGAACATACCGTTGAGAACATTATGACGCCTCGTTCAAAGATTTTTTCACTTCCAGACAATACTCCAGTGTTAGAGGGAATTGAGAAAATTATGGAGTCAGGACACTCGCGGGTGCCAGTGTTTCATGAAAACTTAGAAGAAATTATTGGGGTTTTGAAAATTAATAATTTGCTTGATGAAGTTTTGAAAGGGGATTTGGAAACCAAAAATGTGGCGAATGTGTCGTTGATTCCAGCGTACAAAATTCCGTTGACGATGAAAATTCATACGCTTTTGAAAGAGTTTCAATCAGAACAAAATCATATGGCGTTTGTTTATGATGAATACGGAGGATTAATCGGATTGATTACGCTTGAAGATATTATTGAAGAGATTTTTGGGGAATTTGAAGACGAACATGATGAAGTTCAGTCTCATTTTCGACAGGTCGGAAAATCAAAATTTGAGTTGTCGTCTGAAGTTGAGTTAGAACAATTAGCAAATTTTGTGCAAGAAAAATTAGGAGATGAATGTCCAGAAATGTTTCCGTGGAAACCTGAAATTGAAAACAATACGGTGTCTTATTTCATTTTGGAATTATTAGAGTATTTCCCAGAAGCGGGCGAAAAGATTTTGGCGGAAACCGATACGCACAAGTTCGAATTTGAAATACTCGAAAAAGACGATGACCGAATTAGTATGGTTACGTTGAATATTGTATCGAAATAAACGACTCGTTTATCTTATTCCATAAATAATCTTCGGCCTCGTTCGTTTAGTATTTTTTCCAATTGTTCTTTGTTGAAACTGGCTTTGTTTTTTTCTAGGTATCGTTTGAATAGTTCGGCCAATTGTTGCGGGAAGTGTTCAATAAATCGTTGATTGGTTCGTAAATCTTTGAGGCGGACCGTGGTTGATTCTTTGTCGGCCAAAAATATGAATTTCCACCATAAATCTACTTTGTGTGAGATAGCATCATTTAACCCAATGCTATCAAGTGATTGGTCATGAGTAACTTGTTCTGTTTTCTTGGCAAAATGTTGCGTGCAAGTAATAGCGGCTTGAGCGTTATTAATGGCAATAAGACTCAGAATGGTTAAGCTTGGGACTTCTGAATCAATCAAAAAAGCGATAAATTGAATGAGTTTTAAAGGAATGGTTTTGTCCATAATGATTTTTGCCAAAGCTTCATCAAACCCATGAGCTTTTTTTTCGTCTTTTCGGAGCTTTTGCATTTTTTGTGCTGCCGCGGCGGCTTTGGCTCGTATTTCCTCTGGGGTGGTTTCAGAAACTCCTTCGGAAACGTTTCCCAAGGCTAAATCATCCAAATTTCCAATTGATTCACTACTCATCGTAAATGATTATAGAACAAAAAAATTTTTGTGCAAAAGAAAGGAAAAATGATATATTTACTATAATGATAGAACGAACGTGTCGGGTATCGGGAGAAAAATTCATAATAGCTAAAGAAGATTTGGAATTTTACGCCAAAATGGGTGTGATTACGGCGGAACAGTTGGATAAGTTAGCGAGTTTGAGAGTGGGAGAGTCGGCACGTATAAGTGAATCCAATGTTCCGCAAGAGTTGCTTATTGGCTTGCCAACCTTATGTCCTGAAGAACGACAACGGCGTCGTTTATCATGGCGAAATGAATGGAAATTATACAAACGAAAATGTGATGGAACAGGAAAAACAATCGTTTCACAGTATTCACCAGACAAAAATTTCAAAGTATATGAAAGAAGTTATTGGTTAAGTGAAAAGTGGGATCCATATCAGTATTCATTAAATTTTGATTTTAATAAGCCTTTTTTTGAACAATTTGAAACGCTGATGCACCTTGTACCTCAGGCATCTTTATCTAATGGATTGTTGGAAGAGAATTGTGGGTATTGTAACTATGGAATAAGAAATAAAAACGGTTATCTGTCTTATGCGTGTGGTTACTGTGAGGATTTTTATTATTGTCATACTTGTGGAATGTCGAATAATCTCGTCGATTGTTTGCGAACAGATTATTCCGAGCTTTGTTATGAATGTATTGATTGTCAAAGCTGCTTTAACTTGTTCTACAGCAAAAATTGTCATCAATGTCGGGATAGTTTTTTTCTAGAAAGTTGTCGTTCTTGTGAACACTGTTTTGATTGTATTAATTTGTTTCATAAAAAATATTATATTCAGAATAAACCAGTTTCTAAAGAGCATTACGAAAAATTTATAAAAAATTATAAGGAAAAAAATTCTGTCAAAAATGTATCTATATATCAAAAAATGTCTCGGGATAAAAATCAAGAATCGTATTTTAGGGCATCACGGAATTTGAAATGTGAAAATGTTTGTGGAGATTTTTTACAAGAATCTAAAAATATTGTAAATTCCTTTGATGTTTTGAAATCTTGTGATGTAAAAAACTGTATAGGAGCTTTGGGTGTGAGAGACGCGATGGATATTGCGTTTTCTACAGATTCAGAGCTCGTGTATGAATCTTTGGCTTTTTCTGGATATAATATTATTGGTGGAGTTTTGCTCGGAATTAATAAATTACGGAATATATTTTACTCAATTGGGGTTCAATCGGGTCATGATGTATTCGGTTGTATTGGCTTAAAAAATGCACAGTATTGCATTTTAAACAAACAGTATAGCAAGGAAGAATACGAAGAACTGCTGCCAAAAATCATCGCCCATATGAAAAAGACTGGCGAATGGGGAGAATTCTTTCCAGTAAATATGAGTCCATTTGCGTATAACGAAACCGTGGCGCAAGAATACTATCCCTTAACCAAAGAAAAAGCAGAGAAGAGAGGCTATAAATGGAAAGAGGAACCAATCAATAAAAAATATGAAACACTGAAACAATCATTCGACTGGAACCAAATACCCGATGATATACAAGAAGTTGGAGATGATATATTAACCAAAGTGTTATTCTGTGAACGGAGTGGAAAACCCTACCAAATTCAAAAAGCAGAACTCAGATTTTACCGCAAAATGAATTTGCCCATTCCACACTTACACCCAGATGAACGACATAAAGACCGAATGAAACTGCGAAACCCACGAAAACTGTACCAACGAACCTGTGCGGATTGTCAAAAAGCAATCCAAACGACTTTTGCTCCAGATCGTCCAGAAAAAATATTATGTGAAGAGTGTTATTTGAAGGTGGTGGATTAAAAATAAACAGAAAAGTTATAACAAAATTTTACCAAGAACAAAATGATAGAAAGAATATGTCGGAAATCGGGAAAAAAATTTGTGATAGCCAAAGAAGATTTGGAATTTTATGCCAAAATGGGGTTGATTACAGAAGAAAATTTGCAGGATTTGATTTCCAGAAAGATGAATGATTGTTCTGGTTTGCCAACATTGTGTCCTGAAGAGCGGCAACGAAGAAGGATGTGTTGGCGAAATGAACGGAAGTTGTATCAGCGAAAATGTGATTCATGTGAGAAATCAATTGTTTCTGTGTATCAAAAATCGGCGTCGTTCCCCGTGTATTGTCAGCGTTGTTGGTGGGAATATTCTTGGGAGGCGTTAGATTATGGACGGGACTTTAATTTTCAGCGTCCATTTTTTGATCAATTTCAAGAACTTTCTGGTAAGGTTCCTTGTGTAGGAATTATGAATGACGATGGGGTTCGTAGTGAAAATTCAGAATACTGTTTTAACTTTTCTTATGGCAAGAATTGTTATTTGGTTACGACTTCTTGGCATGCAGAAGATTGTTTGTATGTAAACAATGGTCAACATCTTAGAGATGTTGTTGATTCTTGTAATATTGGTAATTCAGAGTTATCTTACGAATGTATAAACGGTCAAAAAGTTTATAATAGTGTTTATCTGGAAGATTGTTTTAGTTGTTCGGATTGTTATTTTTCAGTTGATTTAAAAAGTTGTAGGCATTGCTTTGGATGTATTGGTTTGAGAAATGCTCAGTATTGTATTTTTAATAAGTCATACTCAGAAAAAGACTATATTCGTCTTACATCAGAATTGAATTTAGGAAGTAGGAAAAGACTTAACCAGATTAAGGAGCAAGCAAGAAGGGAAATAGCAAAATTTCCTCGGCGAGATGTTTTGCAGGTAAAATCGGAAGATTGTGTGGGCGATGCTTTGTTTAATTGCAAACAGGTACAAGGGAATGTGATTTTTAATGGTGAGTATTGTAAATATTATGATGGAGGCTCAGATACTCCGAAGAATAGTTATGATATTTTAGTTGGCGGGGCACATCAATGGGGATGCGAATCGATTGTTCCAGATCATACGTATATGGTTTTCGGAACGATGTATTGTTGGAAGTCAAATAATGTTTTCTATTCAGATAACTGTCATTCTTGTTCAGATTGTTTCGGCTGTGTGGGGTTAAAACACAAACAATATTGCATCTTAAATAAACAATATACGAAGGAAGCATACGAAGAACTGCTGCCTAAAATCATCTCCCATATGAAACAAACGGGCGAATGGGGAGAGTTTTTTCCTGCAGAACTTTCTCCATTTGCGTATAACGAAACCGTGGCGCAGGAATACTATCCATTAACAAAAAAAGAAGCGGAAAAAAGAGGCTATAAATGGAAAGACGAACCCATCAATAAAAAATATGAAACCTTAAAACAATCTTTTGACTGGAGTCAAATTCCAGACGATATACAAGAAGTTGGAGATGATATATTAACCAAAGTGTTATTCTGTGAATGCAGTGGAAAACCCTACCAAATCCAAAAAGCTGAATTGAAATTTTACCGAAAAATGAATTTGCCCATTCCACACTTACATCCAGATGAACGTCATAAAGACCGAATGAAACTGCGAAACCCACGAAAACTGTACGAACGAACCTGTGCGGATTGTCAAAAAGCAATCCAAACCACCTTTGCTCCAGACCGCCCAGAAAAAATACTGTGCGAAGAGTGTTATTTAAAAGTGGTGGATTAAGAAATGGGAATTACGTCTTATTGCGTACAAAGTAATTGATTTCTATGGTTTCTAACTCAAATTTTTGCAGTGTTTCTGGCAGTTGTGTCTCTTCGATATTTAAAATAGGGGTATCGAGAATCCGATTTGTATCAAGATTAATAATGTGATGATGGGGGAGTGGGTTTATTTCGAATCGTTTTGTTCCATCGGGTATTTCTGTTGTGCGGAGGAATCCTAATTTTTCAAAATTCTTAAGATTTTGGTAAATAGTTGCCAGTGATATATGTGGGAAGATTTCTTTTACTTCTTGCCAGATTTTTTTGGCGGTGGGGTGAGATTTGGTCGATATTAAATAGGTAAATATCTCAATTTTTTGTGGCGTGATAGGTAATTTTTGGGCTCGTGAATGTTGCATAAATTTGTGAATGAGTTTTTGCTGGTCTGATTTTTTCATGATAACTAATAATATTTATTCATTAATAATTATTATTAATTAGATTTTAAAGTCAAAAAACCTTTGACAGAACGGAAAAGAGTTTCTAAAATCCTCCCGAAAATATTTAATAATTCATTTCAAATGACAGAAACTTTTTCAAGAACTAAACCACATGTAAATGTTGGTACAATTGGACACGTGGATCATGGTAAAACTACTTTGACTGCGGCTATTACTTTCACTTTGGCAAACCGATTACCAGATCTACCAGCCAATAAAGCGAAAAAATTTGACGAAATTGATAACGCACCAGAAGAAAAAGCACGAGGAATTACTATTTCTACTTCTCACCAAGAATACGAAACAGAAAACCGACACTACGCACACGTTGATTGTCCAGGGCATGCCGATTACGTAAAAAACATGATTACTGGGGCCGCTCAAATGGATGGAGCGATTTTGGTATGTGCTGCGACTGATGGTCCAATGCCACAAACAAAAGAACACATCTTGTTGGCTCGACAAGTTGGAGTAGAAAACATCGTAGTTTTCTTGAATAAATGTGACATGATGGATGATCCAGAAATGATCGAATTGGTTGAAATGGAAATCCGAGAAGAATTGTCTAAACGAGAATACGATGGAGACAACGCAACTATCGTTCATGGTTCAGCTTTGAAAGCTCTTGAAGATCCATCTGGAGAATGGGGAGACAAAATTATGGAATTGATGGCGGCTTTGGATTCTGAAATCCCAGAACCAAAACGAGAAACTGATAAACCATTCTTGATGCCAGTTGAAGATGTATTCTCAATTAAAGGACGAGGAACCGTAGCGACTGGTAAAATCGAACAAGGAGTGATTAAAGTTGGGGAAGAAATTGAATTGGTTGGATTGCACGAAGAAGCTCGAAAATTGACTGTTACTGGAGTAGAAATGTTTAAGAAAATGTTGGATCAAGGGGAAGCTGGAGACAACGTTGGATTGTTGTTGCGAGGAATCGATCGAGACGAAATCGAACGAGGACAAGTTATGGCGAAACCTGGAACTATTACTCCACATACTGAATTCGAATCAGAAGTATACGTATTGAAAAAAGAAGAAGGAGGACGACACACACCATTCTTCAAAGGATACAAACCTCAATTCTTTATCCGAACAACTGATGTTACTGGAGAAATTATGGAATTGAACGGAGCAGAAATGGTAATGCCTGGTGATAATGCTAAATTTACTGTAAAATTAGGAAAAGCTATTGCCTTGAATGAAGGAACTAAATTCGCGATCCGAGAAGGAGGACGAACGGTTGGTGCCGGAATCGTTACTAAAATCTTGAAATAAGAATTTAGACTATTCTAAATCCTAAAAAATCCGCCATTGGCGGATTTTTTTTATTTGTTGTATACTGCGATTAGTATGAAAATCTATCAAGTTTTGTTGGGAGGGCTTTCGGTGTTTTTTCTCTTGAATACGGGGATGGCTGCGGGGGTGTATCCTAAGCATCCATCGTATTGGACGTATTTGTTGCAAGCGTTTCATGAAGCTCCGAAAAATACTTGGACGCCTAAATATTATGATCGTTCACGACGATTTAGACGGGGAAAATCGTGGCGATTTTCTTTGTCTTTTCATCCAACGACTGATGAAAACACCGTGGAGACATCGCAAGAGGAAGCGCAAATTGACTCGGTTTCAATTCCGGTAAAGGTTCATCCAACAGCGCTTCATTCAGGGGCAATGTTTCGCCTTAAGAGTCAAAATGATTCTTTTGTATTTGATACAATACGAGTTTCTCTTCAAACGCCAAATGAACCACTTAATTTGAATAAAATATTTATTCATGGATTTGGTTCTAATACTCATTTTTCATCGGATAGATCGGTTGTTTTAGTCGCGAAACGGCGTTATAATGTATCGGAAAATTCGTTGAAAATTGTGAATAAAACTGGTCGAAATATTCCAAACGTATTGCTTCGTGTTGAAGAAATTTGGATGCGACATAAATTTTCAAACCAACGGGTTCGAGCTTTGATTAGTGGGACGCAACGTTCGTTACGGCAAGAGGTTTCGTCGACGACGTTTCCTAAAACAATTTTGTCTCGTGGGGGAAAGGATGTAAAAGATATGGTTATTACGCCTGGTGAAATTCAAGATGTGTTATCGTTTACGTATGTGCCAAATCCAGAAAATGAAGTTTTAAAGTCGATAACGATTGAAGAAGTGCACCAAAATGAAAAAAGTATCTCGGCTGTAAAAAAGTTAGAATTGTATGATATGAGTTCGGGAAGAGTATTGTCGACGGCTGTTATGGACGGCACCAAAGCCCGGTTTGCGTTTGATCGTCCTTATCATATTCAAAAAGGACATCCGAATGAGTTCCGTGTGAAAGCTTATTTTCGAAATCAGTTTCCTTCCTTTGCGTATTCTAATGAAATGCGCTGGATGATTCAGCCGAGCGAATTTGTGTTGGTGTATAATAATGGAGGATATTTAGTGCCAAATTCTAATAAACCACTAACCATAAAAAGTGCGAATCTTTTTTTGGAAGATTCTCGAATACAAGTACGAACCAAAAATGATGGAACCGTTTCGTTTCAAAATTTAGGCGTCAAAAATTCATATATAGCCCGAACGGCATTTATTTTGCCAAACTTCGATGCCGCCACAGAAAAATTGAAGATAGACTTTCTGTCGGGAGTTTCTCCTTCGTATTTATTAAAGTTTAGTGGTGATGTAGTGCGAGTAGATTTTCAAAACCCTGTAAAAATATTGCCACAAAAAAACTTCTCATTCCGGGTCACTCGATCTTCGGGAAACCCGGTTGGTTTGATAGAAGCTGAACGAAGTCGAATGGTGGGAACCATTCACGAATTAAAACAAAGAAAGGCGTATCATATTTGGGTGGGGAGTACAAATTGGTATAATCGCTATCAACCGGTATGGATGAATGGTTCATTTTTTGAGATACAAAAGTCAGAATAAACTTGAAAAAAAAAGAAAAGTTTGGTACAATAAACAGAAATTTTAATATAAAAACAAACACATGCTATTACTTGGATCGCACAGTTTTCCGCATTATGGGCTTGAACGGTTCTTTTCATTTGCGAAGGAATTGGGGTTTGAAGGCGTAGAAATTACTCTATCTAGTAATTTTGACACTCGGAATCCTGAATATCTTAAACAATTAGAACATCGGTTTAATATGCCTATTAAAGCTATTTCTTTGCCGAATACGGGGGCTGAAGCTTTGATCGCTGATTTTGAAAAGGTCGTAGCTGAATTTCCAGGAATGGTTATTAATATTGCGGCACCAGAAATGTTTGCGAATAAATATCGAAAATGGGTGGAAGTTTCGTTGCCTCGATTGGTGAAACGACATCGCTTGATTTTTAATTGGCGAAACGCCCCAGTGAAAACTTTGTTTGGAGTGGTTCCGTCTCGAACAAAAAGTACTTTGCTTGATTTACGACAAGCGGGAGATGTGTGTTTGGATTTGGCGGCTGTATGGAAAAATCAGCAAGATATTATGCGAGCCGCTTCATTTTTAGCGGAAAAAATGCAACATGTGTATTTATCAAATGTAAATCATGGGGTAATGTATACCTCTTTGACGGTAGGATTGCTTCCCGTAGAAAGTTTTTTGACAAAACTCGCTCGAGAAAATTATCGAGGATTGTTTACCCTACAAATTGCTCCGAAAAATATGCACGAAGGAGATGATGAGGCTATGCTAAAAACGTTACGTGAGTCGAAAGACTTGTTTGAAAAATATTTCCGATAACGGAGGTTCAAACGTTCATACGCAATAAAAAATAAGCCGCTCTTGAGCGGTTTTTCTTTTTAATTGGTTGGAGGCGCCATCCGGAATTGAACCGGAGTACAAGGCTTTGCAGGCCTCTGCATCACCACTCTGCCATGGCGCCGAAAAATTTTTGCGTAAAAAAAATGGATGGTGCCCAGGGCGGGGATCGAACCCGCACGGCCATAAGCCAAGAGATTTTAAGTCTCTCGTGTCTACCATTCCACCACCTGGGCAATTAGATTCTCAAAAGAACGCTCGAATTTTAGAAAAAATTTTTGTTTAGTCAAAAAAAATATGATCTGAAATTTTTTTAGTATTTGAGGGCTTTTCTATTATAATGTGCTTGATGATAGAACGAACGTGTCGGGTATCGGGAGAAAAATTCATAATAGCCAAAGAAGATTTGGAATTTTACGCCAAAATGGGCGTGATTACAGAAGACAATTTGCAGGATTTGATTTCCGGAAAGATAAATGATTGTTCTGGTTTGCCAACCTTGTGTCCTGATGAACGACAACGGAGAAGAATGTGTTGGCGGAATGAACGTACATTTTATACGAGAAACTGTAGTGGAACGGGGGTGTCAATGATTTCTATTTATGATAAAGAAACATCATTCCCCGTATACGAACAATCGTATTGGTGGAGTGATAATTGGGATGCGTTTGATTATGGAGAAGATTTTGATTCTTCAAAATCATTTTTTGAGCAGTTCGGGGCGTTGATGGAAGTAGTTCCAAGGAAAAATTTATTTCAAGATACAGGGAGTGAAAATAGTACTTATACTAATGGCGCAGGATACAACAAAGATTGTTATTTGTTGGTAAATGGGGCTCATAACGAAGGAACCTTGTATGCGCGTGGAACAACAGGGTGTGTGGATTCAATGGAGTTGTATTTTTCGGATAAGTGTGAGCTAGGGTATGAATTAATAGATTGTACAAACGTATTTAATGTAAGATATTCTGAAAGTTGTCGTAATTGTGCAGATAGTTGGTTTTTAAAAAATTGTATTGGGTGTAATAATTGTTTTGGGTGTGTGAATTTACGAAATAAACAATATTACTTTTTGAATAAAAAATTATCGAAGGAAAATTATGAGAAAGAGTTAAAAAAGTTAAATTTATCAAAATATTCGTCTGTGGCAGGGCTTCGTGATAAGTTTCAGAAGTTTGTAGAACAATATCCACAAAGATGTTTGGAAATATTTTTCTCTGAAAATTGTGTTGGAGATTTTATTCAGAAATCAAAGAATTGTTATGACTGTTTCGAGGCAACCGAATGTGAGGATGTAAAGTATGCTGATTCTGTAAAATTTTTAAAATCTTCTCAAGATGTATTAGCGTTTGGATATCGGGCGGAACTTTTGTATGAAACGGTTTCTATGGGGCGATCAAATAATGTCTTTGCTGGATTAAATGGGGCGCATAATTTTGATGCAAAATTTTTATTTGAGTGTGTGAATTGTAACAACTGTTTCGGCTGTGTAGGGTTAAAACACAAACAATACTGCATCTTAAATAAACAATATACTAAAGAATCATACGAAGAACTGTTGCCTAAAATCATCGCTCATATGAAACAAACGGGCGAGTGGGGAGAATTTTTTCCAGCAAATATGAGCCCATTTGCGTATAACGAAACCGTGGCGCAAGAATACTATCCACTAACAAAAGAAGAAGCGGAAAAGAAAGGCTACAAATGGAAAGATGAGCCAGTTAATAAAAAATATGAAACACTGAAACAATCTTTTGACTGGAGTCAAATTCCAGACGATATACAAGAAGTAAAAGACGATATACTAATGAAAGTGTTATTCTGTGAACGGAGTGGAAAACCTTACCAAATTCAAAAAGCAGAGCTGAGATTCTACCGAAAAATGAATCTACCAATTCCACACTTACATCCAGATGAACGACATAAAGACCGTATGAAACTGCGAAACCCACGAAAACTGTACGAACGAACCTGTGCGGATTGTCAAAAAGCAATCCAAACTACCTTTGCTCCAGAGCGCCCGGAAAAAATACTGTGCGAAGATTGTTATTTGAAGGTGGTGGATTAAAAATAAACAGAAAAGTTATAACAAAACTTTACCAAAGAAAAAATGATAGAACGAACGTGTCGTGTTTCCGGTGAAAAATTTGAAATCACGAAAGGCGATTTAGAATTTTATGCCAAAATAGGCATGATTGCAGAAGAAAATTTGCAGGATTTGATTTCCGGAAAGATAAATGATTGTTCTGGTTTGCCAACCTTGTGTCCTGAAGAACGACAACGAAGACGATTGGCATGGCGAAATGAGCGTAGTATTTGTATGCGTACTTGTGATGCGACAGGTAGAACTATGATGTCTACTTTTTCCCAAGAGGTTTCCTTTCCAGTATATTCATATGAATATTGGTGGAGTAATAATTGGGATGCGTTAGATTATGGGCAAGAATTTGATTTTAGTCGTCCGTTTTTTGAACAGTTTTTTGAATTAATGGAGAACGTGCCAGTTCCAAGCAGAGCAATGGAAGAGTCTACTTGTATTAATTCAGAATACTGTAATGAAGCTTCTCGAATAAAAAATTGTTATTTGTGTTTTGAATTCACTGAGTCTGAAGATTGTATGTATTCTCGTGGCTGTCAGAATTGTCGAGATGTTTCAGATTGTTTGAATTGTACTTATGCAGAAATGGCTTATGGATTGGTTGAGTCGCATAATTGTAGTTATTCAAAATATCTATTTGATTGTAAGAATTGTAATGATTGTGAATTTTGTGCGAACTGTATTGGCTGTCATAATTGTTTTGGAAGTGTGAATTTAAGAAATAAAGAGTACTATTTTATGAATAAAAAATATACTCAAAGTGAATATGAAAATAAGGTGTCCTCGTTGAAAAGTAAGTATAAAGAATCGGAATTATTAACTAATTTTTTGCAGCATAAAACAAAATTTCCAACAAAATTTGCTCATAATTTGAACACGGAAAATTGCACGGGAGAATATTTAAATAATTGTAAAAATTCTTATTGTTGTTTTTCGTGTGGAGATTTAGAAGATTGTAAGTATTGTGATGGGTTATTAGGTGGGGTGAGAAATTTTTCTTCGATGGATGTGTCTCATTTTGGATTAGGAGTGCAGCATTGTTATGAAAGTCAATGTATCGGAGGAGCTCCTGGTACGGCTTTTCAGGTTTTGTTTTCTACATCTTCTTGGAATGTAAGAGACTTATTTTATTGTTATTTTTGCATTCAAGGATCAGCAAGTTGTTTTGGTTGTATTGGGCTGCGAAAGAAACAATACTGTATCTTGAATAAACAATATACAAAAGAAGCATACGAAAAACTGCTACCAAAAATCATTGAACATATGAAACAAACGGGCGAGTGGGGAGAGTTTTTTCCTGCTAATATGAGCCCATTTGCGTATAATGAGACGGTGGCCAATGAGTATTTTTCACTTACAAAGGATGAAGCAGAAAAGAGAGGGTACCAATGGAAAGAAGAACCAATCAATAAAAAATACGAAACACTAAAACAATCATTTGATTGGAATCAAATTTCTGACGATATACAAGAAGTCGGAGATGATATATTAACCAAAGTGTTATTCTGTGAACGCAGTGGAAAACCCTACCAAATCCAGAAAGCAGAACTCAAGTTCTATCGTAAAATGAATTTACCAATCCCACACCTGCATCCAGACGAACGGTATAAAATGCTTATGCGGGTTCGATCAGGAAGAACGTTGCTTCCACAAAGTTGTCACAAGTGTGGAGAATCATTTTTAAGCGTAAAGAATAAAAACGATTTTGTTGAAATACTTTGTGAGAAATGTTACCTTGAAGCGGTAAATTAGAAGGATTATCCAACGTAGATGAAATTTATTCTGAATACGACAATTACGCCTCATTTTTGTGCTTTGTTTTCTGAGCAAAACGAGTTGATGCAAATTCGAATGTGGGAACAAAATAAAAAAGATGGAGAT
Source organism: bacterium DOLZORAL124_38_8 (assembly GCA_002747745.1). Taxonomy (GTDB): domain Bacteria; phylum Patescibacteriota; class Gracilibacteria; order UBA4473; family UBA4473; genus OLZORAL124-38-8. The sequence goes on from PDQG01000007.1 coordinate 25,704, forward strand.
GAAGTGTTTGCTTTTTTTGCTGATTATATAAAGGATGATACGACACTGACTTTTTTAGGAGGGGTGGCTGGTCCTGGTGGGTTTTCTTCGTTGCGGGTAGCGAGTGGCGTGTTAACCGCTTGCTCTATTAAATATAATTTGCCGATTCATTCGGTTTTAGCCGAAACCTGGTTGGCGGAAATAACCGATACGGATTTTTTGATGCCTTCATTTGGGAAAAATGTTTGGTTTGTGCACAATGGAACCAAAACTTTGCAGTCGGTTTTTGATTTCAAAGGAGTCGATTCGGTTGATGTTCGATTTTTGCAACCGAAACAACAACAAAAAATAATGGCTGAACCACAGCCATTATATCGCTTTTCTTCTTCTGATGTGTTGCAATTACTATTGTTGCTTGAAGCAAATCAACCACAGGCCGTCTTTGTGCCAGCGTATGCGGTTCCACCTGTTTCTTAAAATCGGTACGTTTTTTTGTCGGTCAGTTTGCTTTCGGTTCCATAAGTAGAAAACACTTTTATTGATAATCTTTCACTCGTTTTCGGAACAAAGAAATTGGTTGTCTTTGGCGGACGAATAACTGTTTGCTGTTTAATGATGTCGCCTTTTTCATTTTGAATCAGTAATTTGATATTATCAGGTGGGGTAACACGTGCTCCATACATAATTTGCATATTTGCTCCGCCTGGTACGACCGTAATGTTTGATATTATTGGTGTTTTGCTGTATCCAAATGGTTCTTTAACTAAGGTTATGGCTTGTTCTTTCTCTAAAACATTTCCTTGTTGGTCGGTAACGGTAATATGAATGGTTTTTCGTCCTTTGGCCATTTTCTTGGTAGAGAAAGTGGTGATGTATGGTGATTTTAACTTGGTTTCAATTCCGCCAAATTGTACGGTTACCTCTTTAATTTTTATTCGGCTTGAATTAATTCCGAGCCCTACTTCAAACTGGCTGTTTACCGGAATCTCCGCATTTTTAATTGGAGACAGAATTTTTACGAGTTCTTTTCCTGTAATAAGGCTGATTTTGTTGATATTTGGTACAACCACATTAGGATTTCCGTACATAAGTTCTAGTTCTTCCAAGAGTTCTTTTTTCTTAATTCCAAGCATGGTAAAGAGTGCATTATCTCTGTTGGACAGCCAATTTTGTACCGGAGCTTCCCAGTTTGGTTTGTTTGGTAAGAGTGAGTGGAAATATTTTTTCTGTTGATCGGTAGAAAGTGTGGCAAAATTATCAAACTCAATTGGTACATTTTGATTTGAGAATACTTCATCTTTCGCCAATTCTACTGGGGTAAATTCACTGGCAATTCTCCCTGTGACTTTATTTATTTTTTTGGTTATCAATGACGTTGGTTTTGGGTATTTTTTTTGCGTGAACTGTTTGGCGGTTCCGCCTTGTTTTTCTATGAAATCTTGTTGCATTTTCGCATGAGCTTTTTCCATAAAGGCGCGCCAAATTGGGGCAGCCACGGTCATTCCAGTAGCTCCAGGATTCATAGGGTTATTGTTGTTGTTTCCAACCCAAACGCCGGCTACTAAATGTGGCGTAAACCCAACGGTCCAACTGTCACCGGGCGCGATGTCTTCGGTTTTTTTATTGATAATGTTTGAGGTTCCTGTTTTTGACCCGTTGTCATAGTCTTTTAGTTGCAGTAATTTATTCCAGTCAAAATCATCGGTCGTTGGGCGCGTGCTTTCATCCGTTAATATATTTCGTACTAAAGCCGTGCTTGTTTCTGAAATACCAAGATTTGGTTCTGGTTTTTGGGCTCTTTCGAGAATTTTCCCATTCGAACTTCTGATTTCTAAAATAGATGTAGGTTTGTAATATTTTCCGTTATTTACAAAAACTTGATAGGCATTGATATGAGACAAAATTTTTACTTCAGCCGTTCCAACGCCAATAGATACCCCCAATCCTTTTGCGTTTCCTCGAAGTTCAATACCGGCATTTTTGGCCGTATCAATAACACCCTGTGGTGTGGCGAGATGCGCAAATTTAACGGCTGGAACATTAAGACTTCGGTTTAGGGCCTCTCGGGCTGATACGAGTCCCGCAAAGTTTCCGTCGAAATTTTGTGGTCGGTATCCACCACCAAAATCGGTTTCTACGTCAAAAATTGGAGTGCTGGGGGTATATCCTTTGTCGAAGGCGGCGGCAAACGTAAAGGGTTTAAAACTCGAACCAGGTTGTCGGAATGATTGCAAAACATCAACTTGACCGTCATTTTCGGAATCGAAATAATCTTTTCCTCCTACATAAGCCAAAATTTCTCCGTTTTGTGGGTTAATGGCGGCCAGTGCTACATTGCTGGCGTTCCATTGTCGTTTATATAGCGGTGATTTGATTTGAATTGTTTCTTCGGCTATGTCTTGTAACGTTCGGTCGAGCGTGGTAAAGATCCGTAATCCGCCATTTTGGAGGAATTCTTTTCCGTATTTTTCTTCTAATTGTTGTCGAATATAAAATACAAAATGAGGGGCTTTAATATCGGTTTTGTTTTGTTTGAATTCAATGGTTTTGGCTTCTTCTTTTGCTTTCTGTACGGCTTCTTTGGTGGCCATTTCCAGTTTTTCCATACTGTTGAGAACCAAATCTTTTCGCCCGAGTTTTATTTGGCAGTGGGCTGTTGGAACGGCTTCTTTCGTTGATTTTTTTTCAGTATCTGATTCTGAAAGTGATTCAACCCGTCCGTATACGATTTTTTCGGTTCCGCAAACTTCGTATCCCATTAGTTGGTCTCGGTGTGAGCCGTATGGTGAGAAAAACGTTGGTCGATTTGGCAATCCAGCCAAAATGGCGGCTTCGGCCAAGGTTAAATCTCTTGATGATTTTCCAAAAAATCGTCGACTAGCGGCTTCAATTCCGTTTGAGTTAGAACCATACGGAATTTTGTTCAAATACATTTCTAAGATTTCATCTTTGGAATACGTTAACTCCATTTTGATGGCCAATAATAATTCATTGAATTTTCGGCTGAACGTTTTGCTTGAATTTAAGAAGGTATTTTTTACTAATTGTTGCGTAATGGTTGACCCTCCTCGAGCAGGACCAATGCCTAATTGTGATAATACGGCTTTTACTAAGGCTGGAATATCAAACCCAAAATGGTACCATTTGTAAAAATCCTCATCTTCTACGGCAATGGTGGCGTTTTTAATGTGTTCTGAAATTTGTTCTAGTGGCACAAATTCACGGTTTTCGTCTCCGTGAATGACATACAAAATATGATCATTAGGTGAGTTGTCTGGGTCTAACGCTCCACGGTCATAAATAATCGTCGATTCAGCAAATTGCAGCTGAGCGGCATCTTTTACAGAAGGTAAAAACAAACAAGCATATAAAATTACGCCAATGAATCCAACGAGCATACCTTGTAGGATTTTCATTTTCCAACTGCTCGTCAGCAAAAAAGTCCAAATTCGTTCGCCAATATTATTTGAGCGTGGAACCCGTCGTCGACGGTTTTGGTGATTATAAGTTCTAATTTTCATGTCTCATTCTGGTTATAAATCTCAGAGTGAAAATCACAATTTCGCTTGATTTTTACTTGTTTTTCGTTCTTTGGCAAATTTACTTGCTTTTCTGGGGGTATTTGTCAAAAAATATTTGGCAAAATTGGTTGGCTGTTTTAGACTAAAATAGAATTTATTAATGACGTTTATATATGATAAAAATTGCGCCTTCCATTTTAGATGCGAACTTTGCAGAACTGCAAAAAGATATTGATTCTATTGCTTCGGCTGACCGGATTCACATTGATGTGATGGATGGTCAGTATGTGCCAAATTTGAGTTTTGGCGTGCCCGTATTAAAAAAAATCGATTGGAAAAAATCTGATTTTGAGGTGCATTTAATGGTGAATAATCCAGAAAACTTTTTTGAGGATTTTGTTGGATTGGGGGCTATGGGAATTACGTTCCATATCGAAAATACCGGAAAAGATAAAGCGTTGGAATTGTTGCAAGATTTGAAAGCTTGTGGCGTTAAAGCCGGGATATCAATTGATGGGTATACTTCGGTTGATTTTTTGTCAGACGAAATTTTAAATGTGGCTGATCAAGTATTAGTAATGTCGGTTAAGTCTGGTTTTGGTGGGCAATCGTTTATGGATTCGGCATTGGACAAAATTAAATTGTTACGAAGCCGTGGGTTTAAAGGCGAAATTGAAGTTGATGGGGGAGTGAATACCGAAACGATTCGAGCCGTAGAAGCCGCAGGAGCGGATATTGCTGTGGTAGGAAGCTTTTTAATGAAACAAAAAGCGACGAAACGAAAAGCGGTAATGGCTGAACTGCGAGGATAGGTTTAAAATTGAATACCAAAAAACCGCTCAGTTGAGCGGTTTTTTTTGTTTGAAATTATTTTTCGGTTGGTTCCGCCACGGGTTTGGCTGGTTCTTCGACTGGGGTTGCAGGTGTTTCATCTGCCATTTTATCCATTTCAGGCATTTCCTTGGCAAATTTTACTTGTTCTAAACAGTCTTGTTTTCGGTAGTCTTCCATGTCGGCCATTTTAGCGTCAGTTTTTTCACCTTCGGCGTTTGGCATTGGTTCGATGTACATTTTTACTTTATCACATAGTTTAGGATTCTTAGCTGCGACGGCTTGTTGTGTAAAGATATTATTTTTACAATCGGCTTGTTGGTACTTATCGGTAATTTTTTCACATAATTCGGCTTTTTGGTCTTGTTGCGCTAATTGTGTCCATAAAGTATTCTTACAATTCGTTTTGGCGTATTCGTCTTTTAATAAATCACAAGACGCATCAGATTTATCAGCAAGGGCTTTTTGGTTGACCGTTTCTTGCTGACAATTTTCAACGGCGTATTTAACACACGATTTAAAACTTCCTTCGTCGGCTAGTTTGAATGATTGAATACTGTTAACCAAATCATTTTGTTTGATGTTATCCATTGCTTTCATTGGGGCAGCGAGGTCTACTTCCTCAACAACAGTTTTTTCTTCAACGGTAGTTTCTGCTGGTTGGATTGGGTTTGTTTTTTCTTCGGTAACAACGGTTTTGGTAGGTGTTTTATCGGGATTGGTGGTTGTGTTTTGATTACAAGCCACTAAAAAGAGTGACAAACACAAAATTGATACGATTTTTGTTTTCATTTGATAAAAATTAAAAAATTCAATTCCATTATATTGCGTTATTACGCACTTTCAATCAGAATCGTTTGCCTAAAAGGCGGGTTTATCGCGTAATAAAACTTGTAGCGCCAAGCCAAGCAAGATCAAAAATAGCTTTTTGGGTTTTGTAAAGTTCCGAATTTTCAATCAAAATTCCAATTGGGTTATGCTCGTTAAGGTTCATGATAGCAATACTTCCTGCAAAAATAGATATTTCGGATACAAAACTAAAATCTTCGGCCGAAGTTAAAAATATTTCAGATAATTTGGTGGGATAATTGTTGGGAAAAAATTTGTTTTCAAAATCATCAGCTTCTTCCGTCCAAGGAGAAATAAATCGTGTTTTGATGTTTTTCTCAAACCGTTGTGAAAAGTGTTGGGGCAAAAAATCGGGTAAAAATTCTCCCAGAGTTTTAAGATTCGAAAAACTTACAATTTCTTGGTTTTGTTGTTGAATCATGGCTTCAAAAATATTTTTGATACCTTCTTTCCCTTCGAATAACTGGATGTTTGGTTTGCTGGGGTTAAAACTGGTTATAGCGAGTAATTGTGGCACGAGCGTTTCGATTAAATTGAGCCGAGCTTTGCCTTGATTAAGAAAAATTTTGGGGTTTTCAGCTGAATATGAATTAACTTTATGTTTTTGCGATTTAGAAATAAGTCCTTGTTGGAGTAACTTTTCGATATAATGATAGCAATTTACCCGACCAATTTTGGTAATGCGACTAATTTGTGACACGTTTGAGGTTCCGTATTTAAGCAACATTAAGTAAATGTTGGCTTCTTCGGTTGATAATCCTAATTGTTTTAATTGAGTTTCTATCATTTTTTTTTGTTTATTGTATCACACGAAAATTCATTTGTAAATTTTTTTCGACAAAAAATATTGTCAATAAAGTGTTTTCTGTAAACGGTTTTACATATTTTGACTGTTTATGTTTTTTGTTTTATAAAAAGATGTTTTATAATCATCGTAGATATCATAATTTGATTGCAAAATGGAGAAATTAAAATGTATGTGGGAAAATTTAAATAGAGATTACGATGAATTTGTTTTAAAATATCTCGATGAATCAACCTCTATTTCAGCAGAAGAAATGTCGATTATGAAACAAAAACAAGCTCGTTTGTTTGAGTTAGAAAATGAAATTTTTAGCAAAATAACCATAGTATAATTTGATGATAGAAAGAATCTGTCGGGTGTCGGGAGAAAAATTTGAAATCACGAAAGAAGATTTGGAATTTTACATGAAAATGGACGTGGTTACGAAGGAGCAGTTGGAGACGTTAACGAGTTTGCAAGTTGGTAGGTCTGCGAGTATAAATGAAGCCGATATTCCAGCTGAATTGTTGGTTGGCTTGCCTACGTTGTGTCCAACCGAAAGACAAAGACGGAGGTTAGCTTCCATTAATCAACGAGTACTACATAAAAATTCTTGTTCGGAAACACATAAATCACTTATTTCTAATTATTCTCCAGAGTCAGGTATTCCAGTTGTTTCTATTTCGCACTGGTATTCGGATGATTTTGATGGTTTGAAGACGGGACGAAGTTTCGATTTTTCTCGTCCGTTTTTTGAGCAATTTTCAGCGTTAAATAAGGTTTCGGCTCGTCCTAATTTGATGAATACGCCCTCTTTTGATGAAAATTCAGCTTATACTCATCACTGTGGAAAAAGTAAAAATTGTTATTTACTTGTCGACTCTGATTTTAATAGAGATTGTGCCTACAGCACTTCACTAAATAACTGTGAAAATGTGTATGATTCGTTTCGTGTTGATAAGTCAGAATTAGGGTACGAAAATATAGATTGTCAAAATTGTTATGATTCAAAATTTTTGCAAAATTCCCAAAACTGTTCTAATTCGTGGTTTTTAAAAAATTGTATTGGATGTAACAATTGTTTTGGGTGTGTGAATTTGCGCAACAAAGAATATTATTTTTTGAATCAGAAATGTTCGCCGGCAGAATATCAGCAAAAAATTGATTTGTTGTTGTTAACAAGGCATTCGTCTGTAGCTGGATTACGAGAAAAATTTCAAGATTATTGCCAACAATTTCCGTATAAATTTATGGAGGGAAGACAAAATGAGGGGGTGTTGGGAAATTATTTAACCAATTGTAAGAATGCTTTGTATTGTTATGATTCGAGGAATCAACATGACTGCAAATATGTCTACCAAGGATTTGAAACGGCACGAGATGTGCAAGATTGTATGGAAATTGGGGTGAATGCAGAATTGTTGTATGAGTGTTCGACTTGTGGATATGATGTGCAGAATTTACGGTTTTCTTTGTATTGTTTTGAACAATCTTCAAAGTTAGATTATTGCAATTATTGTTGGTCTTGTAAGGATTGTTTTGGATGTGTTGGTTTGCGAAAGAAACAATATTGTATTTTGAATAAGCAGTATACACAAGAAGAATATGAAATGTTGGTTCCTCAAATCATCGAGCATATGAAAAAAACGGGTGAATGGGGAGAATATTTCCCGGTGAATATTTCGTCTTTTGCTTACAATGAATCGGTTGCGAATGAATATTTTCCGCTCACCAAAGAGATGGCGGTAGCTCAAAATTATCAATGGAAAGAGGATGTTGTTACTACGAAATATAAAGGAGAAATGTATCAAATACCTGATGATATTGCGGATGTATCAGATGAAATAGTAACCAAAATATTGCAATGTGAACGAAGTGGAAAGTTATATAAAATTCAAAAGGCAGAATTACGATTTTATCGAAAAATGAATCTGCCGATTCCACGTTTACATCCTGATGAACGTCACAAAGACCGAATGGCGTTGCGGAATCCGCGAGCTTTGTGGAAACGAACTTGTGGTGATTGTGGGTGTGAAATTCAAACGACGTTTGCCCCTGACCGTCCAGAAAAAATATTGTGTGAATCGTGTTATTTGCAAGTGGTTGACTAAAAAAAATCCTCCCTTTAATAGAGGAGAAAATATATAAAGATATAATTTTGAAGTGGGTTGCCACGCTCACGCTCGCAATGACAATATATTTTATTGGTTAATTAAGAATAAATTTTCATAATTCATAATTCCCCGAATTTGTTTCGGGGGATTTTTTAATAAAAATAATTTTGAAGCGTAATTGTTTTTTGTATAATTTGTTGGCAAATACTTGCCGCTGTAGCTCAGGTGGTAGAGCGCACCCATGGTAAGGGTGAGGTCACGGGTTCAAATCCCGTCAGTGGCTCCAGAGTCTCTATTTAGGCCTTTTGATAGAGGTTTTTTCTTTTTGTGGTCAGTGTTTTTGGGTTCAATTCTTGACTTGAAAAGTTGTTTTTTTCGGCTTTATTTTTTTTTCATTATTTGTATAATAATCTTCGGAAAATGAAGAAGAAAACATATTTGGTTCATATTCAGCAAGATAACAAAAAGAACGCCCGAGCTTTTGAAGAAATATTGGTGCAAATGCACGAATCGATTTTAGATCGGCAGGTTTCGTTTGAAATTATTGCGATGGGGCAAAATATGGGGTTTTGTTATACAGCCGATGAAGCGACCGCCAATATTGTGGAGGGGTTGATTTATGCGAGTATGCCGGATACGGAAATTTTAGAAATTGATGATTTTACGAAAAAAATAACTACGAATACAAAGTTTTGTACGACCGAATTGAGTTTGCGACAAAATGATTTGTTTCCACTCAAAACGTATGACTTATTTGATGGAAATTCTTTGTCAGGGATTTTGAACGTGATGTCGAAAGTAAAACCGGGAGAAGGGATTTGGATTCAAACGGTGGTGAGTCCGAAAGAAGATTCGGGGATGCATCATTTTAAATTAAAATGGAAACAACGATTTAATAAAATCTCGCAGTCTTTTCGGGTCAAATATTGGTTTAAAAAAGGCGTGAAAGAATCGTTTGATACTAAAATTAAAGAGAAAGTTGCACAACGATCTTTTCAGGTTTCGATTCGGTTAGTAACGTTGTCTGAAGGAAATCAAGCGGTGGCAGATATTCGAATGAAAGCACTGATTGGTGCTTGGCAAAATTTTAATACGCTTGATTTAAATCAAATTGATGCAGGAACTATTCGGAGAAACTCGAAAGCAGATTTGCGAAATTTCCGTTTACGAAAATCACACAACAGCTTTATGTTGTCAGCCAAAGAGTTGGCAACGATTTACCATCTGCCAAATGCGCGTGAAGTACCAAATCTGATTCACGTGTTATCAAAAAAAGGAGAACCGCCAGCTGATTTACCAGTCGAAAAGGGAAGTAAAGATATTTCGTTTTTTGGTGAAACTAATTTCCATGGAAAAGCGATTCCGTTTGGGCTCTACCGAAAAGACCGTCGCCGACATTTGTATGCGGTTGGGAAATCGGGGAGTGGGAAATCGAAAATGTTGGAATTGTTGATTAAGTCTGATATTGAAGCCGGAAAAGGCGTGGCGATTTTAGATCCGCATGGAGATTTGGTAGACAATGTGTTAACGATGGTGCCAAAGGAACGAATCAAAGACGTGATTGTGTTTGATCCGTCTGATACCGAGTTTCCAATTACGTTTAATCCGCTGGCGGATGTGCCGCCCAAACTAAAAATGCGGGTAACGATTGGGTTTATTGAAATTTTTAAAAAACTATTTGGGGCGAACTGGACGCCACGGCTCGAGCATGTATTGCGGTACACTACTTTGGCCTTGTTAGATACGCCTGGAACGACGATTTTCTCGATTTTAAAAATGTTGACCGATAAAAATTATCGGCAAATGATTGTGCGAAATATTAAAGAGTCAAACGTAAAAAACTTTTGGGTAAACGAATTTGCGGGGTGGTCAGAAAAATTTGATAGTGAAGCCATTACACCACTTTTGAATAAAGTTGGGCAGTTTGTTGCCACTGATATGATTCGAAACATGGTGTCGCAACCCGATAATAAGTTGGATTTCCGAGAAATTATGGATAACCAGAAAATCTTGTTGATGAAGGTATCAAAAGGGATTTTGGGAGAAGAAAATGCCGCTTTGCTGGGGGCGATGGCCATTACTAAAATATATCAAGCGGCGATGAGTCGAGCCGATACGAAAGAAGAAGATCGAGTGGATTTCTATTTTTACGTCGATGAGTTCCAAAACTTTGCGACGGATACCTTTGATGAAATCTTGTCGGAAGCCCGAAAATATCGTTTGAATTTAACGATTGCTCATCAGTTCTTGGGGCAATTATCAAACAAAATTCGTACCACCGTGTTTGGGAATGTTGGGTCAATGATTTCGTTCCGAGTGGGAGGAGACGATGCGGCTATTCTAGCGCAAGAATATAATCCACGATTTTCAGAACGAGACATTATTAATTTAGGAGTGCGAGAATTTTATACGAAATTATCTATCAACGGTGAACTGCGAGAAGCGTTTTCTGGTCGAACATTGTTTATTAGTAATCCGAAAGAAAATTTTGCCGAGGAATGTATGAAAAACTCACGAGAAAATTATTGTCGTCCAGTAGAGCAAGTGCAAGAACTGCTTAAAAATTGGGAAGAAGGCAAAACTGAAGCTCCGAAAAAAGAGAAAAATGTTTCTGCGAAAAAAACGTCGAAACCCAAAACGGAAAGTCAACCCGCAGCGTTAGGAATGGAAGAAGACGATTTTGGGTCGCCGTTATTGTAAGGGGGAAGATTTTTGTTGATTTTTTTTTAAAATGGTGTATAATATAATTATGTTTATTAACCATTATGTATTATGTCTGAAATAATTAACGGTTTTCGAGTTGATGAAGTGCCTATTGATGAACAGGGCTCACATCATATAAGTGTAGATTATGATGGAGGTTTTATGAAAAGGATTAATGAATCTTGGGAAAAATTTATGAAAGAATATAGTTTCAGTAAAATGTTCGATGAGCCCCGTGTTGATCCTGATTTCATAAATTATCCAGAATCTCCTCATGATAGGATAATGATGATGTTGCCCGAAGAAGACGATTTACAGTTATAACCGACGTAATGTTTGGAAATAAAAAATCTCGAATAATAGTATAAGGGCGATTATAACAAAGGTGTATCCGCCAATTGTTACATAAAGAAAGCCTGTAAGAATGGGGGAGAAAACGGCCATAATGGAACTAATAGATTCATTAAGTCCGGATGCTTCGCCTTGTTTGGTTTGGTCAACCGCGTGAGACAGTAATGATTTAATGGTTGGAAAACTGAGTGAAATTCCTAAATTAATAAAATAATATAGGCCGACAAACACGCCAATATTCACGGGAATGGTAAATAATAATAAACCAACAAATAGGGCGAGCTGTCCGAGCATGAGGGTTTTGAGTGGGCCGAATTTTTTGAGGAATAATTTTAAAACGAAGGTTTGGTTTATCATCATAAAGACGCCACTGGCCAAAAAGAAAAATCCTAATTCTTTGGGGGTGAACTGAAATAAATCAATAATATAAAGAGCTATAATAGAACTGTATCCACTCATAACAAATGAAAAGGTTCCATTGATGTTAAAAATATTTAGAACAAATTTATTGTTCGAAAAATGTCGTATTTTTTTCCATAATTGGAGGTGTTGTAGAAGTGAAAATTTAGTGTGCGGAGCCCGATGTTGCACCGATAAAGATTCTTTTAATCCAAACAAACTTAATAACGTAACGAATGAAATTAGCGTTGCTACGAGAGCTGTTCCGAGATAACCAATGGAAAAACTGGATGAAAACCCTCCGAGTGTGGGACCAATAATCATGGCTAACCCAAAGGCGGCTCCAACATAGCCAAAATATTGAGGTCGTTCTTTAGGGGGAATTAAATCGGCAATGTAGGCCCCCGCCACAGAATTATTCCCACCAGTTAGTCCATCGGTTAACCGAGAAATTCCAATGACCAGTAATGGGGCAAAGGCGAGTCCTAAAAAATTCTGGTCCACAAAATAGGCTCCGCTGAAAATAAGCCAACTGAGAAGCGTTCCTGCCTGACTGAGAATTAATATTTTTTTTCGTCCGTAAATATCACTCAGTTTTCCGAGCCACGCACTACCAATAAATTGTGCGGCGGAAAATGAGGCAATTAGAATACTATACCAAATCTTGCTGGCGCCGTAACTTTGCACGATAAATGGGAGCACGGGAATCAGAATAAAAAAACTGATACCGTTGACAAAATAGAGGCATAAAATAGGGAAGACTTTTTTCATATACGCATGGTAAATAAAATGATGTTTTTGCAAACTTTTAAGGTGCGTGTTGAAGTGTTTTGTCAAAAAAGAAGAAATGTTTATAGTAACACTGTATGAAAATTTTAGCTTTTGAGACTTCGTGTGATGATACGGCGGTGGCCGTAATAGAAGACGGCACTAAAGTTTTGAGTAATGTGCGTATTTCTCAATCCGACCATGAAGCGTGGGGAGGCGTTGTACCCGAGTTGGCCGCCCGTTTGCACGCTGAAAACTGGCGTAGAACTTATGAACAAGCATTAGAAACGGCCAAATGTTCGATGCAAGATATTGATGCGGTGGCGGTTACACAAGGGCCAGGGCTCCAAACTTCGCTGTTAACCGGAACCACGGCGGCGACTTTTTTGGCACATTTGTACCAAAAACCACTTATTCCCGTGCATCATATTTATGGGCATATTTGTTCGTCTTTATTGGAGCGGAAACCGTCTGATATTCAGTTTCCGGTTTTGGTGTTGACGGTTTCGGGGGGGCACACAAGTATGTATGTATGGAAAAGTTTTTGCGAGGTTGAATTGCTTGGCACCACGCTTGATGACGCGGCAGGAGAAGCATTTGATAAAACCGCTCGTATGCTGGGATTAGGGTATCCTGGTGGGCCAATTGTGTCTGACCGAGCGTTAAAAGGAAATCGGGAGCAATACGATTTACCGCGTATTTATTTAGCCAAAGAGTCACTTGATTTTTCGTTTTCAGGATTAAAATCAGCGATATTCCGTTTGGTTGAAGCCGAAAAGGACGCGCACGGTGTATTGTCGGAGCAATTTGTAAACGATGTGTGTGCTTCGTTTGAAAAAGCGGTCGAACGAATTTTTCACAAAAAAATTACGCGTGTGTTAGAGCGATTTCCAGATATTCAACAAGTACATTTTGTGGGCGGAGTTTCGGCCAACACGTACTTGCGGTCGTCGTTTGAGACGTTTTTAAAAAAACAAGGACGGGCATTGTTACGACCGAAAAACTTTGCGTATTGTACCGATAACGCTGCTATGATTGGCGCTGCAGCTCAGTGCTTGTATAATCAGTTCGGAGACCGCGTGTTTACTGCAAGTGTCTCGCCCTTGTCTCGTTGGGATCTGTCGGTATTTTTACAAAATTTACAATCCAAATAAAATGATAGAACGAATATGTCGGAAATCGGGAGAAAAATTTGAAATCACAAAAGATGATTTAGAATTTTATGCCAAAATGGGGGTGATTACGGCAGAACAATTGGAGAAGTTGACGAGTTTGCCAGTGGGCGAGTCGGCAAGTATAAGCGAATCCAATATTCTGCAAGAATTACTTATTGGTTTGCCAACATTGTGTCCTGATGAGCGACAACGGAGACGATATTCTTGGATTAATTTACGAAACTTATACAAAAGGACGTGTGTGGTGACAGGAAAAGAATTGGTTTCTATCTTTTCTCCAGATATTCCTTTGCAAGTGGTTGATATTGAATACTGGTGGAGTGATGAATGGGACGGAAGAGATTTTGGGCGAGATTTTGACTTTTCAAAACCATTCTTTGAGCAATTTAAAGCGCTACTTTATTCGTCTTTTATTCCGCCTGTTTCGAGAAATTTTTCAAGAGATGAAAACTCAGATTATACTCATGCAGCTTGTAAAAATAAGAATTGTTATTTGATTTTTGATTCGGGTTTTAACGAAGATTGTTGTTACAGTTTTTCAATAAATAATTGTCAGGATTGTTTCGATTGTTTTCGGGTAGAAAAATCACAACTCTGTTTTGAATGTATTGATTGTTTGAATTGTTATGAGTGTCTTTTTACTCAAAATTCTACCAATTGTTCATCGGTTTGGTTCTCAAAAAATTGTATTGGTTGTGAAAATTGTTTTGGTTGTGTGAATCTGAGAAATAAGAAATATTATTTTTTGAACAAACCTTATACGAAGCGTGAATATGAACAAAAAATAAATGAATTATCGTTAGAGACGAATCAGGGTATATATCATTTGCGAAAGAATTTTTTGGATTTTGTAAAAAAATTTCCCCATAAATTTATATATGGGGTTCAAAACGAGAATGTTTTAGGTGACTATTTAACAAATTCGAAAAATGCTTGCTATTGTTTTGATTCTAGACGACAGGAAGATTGTAAATACATTCAGCAGGGCTGGGAAGATGCAAAAGATGCCATGGACTGTACGGATATTGGTTTGAATGCCGAACTTTTGTATGAATGTACAAACATTGGAGATAACGTGTATAGGGATTTGTTTTCTACTCATTGCTTTCCTACTATTAGAGATTCTCATTATTGTTACTTTACAAATCTTTCTAAAAATCTTTTTGGTTGTGTTGGTTTAAGAAATGCCCAATATTGTATTCTTAATAAGCAATATAGTAAGGAAGAATATTTTGAACTACGAGAAAAAATAATAAATCATATGAAACAAACCGGCGAGTGGGGTGAGTTTTTCCCAGTTGCTTTATCTCCACTTTCTTATAATCAAACTTTTGCCCAAGAATACTATCCACTTACAAAGGATGGAGCAGAAAAGAGAGGCTATAAATGGAAAGAAGAAACAATTAATAAAAAATATGAAACATTAAAACAATCATTTGATTGGAACCAAATACCTGATGATATACAAGAAGTTGGAGATAATATATTAACCAAAGTGTTATTCTGTGAACGGAGTGGAAAACCATACCAAATTCAAAAAGCGGAACTGAAGTTCTACCGCAAAATGAATCTTCCAATTCCACGTTTACACCCAGATGAACGACATAAAGACCGAATGAAACTGCGAAACCCACGAAAACTGTATCAACGAACCTGTGCGGATTGCCAAAAAGCAATCCAAACGACCTTTGCTCCAGACCGTCCAGAAAAAATACTGTGTGAAGATTGTTATTTGAAGGTGGTGGATTAAAATTGGTTATATAATTATCTTCTTGAGTTGTATTAAAAATCTTTGGTATACAGCTGAAAATGTCTTTTGGAATTTTGTTTTTAGTTTGGTAAGGAAGTGTTTTAGGGGGATTTTTAAAAAACTGCTTTAAAAAATTTGACAAGTTTATCCGTTCTCTTAATATCGCCGAGCTTTTTTATAATTCTTGAAAAGTAATGGCAACTACAAAGTCTAAAAAAACCGAAACAAAGGCAGCTTCAAGAGTGAGGATTGTTGTACGATCATTTGATTATACAATCATCGATGAAGCAGCGAAATCTATCGTAGATACAGCTGAAAGAGGTGGTTCATTGGTTTCAGGACCAGTGCCATTGCCAACAAAAATTAAGAAATATACCGTGAATCGTTCATTCTTTGTGAATAAGGATGCACGGGATCAGTACGAAATTCGTACGCATAAACGATTGGTTGATATTAAGGAACCGACAAGTAAGACTATTGAGTCTTTGCAAAATTTGTCGTTGCCCGCTGGTGTTGACGTAGAAATTAAAATGGTATCATAATGAAAGGTATTATTGCACAGAAATTGGGGATGACTCGGGTTATTTGCCCAGATACAGGAAAAATTACTCCTGTTACGGTATTGTTTGTGCCTGAGGCAGAAGTTTTACAAGTAAAAACCGTTGATACTGATGGGTACTCTGCGGTAGTATTAGGAGGATTTCCAAGTACGAAAAAATTAGCGGACAAAGGAAATATTTCTAATAAATTCGCTGTTATTAAAGAATTAGATATTGATACTGATGGACTCGAAAAAGGAGCGAAAGTTTCTTTGGATGGATTGGAAGATGGAATGGAAGTGAAAATTTCAGGTACTTCAAAAGGTCGAGGTTTTTCAGGAGTTATTAAACGACACAATTTTGCTCGAGGGCGAGAAACTCATGGATCACATCATCATCGAGAACCAGGTTCTGTAGGGATGTGTGCGAAACCAGGTCGAATTTTGAAAGGGAAAAAAATGCCTGGACATTATGGAGTTGATAAAATCACGCTTAAAACAAAAATTGTGCAAGTAGATACAGAAAATAAACTTGTTGCCGTTCGGGGGGCTGTTCCTGGGGCTAAAAAAGGATACTTAACGCTTATAGGATAATATGAAGATAGATTTATTTGCTATTGACGGAACAAAAAAACAGAAAGCGGTTTCTGCTGATTTGTTTGAAGCTAATATAAATGAAGATTTGATGCACCGAGCGGTGTTGATGCGATTAGCAAATCGACGAAATGCTATTGCTCATGTTCAAGCTCGTGGGGACGTCTCAGCTACACGAAAAAAAGCTTTTCGACAAAAAGGAACAGGAAATGCTCGACGAGGTTCATTGACTACAAACCTTTTGCGAGGAGGGGGAGCGGTTCATGCGCCACGAAATGTTCGAAATTTTGCGAAAGATATGCCAAAAAAAGAACGACGAGCGGCGTTGTTTTCTTCGTTGTCTCTTCAAGCGCAACAATCAAATGTGTTTGCGTTGGAAAAAATGAATATGGAAGCTCCAAAAACAAAAGAATTTGTGGCGGTGCTCGATAAATTACCAGAAGCAAAAAAATACTTATTCGTGTTTGCGGATAAAGATGAAAATTTGCGAAAATCAATGAATAATTTGCCAAATGTAAAAACGATCTTGGCTTCATACTTGAATCCATTTGATGTATTGCATGCTGAAAAAGTTTGTTTCTTTGAAGATGCTTTGGCAAAAACAGAAGAAGTATTTTTAAGCCACAAGAAATAAGATGTTAGTATCAGATGTATTATTGGCTCCGGTTCAAACAGAGAAAACGGTACAACAATTAGTTGGAAAATATGTTTTCTATGTACATTCAGGAGCAACCAAAGGAGACATAAAAAATGCTATTAAAGAATTCTACGGAAAAGACGTAGAAAAAGTAAATATTGTAAAAAATCCAGCCAAAACTCGATTGATTGGTCGAGGGACGGTCGCTCAAAAACGAGCGGAAAAGAAAAAAGCAATTATTACGTTGCAAGAAGGACAGACATTAGATTTTAATGCGTTTAAATAAAGATGGGAGTTAGAAATATTAAGCCATACAGTAATGCTTCGCGAGGAATGAGCGTGATGGACGGTAGTGAATTAACTACGAATAAACCACAAGTGCGAAAATTATTGAAGCGAGGAAAAAAAATTAACGGTCGAGCGGGAGGAACTATCTCTATTCGACATCGAGGAGGGGGAACACGACCTCAATACCGAGTTGTTGATTTTAAACGAACTGAAAAATTAGGAATTCCAGCCAAAGTGGCGGAAGTTGAATATGATCCAAACCGAACGGCGTACATTGCTTTGTTGAATTACGCTGACGGAGATAAACGATATGTTTTGGCTTGGAAAGGAATTCAAAAAGGAGATGAAGTGATGACCGATATTGCGGCGAAACCTGAAAATGGAAACCGAATGCAATTGAAAAACATCCCAGTAGGGTTTTTGGTCTACAATGTAGAAATGAAACTCAATAAAGGTGGACAAATGGTTCGATCAGCTGGGCAATCAGCAAAATTGGTTTCATTGGATGGAGAAATGGCTCAAATTGAATTGAACTCTGGTGAAATTCGATTAGTGCACAAAGAATGTTTTGCCACTATTGGAACGGTAAGTAACGAAGAACGATCTTTGATGAAGATTGGGAAAGCGGGACGAGTTCGACATATGGGACGACGACCACAAGTACGAGGGAAAGTGATGAATCCTTGTGACCATCCACACGGAGGGGGAGAAGGAGCTTCACCAATTGGTATGGCGTATCCAAAAACTCCATGGGGAGCTCATGCTCTAGGAGTAAAAACTCGAAAAAATAAAGTATCTGATAAATTTATTCTTCGATCACGACATCGAGCGAAGAAAAAGTAATTAATCTAACAATATATCATGTCTAGATCATTAAAGAAAGGTCCATTTGTTGACGCACGATTGGTAAAAAAAGTAGAAGCTTTGAATGCCGAAGGAAAAAAACGAGTTATTAAAACTTGGTCACGAGCGTGTGCTATTCACCCATTGTTTGTGGGGCATACATTCGCGGTACATAATGGAAAAGAATTTGTGTCAGTACTTTGTACAGAAGCTATGGTAGGGCATAAATTAGGGGAATTCTCTCCAACTCGAAAATTCCGAGGACATGCCGGAAGTGGTAAAAAATAAATAATTACTCTTAAATAAACTATGAAAGCACATTTACGTGGTATTAGAATGTCTCCAAAGAAAGCCAACATCGTGGCTGGATTGGTACGAGGGATGAACGCTGAAAAAGCTTTAGATGTATTGCGATTTACAGCGAATAAACCCGCACAAGTATTGTTGAAAGTTTTGAAATCAGCGGTTGCCAATGCTGAACATAACGATGGAAAAAATCGATCAAATTTGGTAATTGAATCTTTGATTATTAATAAAGGTCCGGTTTACAAACGGTACTTGCCATCAACTCGAGGGCGAGCATTGCCCTTGCGAAAACCAACTACACATATTACAATTGAATTAGCCGAAACTAAATAATGGGAAGAAAAGTATCACCGCACTCACTTCGAATTGGTATTACCAGAAAATGGGATTCTACTTGGTATGCCAATAACCGAAATTTCAAAAAATTCTTGTTGCAAGATATTGCGATTCGAAAATTTTTGAACGAAAAACTGGCTGAAATGTATGTCTCAAAAATTGAGATTAAACGAACAGCTCAAAAAACAGAAGTAGTCGTTCATTCTGGAAAACCAGGATTGATTATTGGTCGAAGTGGAGAAAATATTAAAAAATTGAATGCTGAATTATCAGAAAAATTCAACGATACGTTTGATGTTTCTATTCAAGAAATATTTAAACCAGATGCAAATGCTCAATTGATTGCGACTGATGTAGCAGCACAAATTGAAAAACGATTCCCATTCCGACGAGTCTGCAAAATGATGATTCGAAAAGCACAAGAAGCAGGGGTAAAAGGAATTAAAATTAAAGTGTCTGGGCGGTTGAATGGAGTAGATATTGCCCGAAGTGAAACTTACACAGAAGGAACTGTGCCGCTTCATACATTGCGAGCGAATATTGATTATGCTCGAGCTGAAGCCGACACAACCTATGGAATTATTGGAGTGAAAGTTTGGACCTACCACGGATTAGTGTTTAAAGACAATAAGTAAAAAATATATACACAGAAATAACCGATGAAAATCGGTTTTTTTATTTTTAAATTTGTTGCAGTATGCATGATACATTTTTATCAGGAGCCGTTTGGGTTTTTTCATTATTAGGAATTGCCACCTTAGTACAAATTATTTCCAAGCGCGTTAAATTACCATTTGCGGTATTATTGTTAGCGGTGGGAATAGTTATTCCGTATGTATTATCTTTTTTACCATTTTCGTTTGAAACAAGCTCGCTTTCGTTTTCTCCAGAAATTGTGTTCTACGTATTTTTGCCCAGTCTTATTTTTGAATCTTCTTATCACCTAAATTTTCGGCATTTTCGTGGATTGCTCTTAGAAGTGGCGTCTTTGGCCACGATTGGATTGCTTATTTCCATTATCATTATTGGCTACAGCTTACATTACTTCTTTGATTTTCCTTTGGGGGCGGGGCTTTTGTTTGGGGCGTTAATTTCGGCTACTGATCCAGTGGCCGTATTGGCTATTTTCAAAGAAATGCGGGCTCCTAAAAAACTATCAACGATTGTGGATGGAGAGAGTTTATTGAATGACGGAACGGCGTTGATTGTTTTTCAGTTTTTGTTATTGAGTTGGGCTACCTTTGGGCAGGAAGCCTTTCATATTTCAGAAATTGGACACTTTTTACTCAATATTGCGACGGGGGTTGGAATTGGATTGGTATTAGGTAAGTTTTTCACGTTTGCCATTATTAAATCAGAAAATAAAGGGGTGCAAATGACGTTGAGTCTTATTTTGGCTCATGTAACGTTCATTATAGCCGAAGCTTTATTCCATTCATCAGGGATTCTTGCCACCATGACGGCCGGGATTATTATGGGAAGTTTTGGAAAAACTCGCTTCTCGCCTGAAAGACAAAAATCATTTGTTGATATTTGGAGTTTTTTAGAATTTATCTCAAATTCGCTCATCTTCTTATTACTCGGAATAAAACTCGGACAAGTTCCATTCTGGGAACATTGGCAAATGGTACTGGTGGCGACTTTTATTTGTTTGTGCGTGGCCCGTCCAGTATCAGTGTTCTTAAACTTTTTGGGAACGAATTGGTTTCGAAAATCCGTGGATAAAAGTCCGTTTTCGTATCAATTCATTACCGTTTGGGGCGGAATTCGTGGAGCTTTAGCCGCGGTAGCGTTGTTATTAATTCCGAACGATTTTCCGTATTTGCACGAATTTTATGCGATGGCCACGGGCGTAATTTTGGCAACGTTCTTCCTTAATGCGACGACGGTATCTTTTTGGCTCAAAAAGTTCAATTTGGTACAGTTGAGTGATGCTGAAACCATTCAACAAACCGAAGCCAAATTATTGACAAACGAGCGGGTACAACAGTTTTTAAAAACTTTATTTGCGAAGAAATACATTAAAAAACAACCATTTGAAGAGATGAAATCTTCGTATGAAACACAAAAAGATACGCTAGAAGTAGCGCTAAAAAATTCATTGCATGATTTATTGGGCGGAAGCAAACGAGAAATAGAAAAGGTTTTAACGCACTTTGCGTTGGGAATTGAACTCAAAACTTACTTGCGACTTTTCCGTTTGAATGAAGTTTCCGAACGTCGGTATGCTATTTTGCGGGAAAGTATTTTGCGTCAGATTGATCGTCTTGAAAAAGATATTTTGCCCGATGAAATTGAGTTGACCACGCACTACGCTCCGATGATTCCGGAAGTTCCCGCTCATTGTCTTTTGAAAAAACTAAAGGAAATGCATCGTACTGCAAAAATTCTCGAACGATATCAACACTATCGTTCACGTCGAATTGCAAGTTGGCAAGTATTGCTCGATTTTAAAGAACTACGAAACCAGCATAAAGCGTTTGCTGATGCCGAAATAATTGGGAAAATTTTAAAACGGTACACAAAATGGTATAAATTAGCGGAGAAAAAATTAGAACATCTGCGTAATCAATATCCAGAAATTATTGAACCATTCTTGTTGGATACCGCTAAAAATATTTGTATTCGAAAAGAGAAAATTATTGAAAAAGATTTATATGAAAAAGGTTTGATTTCTGAAAAGGTATACGCATTGCTTCGAAAAGAGAAATCCAAAGCACAAGAAGATCATTTTTGTTGGCGACAATACGTAATATCATTTTGGAAATAGGGTTGGTTTCTAAATTATGAAAAAATATTTTGCCAAAAATGGCAAAATATTTTATAGTTCTTGTTGATGAAAAGATTTCTTATTCGATTAACGGTTCTGGCTCTGATTGTTGGTGGAGTGTATTGGTTTAAGCATATGAATAAAGCTACGGATACACCAATTGAAAACCCAGCTGTATCGGTGCCATCAGAAACGGATAAAAAGCATTCAGAAACGGTCTTAACTGAGGCTGAAAAACAAATTTTGCAACAAAAAAAACAAACGAAAAAGACTCAAACCGTGGTGAAAAAAGCGACGACGGATAAGAAAGTAATTCCGCCCAAAAACGTTCCTACGCAAAAATTAGAAAAAAAAGTACAAAAACCGGTGGAGAAAAAGACAGAAAAAAAGAAACAGCCAGCTAATAAAGTGGTTGAAGTTCCTCAGACTTCAGAACCTAGCTCAAAAGAGAAACCTTTGCCAGTGCGACCACATACTTCAGTGGTGGTGCCAGTTGTAAACCAACCGCAAAATGAACCTATCGTGAAAGTGTTTCAATATGATTTTGCGATTGATTTAGGAAAAAAAACAGTCCCAGCAGGGATGGTAACGTTTAAGGTGCACAACTCGGGGTTGTTTGCGCATCAGTTTGCTATTGCCGGCGTAAAAAATTGGGGGTTAGTCGGTCGAAACGAAAAAACTTCGTTTACGGTGTATTTGAAACCAGGAAAATATAAGATTTGGTCGGAAAAAGATATTGATAAAAAATACGGAATGGTTAATTATATAACGGTTCAGTAATAATTTTTGATGAAATTGACCGAAACACAACAAGCCGCACAAAAATATTTAGTGTGGCTTTTGTCTAAACGAGAATATTCGAAAAAACAGTTGGCGGAAAAGTTAAAAACTCGTTTTCCAGACGAAAATTTGTCCGCTATGGTTGATTGGGCAGAAGAACAAGGCTATGTGTCGGATAAACGGTTTACTGAGTGTTATGTACGTGATAAAGCACTTATTTCTGGTTGGGGAAAACAAAAAATCGGGTTTCAGATTTTTCAAAAGGGGATTGACCGTGAATTGTTTGAATCCGTGTATGAAGACGTGGTAGAGCCAACAGAAGTGTTGCAAGTAGCCAGGCAACAAGCGACTGATAAATGGAAAGTGTTACAAAAACGAGCACAACAAAAACAGTGGAGCTTTTGGGACACAAAACAGAAGTTAACAGCGTTTTTAGCGGGGCGAGGATATGATTTTGATGTAATCAAAGCGGTGACAGAAGCTGTTTGCAAGGAAGAGGATTTAGATGGCGTTAATGTTTAGTTATTTTCTTTCTTCATTCGTTTATACGCTACCAATAAAAATACTATCCCTATTGCTTGAATAATAACGTGATGCGTATTTATTTTCGCACCCAAACCAAAAACACCACCGTCAGAATTTACTTTAATCAAAACTTCTGAAAATTGAGCGCAAATTGCGAAAATATGCAACAATAAAACCGTTTTAAAATTATTCTTTGTAAAGAAAATCGTAGCGTAACTAAATAGCGAATAAGCCAATACCCAAGCTCCACAAATTTGTGTTAGTTGCAGTCCTACTCGGTCGTTATTATTCCCAATAACAGAAGTAAAACCTGTGGAAGAATGCAACAATTCCTCGGTATTAAAAATCAGCATTAAGCCAAAAACAAAACACGCCCAAGCGTGATAAGCAACTATCGCACTTGACTCTGAACTGATTGTGCCTTTTGAAAATACTTTTTTTCCAAAAGCATAAAATACTAATGCTTGTGTTAGTCCCAAAAGGTAAATACCTACCA
Organism: bacterium DOLZORAL124_38_8; assembly: GCA_002747745.1. Classification (GTDB taxonomy): domain Bacteria; phylum Patescibacteriota; class Gracilibacteria; order UBA4473; family UBA4473; genus OLZORAL124-38-8. The sequence continues at coordinate 49,041 of PDQG01000007.1, forward strand.
AAAACCAAGGCACTTCGCCTGTTGTTGCAATGATATTACTAAACATTGCGTAAATTATTGCTATCGTGAAAACTGCTCCACCGATTAAAAAATGAGATTTCTTTATTGTGTTCATAATTTTATTTTTTTACTGATTTTAATAATTTTTCTGCACATAATTTACCAAAATTATTAGCAGATTGCGGACTTGCTCCTGTGATAAGTTTTCTATCAATATGACAAGTTTTGTCGGCTTTTTTATTCACGAAACTAACGCCTAATTTTTGTAATTCTTCGCCAAATTTCCAAAGCATATGACCGGGCATATAACCAATCATTGGACTTTGTTTATCAACACTATCAGGGAATGCCGACATTTTATAGCCTTTGTAAATAAAGTCTTTTTCAGTATCTAAATTTGCCGACAATAACGATGCTGGTGCGTGACAAATTGCCAACATAAATAATCCTTTTTCGTGTGACCAATGAATTAACTTTCCTAAATTTTCATTTTTTGGAAGTCCGAGCAT